>PCBA01000045.1 GCA_002730855.1 Gammaproteobacteria bacterium
ATCTTTGGCTGGGATTGGTTGTGGAATGTTAATAGCCAGTGGTCATTCAATTTTAGCTGCTTCTAATGAGCCCAATAGAGTTTATGCTGCTTTTACTGTATTTGCCTCTTGTGTTGGAGCTTCTTTGATTCTTTTTTCTAGTAGATGGATAGAAAGCGGAGGCTACGAACTATTCTTTACTAATTTTATATATGTATATTTTGTATTTTCTTTAGCCTTTTTCTTCGCTAGAAATTGGTCAATAGCGGATGGAGAAAATTTAGATAGGCAGGAAGACTCAACAAATTATGTTTATCTTCTCTTAATCTTAGCCGTCTTATTTTTTGAAGTACCGTCTAGTGGAATATGGGCTTTTATGGAACGTTTTGGAGTAGAAGACTTGGGGATGACGGTTTCAAAAGTGGGATCTGTTATAGCTATTTCGCTCATATTTAGTTTACTAGGCCCATTGCTTGTTGGTTTGGTCGGAAACAGACTTGGCAGAAAAATTCCTATCTTAGTCTGTCTGTTTTTATCTAGCTTCTGTATTTACTTTATTTTTGGAGTTGCCACAGTTAACACTTATTATTTTGGAAACATAACCTGGAATATTATATTTACTATAATGGTAATCTTCATTCTCGGTGCTTCGGCTGACATAGATCCATCGGGTAAATTAGGATCTTGGTTAAATGCCTGTATGCTTTTAAGTGCCTCTATTTCTCCTGCTGTATTTGGATGGATTCTATTGGATCAGAGTTTATCGGATATATACCCTTATTTAATGTTTTTCTTACTAGCTGCTTTTGTATGTATATTTATTACAAAAAAAGAATTGGAACCAATTGATAAAGTATAATAAAAACAAAAACTATGAGTGCACAGCAAAATCTAAATTTAGACAATTACTGGTTACCGTTTACACCCAATAAGAAATTTAAAGCTAATCCTAGACTATTAGTATCGGCTGAAGGTATGCATTATAGATCTGATGACGGCAGAGAAGTTTTAGATGGTATAGCTGGAATGTGGTGCTGTAATGCAGGTCACTGCCATCCCAAAATAGTTTCGGCTGTGCAACACCAAGTTGCGGAATTGGATTATGCAACTGCTTTTAATATGTCGCATCCTAAAGCTTTTGAGTTAGCTGAAAAGATTTCAGAATTAACGCCCCAAGGATTGGATAGAGTTTTTTTTGGAAATTCAGGTTCAGAGGCTGTAGAGACTGCTTTAAAAGTTGCCCTTGCATACCATGCTTCTAAAGGCGATGGTCAAAAAACAAAATTTATAGGAAAAGAAAAAGGATACCACGGAGTTAATTTTGGAGGAACTTCTGTAGGTGGCTTAACACTCAATAGAAAATCATTTGGTCCATTGCTTCCTGGCATAGATCATTTACCTCATACCTGGAGTCCAGAAGACATGGCCTTTACAAAAGGCCAACCTGAATGGGGACTACATTTAGCTGAGGATTTAGAGAAAATACTAGTTTTACAAGATCCTTCTACTGTTGCTGCAGTGATCATAGAGCCAGTTACGGGGTCAGGAGGAGTAATAGTTCCTCCAGTAGGTTATTTAGAGCGAATAAGGGAAATATGTACTAAACATGATGTTTTATTAATATTTGATGAAGTGATTACTGGCTTTGGAAGATTGGGAGATTCCTTTGCAGCTAATAGATTTAACGTTCGTCCTGACATCATCACTATGGCTAAAGGGTTAACGGGTGCAGTTATTCCAATGAGTGCGGTTGCTTTTGATACAGCTATTTACGATCAACTTATGGAAGGCACGGAAGCGATGATAGAACTTTTTCATGGTTATACTTATTCTGGCCACCCAGTAGCTTGTGCAGCTGGTATAGCTACTTTGGATGTTTACCAAGAAGAAGGTTTGTTCGATAAAGCGAAAGAATTAGAGCCCATCTTTGAAGAAGCTTTGCATAGCCTGAAAGGCCTTAATCAAATTATTGATATTAGGAATATAGGTTTAATGGGAGCGGTTCACTTTGGCCCTGGTAGGTTAACTGCTGCTGAATTTGCAGCCAATGTGTTTCAACATTGCTACGATAATGATGTGTTACTTAGGTACTCAGGAGAATTTTTAGTCCTATCTCCTCCTCTGATTGCCACTAAAGAACATATTCATCAAATATCTAATGCATTAAGAAACGCCATAAAAGCAAATTCTTAAGGAATCGTAAGTGAACAACCAAGAGTGGTTTAAAGAATCATTACTGTCTACACCGACAGAAAATTTTATTGAGGTAGAAGGAGCTAAAATTCATTATCTTACTTGGGGCGATATTAAAGACCCTGGTTTGTTTTTTATACATGGTTTTAGCGCTAATGCTCATTGGTGGGATTTTATTGCTCCAGCCTTTATAGAAGATTACTGCGTAGTTGCGATAGACCTATCTGGATCTGGTGATAGCGAACACAGAGAATCTTATTCCCAAGAAATTTACGCGAAAGAAATTAAATCAGTATGTGAAGACATGGGTTGGAAATCGGTAGATTTCATTGCTCATAGTATGGGAGGATCGATTTCCTTAAATGCAACCTCAATTTATCCTGAAATATTTAAGTCTCTATATTTACTTGATTCAATAGTTGTTTTACCGCCAGATAAAGTAAGAAATTACTCTTCTAGTCGATCCATGATTAGAGCTGACTTCATCTATGAGGATGAAGCCACAGCCGTAGAAAGTTTCAGACTAATACCTCCTCAACCTTGTAGAAATGATTTTCTTTTGAACCATATAGCCATTAATTCGTATAAAAAGACCGAAGAAGGATGGCTGCTTAAGTCAGACGGGAAGATGATGAAAACCTATCAATCTAAAGACCTAACAGAGACTTTAATGGCAATTCAATGTCCTATTTATATTGTATATGGTTTAATGAGCCAAATTTTTACGCAGGAAATTCTTGATTACACTGTCTACGTAGGAAATATACCTCCAGATAGGGTTATTGGAGTGCCGGGAACAATGCATCATTTATTTGTAGATGACCCTTTAAGTGTTATAGAAGAATTAAAAAAATTATTAGGAGATAATTAATGTCAGACGGACCTAAAAAAACTATAAACAAAATAACCAAAGGTTTTGCTAAACATGGTTATATTTGTAGCGATCAAATATCTACAGCAGTTTATCTTGCTTCAGAACTAGAGAAACCAATTCTTATTGAAGGACCTCCGGGCGTAGGGAAAACAGAGCTGGCCAATACAGCAGCGATGTACTTCAAGAAGGAGCTGATCCGTTTGCAGTGTTATGAAGGTCTTGATGAATCAAAAGCTCTCTATGAATGGCGTTACGGTAAACAGCTTTTATACACCCAAATCTTAAAAGAACAAATGCAGGAAGTATTAGAGGGTGCTAAAGGATTAAAAGAGTCATTAAGTAGGTTAATGAAATTTGAAGATATTTTTTTCTCGGAAGATTTTTTAGAGTCGCGACCTTTATTAAAAGCTTTAACCTCGGACAAAGGTACCGTTTTATTAATTGATGAGGTTGATAAATCTGATGAAGAATTTGAAGCTTTGCTGCTAGAAATTTTATCTGAATTTCAGATATCTATTCCTGAGCTCGGAGTTAGAGAAGCTAAAGTTAAACCTTTAGTTATGTTAACTAGTAACAATAGTCGAGAGATTGGAGATGCTTTAAAAAGAAGATGTCTACACTTGTACATACCCTTTCCCGATGCAAAATTAGAAAGACAGATTGTTCAAGCTAGAGTCCCCGATATTTCTGAATCTATACAAATTCAACTAGTTAATTTTGTACAGGGCATTAGGGAATTAGATTTAAAGAAACAACCGGCAATAAGTGAAACAATAGATTGGGCAAAGACTTTAATTTTATTAAATTCAGAAGAGCTAGATGCAAAGCTTGCTGAGGAAACTTTAAATATACTGTTAAAACATCAACAAGACATAGAAGTTGTAAAAAAAGAAATACCTGCTCTAATTTCTCGCGCCACTGAAACCTCAGATGGAAAAAGTATTAACTGATTTCGTAAAAGCGCTTAGAAACTCGAATGTTAGAGTGTCTCCAGCTGAAACATTAGACGCAATGTCAGTTATTGATGAAGTTGGATATGATGATAGGGAACTTCTTAAAAGAAGCCTTTCAATAGTTTTACCAAAAACCCCAGATGAGAAACAGAAATTTGAAACCTGTTTTGATGATTTCTTTACTGATGAAATAAAAGTACAAGAACCAATTACCTTAAAGGAACTTAAAGATATTGAAGATGTTGAGTCTGATTTAGCTAAATCCCTATTAGAAGGCTCTCAAGCTGAATTAATGATTTCAATTGCTGATGCAGCTGAAGCTTCAGAAATTAGAGAAATTAGATATTTCACTCAGCGTTCAGTTTTTACAAGAAGAATTCTAGAGAAAATGGGTGTAGGAAAACTAGAAGATGAACTTTTACAGATAGGCTCTTCGAGAGAAGAAGATTTACCTACAGATTTAGAGCAAGAGCTAAGAAACCAATTGACTGGATTAAGGGAAAGGGTATCTGATTACGTACAGCAGCAATTTCTCTTACACGGCGATGTTTCTGGAGAGCAATTACGAGAGCAGGTCTTTAAATCAATGAATATGGCCCAGATAGATAGATCTTATCTACACGAAGTACATTCATTGGTTAGAAAAATGGCTAAAAAGCTAGCAAATTTACACTCTAGAAGAAAAAAGAATTTTAGAAGAGGAAAATTAGATATAAGGAAAACTATTAGAGAGAACTGGGTCAATCAAGGTGTGTTATTTAATCTTAGTTGGTCTTACAAAAAAGTTGACCGTCCTAAGATATATGTCATTTGCGATGTAAGCGGGTCAGTAGGGGCTTATGCCAGATTCATGCTAATGTTTTTATTTAGTTTAACTGAAGTGGTATCTAAACTAAGAGCGTTTGTTTTTTCTTCTAATCTTGGCGAAGTTACGGATGAATTTAAAGATTCTAATCTTGATGTTGCAATTGAAACTGCCTTGCAGAAGCACGGAGGGGGTTCCACAGACTATGGTCAGGCTTTAACGGATTTCGTAAGTCTATGTATAGATGAAATAGATAAGAAGACTACTGTTGTTATATTAGGAGATGCAAGAAATAATTTTGGTCCTGAAAAAGCCCATTTAATGAAAATTATCAAAGAAAGATCTAAGCAAGTGTTTTGGTTAAACCCTGAGGGAAAGTATCGTTGGAATACTGGAGATTCTGTTATGACTACTTATTCAGCCTATTGCACTAAAGTCTTCCAATGCGGAAATATTGAACAATTAGAAAGAGTTATATCTACTCTTTTAAAGACAGCTATTTAAAGATAATATTTAACTATGAAAAATTTATTTATACTCATCTTCTCTTTGATAACCCTTTCTTACCTACCAAATATAGTTGCGCATGATCTAAAAGGAGCAATAGTCAGTGAGGACAGAACTCCTAAGAATGTTATTAGAGATATTCATAGGCACCCTTATGAGACTTTAAACTTCTTTGGAATTACATCTGATATGACTGTGGTTGAGTTATCTCCGGGAGGAGGCTGGTATACCGAAATTTTAGCTAACTATATACATTATCCTGGTACCCTAATAGCAGCTCATTTTAATCCTGACGCGGGAGGCTATTACAAAAGAGGTAGAGAGAATTTCGAAAAGAAAATGAATGGTAATTCTATTTATGGAAGGGTTGAAATCGTTAATATTGATTCTACTTTAGCCGACACTGAAAGTGTTGATGCAGTATTAACTTTTAGGAATCTGCATAACTGGCTCGGGCCCTTACTAGATACAATTTTTTCTAATTCCTACAAAGCTTTAAAACCCGGCGGTATCTTTGGAGTAGTTGAGCACAGAGCTAAAGAAGGAACTTCGATAGAAATGATGAAAAAAAGCGGTTATGTGACCGAAGAACACGCTATAAATATGGCTAAAAAACATGGTTTTGAATTAGTTTCGAAGTCTGAAATAAACTCCAATTCTAAAGATTCAAAAGATCACCCTAAAGGTGTTTGGACACTACCGCCAAATTTAAGAATGAAAGAATTAGATAAAGATAAGTATCTTGAAATAGGAGAAAGTGATCGCATGACTCTCCTTTTTAAAAAACCACTTTAAACCTTTATAAGGTTTAAAAAATTTTCTTTACAAAGAATTTCTATATTTTTTGAAACCTGTGTCTCTTCAATACTCTCCATACTCTTTAGGCTCAAGCTTTGTTCGTCAGAATAAATTAGCTTTGGTGAGGTAATTAGAAATACAAGATCATTTTTGAGAATATCTGTAATACCTGAACTATTATTAGTTACATTTGCTATACAAGAATAAAGTTCTTTAGTTGAAGCTTCTATTTCGTTTATATCTATTAAATACCCGTTAATGGATTGAATAACAACATGAGAGTTAGATTTTTCTTCTAAATAAGAAGATTGAAAATCAATTATTTGTTCTTCAATCTTATTTAGATTATCAATCTTTAGGTAAGTCATTATTTAATATTATTTCTATATTAGTTTAAAATTTACATATGGATAGTAAAAATAAGTATGTTGAAAGGGCACTTAGAGTTGAGAAAAGGATTAATGGCTACTCTAAAGGTGCTGAAAAACTTGTAATTAATTCAATTGATTTAATTCAAGATCTCTTAACTAACTTAAATAAAGGTTTAACAAACAAAAATGAATCTGAAGATAAAATGAAGAGAGGCTAAGCCTCTCTTCATTTGTCTATTTAACTTAGTAATTTACTTTTAGAGGTAAATTCAATTTTTCTAGCCTTCTTTTCTTCTGGAATAATTCTCTCTATTCCTATGTATAGCATTCCGTTACTTAGGGCGGCACCTTTAATAACCATGTCATCAGAAAGTACAAACCTTTTTACAAAGTTTCTAGCCGCTAGGCCCTGATGTAAAAGCCCTTCAGATGCGTCTTTATCTTTAGAACCTTTTATTACTAAGTTCTCACCTGAGGCTTCTATATCAATTTCTTTCTCTTCAAACCCTGCGAGTGCTAGTTCAATCGTATACTGATCATCACTAAGCTTTCTAATGTTATATGGTGGGTAATTTGAAGATTGTTGATTCGAGTTAGCCAATAAAGCCAAAGTATCGAAAGTCCTATCAAAACCTACTGCAAAAGGAGAGATGTCTCTCCACAGTAAATCAAATGTATTATTTATCATTTTTTTCTCCTTATATTAAGCAAGTTATTAAATAATTTACGTAAGCCCCGAAGGCACTTACACTATATATATTGGGTTTTTTATTTAGAAATCAAGGAATAATATTATGAAAGATTTATTTTCAATAGAAGGGAAGGTGGCTTTAGTAACTGGTGGATCTAGGGGAATAGGAGAAATGATTGCTGCAGGTTTTTTAGCTAACGGAGCTAAGGTGTATATTAGTTCAAGAAAGACGGAGACATGCGATGCTACTGCTAAACGTTTAACTAAAGAATATGGAGGGGAGTGTATTTCTATTCCTGCAGACCTTTCTAATCTTGAGGGAATAGGCACTTTGGTTAAAGAGTTATCTACAAAAGAAAATTCATTAGATATATTAGTAAATAATGCTGGGGCTTCTTGGGGGGAGCCTATTGAACAATATTCTGAGATGGGCTGGGATAAAGTGATGGACACTAATGTAAAAGGTATCTTTTTCTTAACCCAGCAGTTATTACCTTTATTAAAGAAATCAGGAGATGCCGAAGACCCGTCAAGAGTTATTAATATAGGATCAATTGATGGAATAAAGACTGGCTTATTTGACGCTTTCTCTTATGGACCTTCTAAGGCTGCAGTTCATCACCTTACCCGTGTTTTAGCAGCTTCTCTGGTTAAGGATCATATAATTGTAAATGCTATTGCACCTGGCCCTTTTCCAACATGGATGTTAAGTACTGGTGTTGGAGGTGGCGGAGATACTGATATAGATTGGTCTGTCATAGGTGATCAAAATCCAAGAGGAAGAGTTGGTAATGCTGAAGATATAGCTGGTCTTGCTATCTTTCTTAGCTCTAGGGCAGGTGCTTATACTGTAGGTCAAACTATAGCCTGTGATGGAGGGGTGGTAGCGAGTTCATAGATTGAAAGTAGGACCAAAAGTTTTTTTCTACGACGGTTTAATAACAGTTTTACAGGTATAACTTAATGAGAGCAGTTTCTTATGCAAACGGAAAGGTCGTCACTTCTTCTATAGATAGGCCGCAAGGAGATGGAGTATTGGTTGATGTTGTGTCTGCTGGGATTTGTGGAAGTGACTTACATTTACTAAAAGCTGGAGCTCATTCACCACATGTAGCAGGTCATGAAATAGCTGGAACAACACCTAACGGAACTCCTGTTGCCATTGAACCAATTATATCTTGCCGCATATGCCACTATTGTTTATCTGGGAATTATCACCTTTGTAAAAGCGATTCTAAAGGAATGGGCATGAGCATTAACGGAGGTATGTCTGAACAAATAATGGTTCCAGAAGATTGCCTAATAACTCTAGATAAAAAAATTCCCCTTCAAGACGCCTGTTTAATTGAACCTTTAGCTGTTGCTTTGCATGGTTTGATAAGAACGGAAACAAAATCAAATCATAAAATTGCAGTTATAGGAGGAGGTACTATTGGGCTATGTACTATTGCAGCAGCAAAATATATAGGATGTGAAGTTGACCTATTAGCTAAATATGATCATCAAAATGAAGCCGGTAGTAAATTAGGGGCTGGTATTGTAGATGGACTCTACGATAGGGTTGTGGACTGCGTTGGAAGCAATGAAACTTTGGACAAAAGCGCAAGGACAGCTAAACCAGGCTCTTGGATAGTGTTACTGGGTATTCCGATGGAGGGAATTAATCTGCCAGGAATGAAAGTGATTATGAATGAGATAAAAATATTTCCCTCGATCATGTATGGTTCTACGTCCGGAATAAAAGATTTTGAAGTAGCTGCAAAACTTTTATCAATCTTTCCGGCTATTGGAGAGACTTTGATTACTCATAGATTTTCCTTAGATGATGCGAAAGAAGCCTTCAAAGTTGCTCAAGATAAATCATATGACTGTATAAAAGTTATTTTTGATCCTAATATTTAAAGACACAAATGATGTACGCAGCAGTAATAAACAACTATGGTGATGAGTCATGTATAGATATAGATGAAACAATATCTATTCCTGAACCAAGACCTAACCAAGTCTTAGTAAAGATAGAAGCAAGTTCAGTTAACCCCATAGATCTTATGAGAAGAGAAGGTTATGGGCGTACTATCTTTGAGAAACAAAGAAGAATAAATTTTCCTTGGATAATTGGATCAGATTTTTCAGGCTATGTAATTAAGAAAGGCAATAAAGTTAGTAGATTCCAAGAAGGAGATGAAGTCTGGGGATGCACCGCTAGCCCTGGAAGTGGAACTTATGCAGAATATTCTGTTATAAACCAAGAAGAAATAGATTTAAAGCCTAAGAATTTATCACATGAAGAAGCTGCCTCCTTACCTTATGTTACTTTGACTACTTGGTCAGCATTTATCAGGTGGGCAGGTTTAAGGCCTGAAGATTTAGAAGGAAAAAATCTTTTCATTCAAGGAGGGGCCGGTGGAGTTGGCACTGCTGCCATACAGCTTTTTTCACATTGGGGTTGTAAGGTTACTACTACTTGTAGCTCTACTAATATTGAATTACTAAAATCGATTGGAGCTGAAACTGTAATTGATTATGAAGTTAATAATTTTCACGATATATTAAAGGATTATGATATTGCCTATGATCTTTTAGGGGATTCTGTGTTAGAAAATTCTATAGATAAATGTTGTAATATTTTAAAAAATGAATCTTCATCCCATTACATTACGCTCACGCATCCACTAATCAATACGGTAGACGATAAAGGAATACTGTTTGGAGTTCCTCAAGCTTTATTATTAAGGCAGCAACAAAAAAAGAAGCACAAGCCCATAAATGTTCATTGGTCTATTTACAGGCCAAGTTTATCTGGCCTTCAAGAATTAACTTTTTTAGTTGAAAACGGAATCATAAAACCCGTTATTGATTCGATCTATTCTATTTCAGATATATCTAAAGCACATAAAAAAGTGGCGACCCGACACGGCAGTGGTAAGGTCGTTATTAAGAATGATTTATAAATGACTAATTTAAGCGTTAATGTTAATAAAATAGCATGGCTAAGAAATGCTAGGAGAGGGAAGAATCCAGATATATTAACCCTTTCTAAGTTAATTATAGATAGCGGAGTTTCTGGAATCACTGTTCATCCGAGACCAGATTTAAGACACATCACACCTGATGATGTTTTTAATCTCAGAGAATTAACTTTAAACCAAAAAGTTGAGTTTAATATCGAAGGTAATCCATATTCAAAAAGTAATATTGATTATCCAGGCTTTCAAAAAATTATTGAAATTGCTAAACCTGATCAATGCACTCTTGTCCCGGATTCTTTAGATCAAATTACATCTGATCATGGATGGGATTTTATTCATAGAGATCTTAACCAAGATAAAGACTTAGTGGAAGGACTAAAAGAACATGCCAACAGAGTTAGTTTTTTTGTTGACCCGGAAGAAGGTCAATTAGAAGGGGCTAAAAACGTAGGAGCAGATAGGGTTGAATTTTATACTGGTCCGTATGCAGATAATCCTGGAGAGCATACTATTGAACCATTTATTCTCAGCTACAATAAAGCTCGTACATTAAATTTAGGAGTTAACGCTGGACATGATCTTGATTTAGAAAATCTAGCTTTTTTCTTAGACAGAGTACCGGCAGACGAAGTTTCTATAGGTCATGCTCTTATTTCTGATTCTTTAATATATGGATTAGAAAACACTTTAAAAAAATATCTTGATATATGTAAATAAGATAAAATAAAAGAATGACAATAATTGAAGATCTAGAAAAGCAGGTAAACGAGAATCCATTACTGTTGTACATGAAGGGCTCACCTGATGCTCCACAATGCGGCTTTTCTTCAAAAGCCTCACAAATTCTTATTTCCTACGGGAAACCTTTCTCATTCGTAGATATATTGAATAATCC
>PCBA01000046.1 GCA_002730855.1 Gammaproteobacteria bacterium
ATAAAGAGCTTTCAAAGAATTTCTCAAATTTAACCGGGGGCAACTATAAAGAGAATGGAGAAGTAGAAATCCTAGGAAGGCATATAAAGACTTTAAAAAAAGCAAAAGGATCTGTTTGGTTTAATTTCAAAGAAATATGTGAAGGGCCAAGAAGCGCAAAAGACTATATTGAGATATGCACAGAATTTCATACTGTCTTTGTGTCCGAAATACCAATCTTTAGTGCTGATAATGAAGATTCAGCTAGAAGGTTTATAGCACTTGTAGACGAATGCTATGAACGAAAAGTAAACCTGATTCTATCTTTAGAATCAGGCCTAGAAGATCTATATAAGGGCCAAAGATTGACAGGACCTTACAAAAGAACTCTGAGCAGATTAGTGGAAATGAGGTCTAGAGAATATCTTTCTAAACCTCATCTTGGTTAAAGCTATACCGACTGAAGAACTTTTATCTCAGGAGCACCTGCCATAAATGGACCCATTTGTGCTCCCAATTCTCTGAAGTAATCAGTTTTCCCATGCGCATCTTGTGCTTCTTGATCTTTGTACTTTTCTAAGAAAACATAAGTAGTGTCATCTTGTTTATATAAGTCATAGTAAACAACACCATCTTCATTGGCATTTACCTTTTCAACGAGTTGGCTTGCTATGGCCTCAAACTCACTTCCTGAGCCTTCTTTTATTTTTAAAGTAGCCACTATTCCTATCATTTTATTTCTCCCTAATTGATAAATAAGTTGTAGACTTTATTCATAATTGAGCAATTAATCGAGAACTTTTTAGTTTATGGAAGAATTAGTAGTAGTTGGAGGAGGACAGGCAGCAATTCAGTGTATTGCCTCTTTAAGAAAAGAAGGCTATTCAGGCTCAATAACTTTAGTAGGGGAGGAAAACCACCTCCCTTATCAACGCCCTCCTCTATCAAAAGGTTTCTTAAGTGGCTCGACGGAAAGCGACAGATTATATTTTAAAAAAATTGAATTCTTCCAGGAAAATTCTATACAGCTCAATTTAGCCGTTAAAGCTGTCAAAATAGATCGAGAAAACTGTCTAGTTCACCTATCTGACAACAAATCTATTGGGTACGACAAGCTAGTGTTGGCCACAGGCAGTAGGGTCAGAAAGCTACAATTTCCTGGATCAGAACTTAAAGGAATACACTATTTAAGAGGAATCGACGATGCTGAGTCACTTAAAGAAGACCTTATGAAGGGCAACAATCTAGCAATAGTTGGCGCAGGTTACATAGGGCTAGAAGTAGCTGCAGCGGCCAAAGAATTTGACACCAAAATTACGGTCATAGAGATGGCAGATAGAGTAATGAATAGAACAGTGGATCCAATTATTTCAGACTATTATCAGAAACTTCACTCTAAGAATGAAGTTGAATTTATTCTTAATGAGAGCCTAGAAAAGATTGATGGTAAAAAAACAGTTGAGCAAGTTATTTGTTCTGGCGGTTCGTCGATTCAAGCAGAAACAGTGGTAATAGGTGCAGGAGTTATTCCTAATATCGAATTAGCTGAAGAATCTGGACTGAGTTGTGATAACGGTATTTGTGTAGACGAATATGCACAAACTGAAGACAAAAAAATATATGCTTGTGGAGATTGCACCAACCACCCAAATAAAAAACTAAATCGTAGATTAAGATTAGAATCTGTTCATAACGCAATGGAACAATCTAAGACTGTCGCTTCCTCTATTATGGGCAACAAGATTGCTTATAATCAAGTGCCTTGGTTTTGGTCAGACCAATATGATCATAAACTCCAAATCGTAGGCCTATCAGGAGAACATGATCAGGTTTTGATTAGAGGCAGCCAAGATGAATCCAAATTTATGTTGTTCTACTTAAAAGATGAAGAACTTATTGCTGTAGATGCTGTCAATAATCCAAAAGAATTTTTAATTTGTAGAAAGTTAGTTGAAAATAAAGTTAAAATAAGTTCTGATGATATTCTTAATCAATCGATAAATTTAAACGATTTAATTATATGAAGAAGACAGTAGAAACAGCTTACTCCCTAGGTCAAGTAGTCAAACATAAGTACCTTGATTTTAGAGGGGTAATTTACGATGTTGACCCTGAATTTAACAATACTGAAGAATGGTATAAATCTATTCCTGTAGCTATAAGGCCAAAGAAAGATCAACCCTTTTACCATGTATTCGCAGAAAATGATCAAGTCTTTTATTCAGCCTACGTCTCTCAACAAAACTTATTAGTAGATGACAGCAACATACCCATAGAGCATCCAGATGTGCCTGTATTTTTCGGTGGGTTTGATGGAGATTCTTACGAGGTATTAGAAAATAGTAAAAATTAAGTTTTTTTAATTGTCCTGGTTAGCCAAACCAAGACAACAAACCAATATCTCCATTGCTGAGTCTAATTCCTCAATTGAACAAGCTGTAGGTGCAATTCTAAGATATTGATCTTCAGGATCTACCCCATAAGGATGGGTTGATCCGGCGGGAGTTAATTTGAGGCCTAATTCACTTGCTAAAGAAATTATCCTTTTTGCAAGGCCAGGCTTTGTCTTTAATAAAACAAAATCCCCGCCAGTAGGCCTTGTCCATGAGCCGTACTCTTGCCCTGATAGCCACTTCTGAACTAACTCAAACTTGGGTTTAATTAAATCAGCATGTTTTCTCATATGTTGCAGCAATTCATTTTCTTCAAAGAATCTTATATGCCTTTTCTGATTTAATTTATCAGGGCCTATTATTAAAGCGGAATAGAAAGGCAGGAATGAATCTTGGTTGGTTTGCGATAAAGCAATAAAACCTATCCCTGCTCCTGAGTAGGTTATTTTAGATGTGGAGCCAAACTCTACCACCAAATCTTCGCTTCCTTTCTTTTTTGCAATAGAAAAGATGTCTTCTAAGACCTCCAATCCTGAAAAATCATGAACGGCGTAGGCATTATCCCAAAATATCCTGCTTTTCTTTCTGGTTTTACTAAATATATCTATTAATCCTTCAATAGTTTCCTTGCTATATGTTTCACCTGTGGGATTAGAATGTTTTGGTACACACCAAATACCCCTAATGGAGTCATCCGATTCAATGTAAGACCTAATTAAGTTCAAATCGGGCCCTTGACCGGTTAACGGGACAGGAATCATGTTGATTCCTAGGCTTTCACTCAGAAAAAAGTGTCTATCATATCCTGGAACAGGGCACAGAACAGAAACCCTCTCTTCTGAAGACCATGGCCCATCTCCTACACCCTGAATACATAGATATGAAAGATATTGAGACATCAAAGTAAGACTACTATTTCCTCCAGCCCAAACATATTCTTCATTGCAGCCTAATATCTTTGAGCCTAGCTTCCTACATTCGTACAATCCTTTTACTTGACCATAATTTCTTATATCTACGCCATCTGAAATATAACTATCAATATTGAGAGAGTCTAATGGGCGAGAAAGATCTAATTGATCACTTGCTGGTTTACCGCGAGTAAGATCAAGGCTCATTTCCTTTTCCTTTAATTCTTCAAATTGTGACAAATATTCCATTTCACTTAATAGTTATTTAAAACGATGCGATATTATCATCGTCAACTATCGGTTAACAGATAAAAAAGAAATTGTTCGAATTTCGATCAATTTTATTCTCCCCTTCATTTACCTTACATGCAGAATTTAGTTAACAAACTTATCCACAACTTCGGTGGATAAAGTCAAATTTGCTTAAGACAACTTTTTGCTTAAAGGTTACAATTGCATTTTAAACATTGGTCCTTGAATAAAAAAACTCCACTATTCGAAAAGCATATTGATGCCAAAGCAAAGATGGTTGATTTCCATGGCTGGTCAATGCCAATTAATTATGGTTCTCAAATTTTAGAACACGAAGAGGTAAGGAAAGGTTGTGGTATTTTTGATGTTTCGCATATGACCATACTTGATTTTAAAGGGCCCGATGTAAAACATTTTATAAGGACTCTCATTGCAAATGATGTAGATAAATTAAAGGAGGACTGCGAGGGTCTGTATTCAGCAATGCTCAATGAAGGGGCTGGCGTAATTGATGACCTAATTGCTTATAAGATGGAATTTGGTTATAGATTGGTAGTTAACTGCGCAACCCGTGAAGAAAATTTAAAATGGATATCTTCAAAATCTTCTGGGTTTAATGTAAAGATAAAAGAGCGGGAAGATCTGTCAATGATCGCAGTTCAAGGGCCTAAATCTCTAAAGATCTTGAAAGACTTAGGCTTTCACTCAGTTAGTTCTTTAGAATCGAAGAAAAGAGGGCAAGGTGTATATAAAGATGATGTTATGGCTGTCAAAACTGGTTATACAGGAGAAAAAGGCTTTGAAGTTATCCTTCCTAATGGACAATCACAATTATTTTGGGACAGTGCTTTAAAAATTGGGGCCAGCCCTATAGGTCTAGCAGCTAGAGATACACTCAGACTAGAGGCAGGAATGAACCTTTATGGTTTTGAAATGAATGAGTCTATTTCTCCCCTTGAATGCAATATGGCCAGGACAGTCTCTTGGTTAGACGAAGAAAGAAATTTCATAGGCAAGGGCGCTCTTTCAAAAATTCTAAGAGAGAACAAATATCATGAGCTCGTTGGAATTTTACTAAATGAAAGAACCATCTTAAGACAAGGACAGAAACTGTATTTAGATGAAGAGAAAAAGCTTGAGGGTGTTGTAACGAGTGGTACCTATTCCCCTACTTTAAAAAAACCAATTGCCCTGGCAAGGCTGCCTAGAGAAAATACAAAAATTTGCTTCGCAGAGTCCCGTGGTAAGTTAATACAGGCTAAAATAGGCTCTCCAAAATTTATAAACGAAGGTAAGGAAGTATTTAAGGAAAGAAGATGACCGACCTAACTAAAGAGATTAGATATCTGCCAACGCATGAATGGGGAAGAATAGATGAAGATGGAGTTTTAACTGTAGGAATTAGTGATCAAGCACAGGGCTTGTTGGGAGATATCGTGTTTATAGAACTCCCTGAGATAGGAAGTTATATTGATGCTGAAGAAGAGTCAGCAATAGTTGAGTCTGTAAAAGCAGCTTCAGACATATATGCTCCTTTATCAGGAGAGGTTATTGAGATTAATGAGAAACTCCTTGATGAACCAGAAACAGTAAATACATCTCCACTTCAAGAAGGCTGGTTTTATAAGATAAGGATTACCAGCACTGAAGGATTTGAAAGCCTTATGACTGAAGAAGAATATCAAATATTTTGTGAAGAAGAATAAGCTTTGACATTGAAAGAAAGAAAAGATCTCAGCCTTTTTTCTAGAAGGCATATAGGACCCGATGATAATGACTTAGATCATATGCTGAAGACCATTGGATTCAATTCTATGGAATCTTTTATAGATGCGGTTGTCCCTAACAAAATCCTAGAAAAGAAAAAAACTGATATTGGGGAAGAAAAGACCGAAGAAGCCGCCCTAAAAGAGTTAAGAGAACTCTCTTTACAAAACAAAGTGTTCAAGAACTATATCGGACAGGGGCATTACGCCACCATTACTCCTAAAGTTATTCAAAGAAATGTCTTCGAGAACCCAGGATGGTACACCTCTTACACGCCCTATCAACCAGAAATTTCACAGGGTAGATTAGAGGCCTTAATTAACTTTCAAACTATGGTTAGTGACTTAACCACAATGGATATTGCCAATGCTTCTTTATTAGATGAAGCCACTGCTGCTGCCGAAGCAATGACACTTGCTAAAAGGTCGTCTAAATCTAAATCTAATATCTTTTTTATAGATCAGAATTGTTTCAATAATACGATCAATGTTTTAAAGACACGGGCATTGCCATTAGGAATAGATATTAAATTAGGACGTCCTGAGGAAGCGGATTCTTGTGACTATTTTGGAATACTACTTCAATATCCTGGATCAGACGGTAGAATTGCAAATTTTGAGAAAACTATTAAGGATGCTCATGGTAAAGATGGCCTTGTAGTTTTTGCTTGCGACTTACTTGCTCTTACTTTACTGAAGTCGCCTGGAGAGCTAGGCGCAGACATAGTAGTCGGATCTTCTCAAAGATTTGGGGTTCCGCTTGGTTGCGGAGGTCCACATGCAGCCTTTATAGCCGTAAACGAGAACCTAAAAAGATCTCTTCCAGGAAGGATAGTTGGAGTATCCGTAGATAGCTCTGGAGACCTTGCCTATAGATTGGCTTTGCAAACACGGGAACAGCATATTCGAAGAGAAAAGGCGACGAGCAATATATGCACAGCACAGGCATTACTTGCCATTATGGCCGGTTTCTATGCTATTTATCATGGACCAGAAGGTTTAAAACAAATAGCTAGGAATGTTAATCATTTAACCAAGCTATTAGCACAAAATCTTAAAGAGAATGGATTTGAGTTATTGCATGAATCTTTCTTTGATACCTTGACTGTCTCCACAAAAGACAAGACAAAAGAGATAATTGATAGGGCCTTATCGCAAGAATGTAATTTAAGAATAGTTGATGATGAAACTTTAGGAGTATCTTTAGACGAGACCTCTTCCTTGGATGATGTAATGATTCTACTTACAATATTTTTAGGTAAAGAAATTAAGATAGAAGAGACTGACAATAATTCTTTTCCTAAAGAGCTAATAAGAAAAACTAGTTTCTTAACCCATCCTGTATTTTCAAATCACCAAACAGAAACTGAGATGTTGAGGTATGTAAGAAGGCTTTGCGATAAAGATATTGCCTTAGACAGGGCTATGATTCCTCTGGGGTCTTGTACAATGAAACTAAACGCAACTTCTGAAATGATTCCTGTTAGCTGGCCTGAGTTCTCTCAAATACATCCTTTCGCTCCTAAAGAACAACTTCAAGGTTATGAACAATTAATATCTGAAATTGAAAGTATGTTAGCTGACTTGACTGGATATTCAGCTATTTCCATACAGCCTAATGCTGGCTCACAAGGAGAGTATGCAGGCTTGTTGGCTATTGATGCCTTTCATAAAGACAATGGCGATAATGAAAGAAATATTTGTTTAATACCAAAATCAGCCCATGGAACTAACCCTGCTTCAGCACAAATGGTAGGCCTGAAGGTAGTACCAATTGAGTGTGATGATCAAGGAAATATAGATTTAAAAGACCTGAGAGACAAAGCGGAGAAATATACAAAAAACTTATCTTCATTAATGATCACTTACCCATCTACACATGGTGTTTTTGAAACAACAGTTACTGAGGTATGTGAAATAATCCACTCTCATGGAGCCTTTGTTTATATTGATGGAGCTAATTTCAATGCCATGGTTGGTCTTTGTTATCCAGGTTTTTTTGGTGGAGATGTATCACACTTAAATTTACATAAAACCTTTAGTATTCCACATGGAGGTGGAGGACCTGGCATAGGTCCAATAGGAGTGGTCGATAAACTAAAAGAATTTCTACCTAGCAAACATAATAAAATAGATAAAGTTGGACCAGTATCAGGGTCAGACTGGGGAAGCGCTAGCATCTTACCTATTAGTTGGATGTACATGAAGATGATGGGAACCGAAGGTCTTGTGAAAGCAACAGAGTCTGCTATTTTAAATACTAACTACATGGCTACGAAGCTCAAAGACCACTATGAAATATTATTTAAAGGCGAGAATGGTTTGGTCGCACACGAATGCATTATTGATATAAGGCCACTTAAAGAAAAATCAGGGGTAGGAATAGAAGATATAGCTAAAAGATTAATAGATTATGGCTTTCATGCTCCTACAATGTCTTGGCCTGTATCGGGAACCCTAATGATAGAACCAACTGAAAGTGAGTCTTTGAAAGAAATAGATAGGTTCTGTGAAGCCATGATTAAAATAAGAGAAGAAATTAATGATATTGAGATGGGTAAATCAAGCAAAGAAGATAACCTTTTAAAGAACTCCCCTCACACAGCAAAAACATTAATTTCAGATAAATGGGATCATTCTTACAAAAGGTCTGAAGCTGCATATCCTTTAAATTCTCTACAGGAAGGAAAGTATTGGCCGCCTGTAGGCCGTGTTGATAATGTGTATGGAGATAGAAACCTTATGTGCAGTTGCCCTTCTATGGAAGATTACGATTAACTTTTTAGTCTAGATCTATCTATTTCCCAATTTTTCTTTTTAGCCACTTCCAATAGCTGCGTATCAGGGTTAACGGCAGTAGGAAAATCAGAAAACTCTAACAAAGCTAGATCGTGTATAGAATCCGAATAAGCATATATTTCTTCAAAAGACTGATAACCTATCCATTCCTTAACCCTTCTAACTTTTTCATCAGAAAAGTTAGGATAACCAGATACTTTACCTGTATATAGGCCATTATTTATTTCAGCATCCGTACCAAAATAGTGCCTTACTCCTAATTCATTAGAAATCTCTTTAACTAAAAAGGATAAGGTGCCAGAAGTTATAACACATTCATCGGAAGAATGTCTCTTGAGCAGGTTGTAAGTGGTGTCGTCAGATAATTTATTAACCACCTTATTAGAAAATTCTTCTACTTTATCTCTAATATCTGAAGTTCTAATACCGTCTAAGGGACTTAACAAGAAGTTAGAGTATTCAAATATATCCAAACTTCCGTTTCTATAATTTCTTGTAAAGACTGACATCTTCTCTAAGAATGAATTATCCTTCACTATGCTATTTTCAATCATGAAATTTACCCATTCACCTTCTGTATCTCCAGATAAAAGAGTGTCATCTAAATCAAATAATGCTAATTTCATAACTTCTTACTAAATATAGACCTATTATAGTTAGAAGCGATCAATCTATAATGAATTAAATTGGAAAATAAAGAAGACTACAGACCTAATGTTGCCATCATTATTGTTAATAAGGCTGGAAAGATTCTTTGGTGTAGAAGAAAAGACGGTTACGGGTGGCAATTCCCTCAAGGTGGTTTAGATAAAGACGAGAGCCCAATAGATGCCATTTATAGAGAAACACAAGAAGAGGTCGGCTTAGAAAAGGAAGATATAAGGATAATCAAAGAAAGCGAGGAATGGTTTGATTATAAAGTTCCAAAAAATAGAATTCCTAAATATTTTAGGTTCAGAAATAGTAAATTTATAGGGCAAACTCAAAAATGGTTTTTGGCAGAAATTCTTTGTGATGATAGCAATATAAACCTTAATGCTTCATCGCCAGTCGAGTTTGATAAGTGGGTCTGGGCAAATTACTGGCACCCTATATATGGAGGAGTTGAGTTTAAGAAGAAAACCTACAGGAAAGTTTTAATTAGCTTCTTACCTTATTATCATTCATGCCTTAAGGAATTATATTCTTGATATTAAAAGTGAATTCTTTCTTACTTCCTTTAACCCCGTCTTCTAAATAAGTTTGTTCACAAACATCAATATCTCCAGATGGCAGAGTTCTGCAAATAGTTGTACATCTAGTACCGTATATATTAGATTTAATAAACCTATATGGTATCTCTGTTGCTTCCTTTGGTTTTAACTCTATTTTTGTCTTTTCATGCAGTCTTCCTTGTTCCTTTCTCATCATTCTTAGAGCAGAATCGATATCAAACTTTGAAAGACTAAGTTCTTGTAAATCTCTGACAACTGATGCAATCTTTGGTGAGTCTGCATTCAAAGTTAAGTTTCCAAGTGCGTGAACTCCTTCAGGCATAAAATAAATACCCTCAGACCTATTACAAAAGTAAAATAATCCAGTCATATCTCCTACTATTAAATTAAAGCCTGCATAATTCTCTATATCCAAGCTCTCTAAATAAGCTTTAGATGATAGATTAGACTCTAAGAACTGAGTTACTAACAATCCTCGTGAAAGTTTAAATTCCTGATTAGTATTTTCTTTATAGTTTGTTAATGCAGCGAACCTTCCCCCTTTACTAAAACCCAACCATGCCCCTCCTGCTTCATTGTCTTTTCCTGCTATGATTTCCTTATCCGCCCACCAATGCATCTGGCCTGTAGGTCTTTCATGATACTCATCTCTGTTAGCAATAATGGTATAGAAGTAAGCTTCCTTGCCTTTCCAGTCTTTTGCTTTCTCTATAGATAAGGCAACTAGACACATAAATTATAAGAGGACACAGAAGTTAGTGATAAAATAAGCCCTTGGAAATCTTCTTATACTTTTTTCTTGGCACATTTTCTGGTGTTCTTGCTGGTCTCTTTGGCATAGGTGGTGGAATAATCATAATACCAACTTTTTTCTTCGTATTCTCGTACCTTGGCTTTGCTGATGAAATTCTATCACATATGGTTTTAGGCAGTTCATTGGGTGTAATTGTTTTTAGTTCAATCTCTTCAACATTTTCACATAATATAAAAGATGCAGTGGACTGGGGCTTAATTAGGGTAGTTGCTCCAAGTATTGTTATAGGGTCTGCTCTAGGAGGTTTTACGGCGGGTTTATTAGAAAGCAATACTCTACAAGGATTAGTTTCTTTATTCCTAGTGGTAGCTTCAATACAATTGATCTTTGAATTTCCTCCCCCCCCTCAAAACCCCCAAACCAATCTATTTGGACCTGTTATTGCTGGCGGAGGGATAGGATGGCTTTCGGGTGTTTTTGGTATAGGTGGGGGTATATTCTCAGTTCCTTATTTCTATCACAGAGGCCTTAAGATGATGAATGCAATAGGTACTTCAGCTGCTTGTGGAATCCCAATAGCAATCTCAGGGTCAATTTCTTATATGGTTATTGGCCTTAACGATATTAACTTACCAAATTATAGTGTGGGATATGTCTACCTTCCAGCCACGATAGTTGTTGGAATAATGAGCTCTCTCACTGCTAAATTTGGAGTAAATATTGCTCATCGAATGAAACAAAAAAAACTTAGAATAGCGTTTGCATTTTTAGTTATGATAATGGCTTTAAACTTGTTAATGAGGTAAATGGATAACAGAAATAAAGAGTATTGGAATTCAAATCTCAAAATTATCTCTATGCTTTTGTTGGTGTGGTTTCTTGTTTCTTTTGGTTTCGGAATCTTATTCTCTGATTTTCTTGATCAATTTAAGATAGGAGGCTTCAAGCTAGGCTTCTGGTTTGCCCAACAAGGAAGCATATATATTTTTGTTTTACTTATATTTATCTATGTTTTCTTAATGAAAAAATTAGATGAAAAAGCAACTAAAAAAATAGATCCTGATTAATGAGTGTTCAGCTATTAACTTATATCTTTGTAGGAATAACCTTTGCGCTTTATATAGGTATAGCCATATGGTCTAAAGCTCAATCAACCAATGACTTTTATGTAGCAGGGAAAGGTGTGCACCCCATAGCTAATGGTATGGCAACTGCTGCTGATTGGATGTCAGCGGCCTCTTTTTTATCTATGGCAGGACTAATCGCGTTTCTGGGAAAGGACGGTTCGGTCTACCTCATGGGATGGACTGGGGGTTACGTACTCTTAGCCCTTTTGCTAGCACCTTATTTAAGAAAGTTTGGTAAATTTACGGTACCTGACTTTATAGGTGAAAGGTATTATTCTCAATTTGCTAGAAAGGTTGCTGTTCTATGTTTAATCTTTATCTCCTTTACTTATATCGCTGGGCAAATGCGCGGTGTGGGAATTGTTTTTTCTAGGTTTCTAGAAGTTGATATAGACACTGGTGTAATTGTAGGAATGGCCATAGTTTTCTTTTACGCCGTTTTGGGAGGAATGAAAGGAATAACCTATACTCAGGTAGCTCAATATTGTGTCCTTATATTTGCCTACCTAGTTCCTGCAATATTTATTTCTATTCTTATGACTGGGAGCGCAATTCCTCAAGTAGGGTTTGGAAGTACTTTGGTGGATAGTTCGACTTTCCTGCTTGATAAACTAGATCAAGTTACCTTAGAACTAGGGTTTACCGAATATACAAAAAATACTAAGAGCACTATAGACATTTTTTGTATAACCGCTGCTTTGATGTTCGGGACAGCTGGCCTTCCTCATGTAATTGTTAGATTTTTTACTGTTCCGAATGTTGGTGATGCTAGAAAGTCTGCCGGTTATGCTCTCATATTTATAGCCCTCTTATATACAACTGCTCCGGCTGTATCGGCATTTGCAAGAATGAATCTGATTGACTCAATTCAAGATCAGAACTATACAACAGCACCTAAATGGTTCAAGAACTGGGAAGAAATAGGTCTAATTGCATGGAAAGATAAGAATAATGATGGCGCCATAAGATACTCTTCTGGTAATGCCCTAGAAGGAATAAAGCCTAGTTTTTCCGAAGGAACAGGTATCTATGGGGAGAGATTATTAGAAAATAAAACTGATCAGACTAACTCTAATGAAGTTTATATAGACAGAGATATTATTGTTCTTGCTAATCCAGAGATAGCTAAATTACCTGGATGGGTTATTGCGTTAGTAGCAGCAGGAGGTCTGGCTGCTGCTTTATCAACTGCCGCCGGCCTTCTATTGGTTATATCCTCTTCCATCTCTCATGACCTTCTAAAAAAAACTTACATGCCACACATAACTGAAAAACAAGAGCTAAGGTACGCAAGACTTGCAGCAGCTGCTGCGATTGGTATAGCGGGTATATTTGGTATCTATCCCCCTGCTTTTGTTGCTCAAGTAGTAGCTTTTGCTTTTGGTTTAGCGGCTGCAACTTTCTTTCCTGCTTTATTTTTAGGAATCTTTTATAAAAGGCTCAATAAAGAAGGCGCCATAACGGGCATGCTAGGAGGTTTAATTTTTACAGCTACATATATTATTTATTTCAAGTTCATAAATCCAAGTCTTAATAGTGAGGATTATTGGCTAATGTCTATCTCTCCTGAAGGCATAGGCAGCATAGGCATGCTTGTTAATTTTGTCTTAGCCACGACAGTCTCAACCTTGACTAAGAAGCCGCCACAACAAGTATATGACATGGTAGACATGATAAGAAAACCTTCATGATCCTGCCTGAAATAGACCCTATAGCACTTCAGCTTGGGCCATTGGCCATAAGATGGTATAGCTTAACTTGGATCGGGGCTATTTCTTTAATCTATTATTTGATGATTAAAAGATCAAACTCTCTTTCATCAGACCAGGTAAGCGACTTAATATTCTATGGCGTTATTGGGGCTATCATTGGAGGAAGGCTGGGTTACATGTTTTTCTATTCCTTAGGACAAGTGATTGCTGATCCACTTTCTATTTTTCGAGTATGGGAAGGAGGTTTATCTTTCCATGGAGGTCTAATAGGAGTATTAATTTCTACCCTTCTGTTAGCTAAGAGATGGAGAATTAAGTACTTTTGGTTAATGGACCGCATAGCTCCCTGCATTCCACCGGGACTAGGTACAGTAAGGGTAGGTAACTTTTTAAATTCTGAGTTATTAGGTAGGCCCACAAATTCTACCTGGGGAGTAATTTTCCCTTCGGACTCTTTAAGTGTCTTAAGACATCCTTCACAACTTTATCAAGCCTTAGCTGAGGGAGTTCTTCTATTTGTATTTCTACTCTGGATATCAAGAAAGCCAAAACCTACCATGAATATCTCTGGTTACTTCTTAATTGGTTATGGTGTTTTAAGGTTTTGTACAGAGTTTTATAGGACTCCAGACGGACACATAGGACTTGTTGCTTTTGACCTTTTTACAAGGGGGCAAATGCTTTGCTTACCAATGATAGTAATAGGCCTATATCTAATTTATTATTCACATTTAAAGAATGGTTCTGAAAATGAAACAATATCTTGATTTACTTCAGTTAATAAAAGAAACGGGAACAAAAAAAGAAGATAGAACCGGAACCGGAACTATCAGTATATTCGGTCATCAAATGAGATTTGATCTAAATGATGGTTTTCCTCTAATGACTACTAAAAAGGTTAATCTTGATTCAATCATCCATGAGCTATTGTGGTTTATAAAAGGAGATACAAACATAAGATATCTAGTAAAAAATAGAGTAAATATCTGGAACGATTGGCCCTTCCAAAGCTGGCTAAACCGAACCAATCAAGCAGATGATTGCCCTATGCATTCATCTGAATGGAAAGAAATGATGCAAGTTTTTGTAGAAAAAATTATTTCTGAAGATGATTTTGCAGAGAAATATGGAGATCTAGGTCCAGTTTATGGAAAACAATGGAGAAACTTTGAAGGTGTTGATCAATTAGAGCAAGTAGTTGCAGATATTAAAAGTAATCCTAATTCAAGAAGATTAATAGTATCGGCCTGGAACCCTAAAGAAATTCCCATAATGGTTAAATCCGGATTACCGCCTTGTCATACCCTCTTTCAATTTTATGTGAGCGATGGCAAGCTTTCTTGTCAGCTCTATCAAAGGAGTGCTGATGTGTTTCTTGGGGTGCCTTATAATATAGCATCTTACTCACTTTTAACTTTAATGATTGCAAGGGTGACTGGCCTAGAGCCAGGGGAATTTGTACACTCATTTGGAGATACGCATATATACGTAAATCACCTAGAACAAGTAGAGAAGCAATTGAAAAGAGATCCTCGCTCCTTACCAAAGCTTACTATTCAAAATAAAGCTAGCTTGTTCGAATTTGATATAAATGACTTTAAGTTGACTAATTATGACCCTCACCCTTTTATAGCGGCTCCGATAGCAATTTAAAATGGATATATTTCTGATAGCAGCTGTTGATAAAAATTTAGCGATTGGGAAAAATGGAAAGATTCCCTGGGACATAAAGGAAGACCTTCTGTACTTTCAGAAGAACACCTTAAACACAGCTATGATTATGGGAAGGTCTACGTTTGACTCGATAGGAAGACCCCTACCGGATAGACAAAATATAGTTATGACTAAGAATCCTATAAATAGAGCTGGCGTAAAGGAAGTAACTACCAAAGCAAAAGCCTTAGAAGAAGCCAGAAAAGTCTCTGATAAAATTAGCATCATAGGGGGGGAGAGTATTTATAGAGAATTTATGCCTTTAGCGAATAGACTTCTAATCACTGAAATTGAAATTGTTATCCGAGAAGCTGATACATATTTCCCCTCTTGGTGTAAAGAGGAATGGAAGGAAAAGAGCAGGGTCCAAAGTAAGGAAAGCGGTATTAGTTATTCTTTCGTAGAGTATTGTAGAAATTAGACCCCTAAAGCCTTTCTTTTAAGCTTTAAGGCTTCAACTCTCTCTTCTTCACCTTCTGTATAGGTTACCCATTTTCTTGCTTGATCTTGTACTTTCTTTTTCTTAGCTTTTTGCTTTTTCTTCTTATCATCATATTGTCTTTCGGCCACATCAATACACTTCCTAAACGAAGAAATAGCAGACTCCCATCTTTGGTTTTCAAAATTTATCTGACCTAGAAGCATATAAGCCGCAGCTTCATCTTTTAATTTACCCTTTTTAATGCCGGATTTAATTGCCTCTTCCGCTTGGTTGAATTCATCTAAGCTAAAATGAACCTGCCCTAAAAATATAAACAGCTCACCCTCTTTTGAAGCATTGGCTGCCTGTTTGTAATAAGGTTTTGCCCTTTTTAATTCCCTGGATGCATGCCAATACTGTGCCGCCGCTTTTAAAGTTTTTTCTTCTTTTTTAACTATTCCTTGTCGCATACCATCTTCAATAACTTTGGCAGCTTTTCTAGGGTTCTCAAACATAAAAAGAAGCTGTGAAAGGGCTGTGAATTCTCTTGATTTATCTAGCAGCCTGTCATTGTAAGCTGCTTCTAAAGCACCCATTTGATCCAATTGCCTATCTTCCTGACCATACAACGCAGATAATTGTGTCCAATACCTTTTTCTAGGATAGTGTTGTACTAAGATCTCATATATTGGGAGAACAGCAAGGTCTTGTTTTAGTTCAGTGTAAAGAGCCATTTTTAATAAGTAGTGATTCTCTTTTGCAACCCCTTTTCTAGTCTCACCCGTTTCTACCATTTCACCAGTTTCATTCCCTTCCTCGTCTAAAAGAGGAACTTTTATGGGGATGTCTTGAGACTCTTGCATCTCTATAGCGATATCAATATATTTTTGTGCATTAATAAACTCTTCAAGCTGATAGTAGGTTGTTGATAATAGGCCATAAGCGTCAGAACTAGGGACCTCTTCTAATTCTAGCCATTCCAACAAATAATTAACCGCACCCCTGTAATCTTCTCTTATATAGGCTAACTGGGATAAGGAGTAAAGGGATCCTAATCGCTCTTGATCGTTAGAATCTGGTTCCGCAATAAGCCTTTTATAAGCTGCTTCAGCTTTGGCGTATTCTTCATTAGAAAAATAAATATACCCTTGGTAATAATACATCTTCGCTCTATCCGTACCAGTAAATTTAGAATCTGGGGCCGCGATAGGTGTTAAAGCCAACAAAGCTGCATCCCATTGCTCTGCTTCCAATAAAGGCTGTAAGGCTTGTAATATTTTTTGTGCTTTTTTACTAGGTAACTTCGTTCTTCTTCTTTTCTTCTTTTTCTTTTGGTCATCGTCTGCAGCTTGTAAGGAGCTTCCTTTATAGTCCACTGAAACAACATCGACAACTACAGGCAACAAGCTTAAAACTGCTGAGATAAGAAGAACTTTTATTGGCAGGCTTATACTTTTCATGTCAAAAATTTAATCACACCCCTCTGGAACATAATCTACTGGCTTGCTTGGGTCTTCAATCTTAAAAATTACCACCGTCCTAACGTTTGGAACCTCTATTGCCTGACCATCCCTTATTTGCGGTTTGTATTTGTATTTTAACGCAGATCTCATAGCGGCCCTATCAAATATTCCAGGAGGAATTGACCACTCTACCATCGGATCTCTTGTCGACCCTACTTTTGTAACAGTAAATTTGAGCATTACGCAGCCTTCAATATTTCTTTCTAAAGCACGTCTAGGATAAACTGGAGGTACTTGGAAAATTGGAACATAAGACCCGTCCGCAAAAACACCTGCCTTTTTTCCTTTAAAACTAAGGTTTGGTCTAGCAGCCGATGAATCAAGATCTGCCGGAGGTGTCATATCAAATTCTGGTGGCATAGTCTCTGGAGGCGGCTCTTCTTCTTGTGGCCTTTCCATATCCATTAGCAGTTCGAGTTCTCTTTCAGGCATTGTCACATCGGCTATCTTGATAGATTTGTCATTTAACTCTACATCTCCAACATCTATTAACCATTGCATTATGTAAAATATAAGAACAGTCAGTAGCAATGAAGCCGTTAGGGTTGTCCCTAACATTTTTAAGTTTTGCTCTCCTAAGAATCCCATTTCTTAATTTAAAACTTTGGTTCTGAGGCTAAAGAAATAGCATATACGCCAGCTTCTCTAGATTGATCCATGACTTGAATAATTGCATCTGCTTGGGCCTTCTCATCAGCCTGTATAACAACAGAGCCTTGCGGGTTGTCAGCTAAGAGCTTAGTTATATTTGCTTTTACTTGCCTTACATCCACTCTTCTTCCGTCAATCCAAATATCGTTTGTAGCACCTATAGCAATTAGTATGGCTGCATTCTCCTGAATATTAGAAGTTTCAGCATCAGGTCTGTTTACCTCTAGTCCTGGTTCCTTGATAAAGTTAGCTGTAACGATAAAGAAAATTAGAAGGATGAATACAACATCTAACATAGGAGTTAAATTAATATCTTCTTCTTCTGCTACTGCACTACTGATTGGTGATCTTCTCATATTTTATTCTCCTTATTCCGCCACTAGATGGTCCACTAAAAGATCTTTCTCTCTTTGAGCTCTATTAACAAGATATTGATTAGCAAATGTTCCTGTCAAAGCTACTGCAAGACCTGCCATTGCTGGTATAGTGGATCTTGAAACACCGCCTGCCATTGCTTTAGCGTCGCCTCCTCCAGTCACAGCAAGCAAATGAAAGACTTCTATCATTCCAGTAATTGTTCCAAATAAACCAAATAAAGGAGCTATTCCTACACACATCTTTATTAAGTCCAAGTTCTGATCAATTCTATTAGTATTCTCAGAAATAAGCATGTCTCTTATCGCTACTGAATTCCAAGAGAGCTTATCTTGCCTGCCCTCCCATTGTGATACTGCTTGATTTATATGGCTTCCATGTGTAAAAAAATAAAACCAAAGCCTCTCAAAGATCAAGAACCACATTAAAAATGCTAAGAGCCCTATGAGATAGAGAGTGTCTCCACCTCTTTGCATAAATGCAAATAAGGCATCAGAAGCATCGTAGAAAAAAAACATATATTATTTCTTTTTCTTGTTAAGCCTTACTTTCAGAACGTTTAGCCGCCATACCAGTGCTCGACTCTTCTATGGTACCAAGTATACCCTTAGAAAAATTGTTAACTGTGGCATACATAAATGTTGTTGGTATAGCAACCATTAAGCCCAACCAAGTAGTTACAAGGGCGACTGAAATACCGCTTGCCATTGTTTTTGGATCTCCAGTTCCAAAGAGAGTAATCATTGTAAAGGTCTCTATCATACCGATGATTGTTCCAAATAGTCCCATTAAAGGAGCTACAACTGAAACTATCTTCAATACCCAGTTTAGTCCTTCGATAGTTGGTCTCTCCTTCAAAATCTGCTCTGCCATCTTGAGCTCTAGAGTCTCTGTATCGGCCTTAGAATCATCTTCTGCAATCTTTAAGATCCTACCTAAAGCATTATCTTCAGATAAAGTATCGGACTCAGCTTGAGCTCGAACTCCTGCCCTCATGCCCCACAGTTCATAGAACCTCCAAAAGAATAAAAGTGTTGCGAGCACTCCTATTACCATAATTATGGTTCCTACAGGGCCCCCTAGATTCATTCTTTCTAGGGTGCTTGGCATAGATATTAAGCTCGCCAGCAAAGATCCGCCTTGTGGTCCTGTTGGATCTACAGCAAATTGGATTGGGAATGAGTCTGCAGATAATATTTCTGATGTTGAAGAGGTATACCTTCCAGCAGGCTGTGAAGGCAATTCAGAATACATTCCTCTTGAAGGTGAATAGCTTAAATACTGGCCATCAGAAACTACATTAAAATTACCAACTCTCACTACGTCTCTATTCTCAACATTGCCGTCTGTCGTTATTACTTCCGTATTAAACTTAACAACTTCTCCAGAAGCATTTATTTCTCTTTGAAGTTCATACCAAAGGGTTTCTAGCTCCTCTATGGAAGCAAGTTTAATCCCTTCGTTCATCTTAGAGCCTAATGTTGTCATGAAAGTTTCTCTGTCCTTACCGAACTGTGCAGCCGTAAGTGACTGTTCCATGATATTCCTAGCTTCCGTAGTATTTCCGGCTAGGTGACCGAATATCTCATTAAGAGAACCTAGTCTTTCTCTTAATTGCTCTTCAGCAACCACCAACAAGGCTTCATTAGCTTCAAATTTTTGCTCTAACCTAGCAGCCTCTCTTTCTAATCTTGCCCTCTCGTCCTTAGCATCTTTAAGCAGTTTGGCTTGTTTGTTTTTCTCATTCCTAAAGCGCGCTTCTCTTTGTCTTTGCTCTCTGGTGTCTGCATATTGACCTTGTCTTACTACCTCAAGAAGTTCTTGCGGGTTAGAAGGAACGACAGCAGCCTCTTCTGATTCCTCAGAAACAACTAAATTTGAAGAAATGCCAAAGGCCAACAGCAATAATAATAATCTTATATTTTTCATCTTAGTTTACCTCCGTCGCTGCAGGTAACGGCAATTCCATTAAATCCACAGTTGCTAATTTATTAGCTATTCTTAAACCTTTTCTAGTTGGGTTTCTATAACTGTTGTCTAATTCTTCCCATGATCTTGTAGTATTATTCCATGCATGAGTTTGAGCTTCATCAGCTGTTTGGAATACCATTGCCAGCCTACCTACTCTTAAGATATTTCCCTCTCTAAGCTCACCATTAATCATAATACTGTCTTTGTAAGCATCAATCTTTCTCCCGTATTCAGCCTCTACGTTAAAAGCTTCAAGAACCTGCCTTAAACCTTCTGCTGGAGACACAGTAGGATTGTCCAGAGCAGCTTTCGCAAAAGCCATTCTTTCTTTTCTTTCAGCTAAATGGAAAGGCAGATCTAGCTCAATAGATCTTTCCACGCCAGAAAGCATTCTTCTTGTAAAAGGAGGTATTTGCCTTTGCATGACCTGAGCTTCCTTCATGGTCTTATCAATTTCCTTAAGACGTTCTTCCTGTCTTTGGATTTGCTGTCTCATCTGAGCGTTATATACCCTTAAACCCTCTATCTGTTTACTGACGGTTTTATATTCACTCACGATCTGAGAGGTATCATCATCCATTTGATCTATCTTCATTTGGGATGTCTTTTCAGCTGCTTGCCTTTCTTCCCCTACATCTAAAAGAGGTTGGATTTGATCACCGTATACAAATGCAGTATTAAACAATACTGCGGAGAGGAAAATAATTTTACAAAGACGCTCCATAGCGTATCTCCTATTTACTTATATAAATTCTCTAATTCAATTCGCAAATCAGTCAAAACATAAAGAATTTTTAACTCTAAATTCACTATCCCCATTGCGAAAGGTTAAACTATAGAGAGAAATAAGTATCAATGCAAATGCAAAATATAGTTAATTTAATAGGCCTTTCTTATGTCAATCTTTGAATTTTTTGTTGCAATAATATTTCTTAATTATATAAGTCTTATATTATTGATAATAATCAGTATTAGAGAGAAGAGTCCCAGGCTTTTCTTAAAATATTTCTTTGGTTCAGTTATAGTAATTACCTGGTCTGCCATGATAATTCAACAGACAGCTGAGGTTTCTTATATATCAAACAGACAAATATTATGTAATTTATTAATTTCTATTTGGGGCATAAAAGCAATTTATCTGAATAAATACCTAAAAATTGCTTTATTTTCAGGTTTTCTTGAAGAAGTAAAGGATAATATCCTAGATAAAAATTATTTAAACATTCTTTTTTCGGCTTTTAAATTGTCTCTCATACAAATTTTGTGCTTCAGTTCTATAATTTCACTAAATTTTATATCTGCTTCTTCTGGGCTTACTTTATTAGATGCATTTGCCCTAATAGTTTGTGTCCTGGGTTTAACTATAGAGCTTAAATCACTCTCTTCGCTTCAATCTCATCTAAAAAAGGCTTTTCCTGCTAAAGCGTCTCTACTCAAAGAGGGATTATGGAAGTTTTCAAGACACCCACATTATTTAGGGCAATTATTATTCTTCTTGGGTCTTTTCTTCTTTGGCCTAGGAACTGTTAACGGCTTAGCGGGGCTAGTTGCTTTAATTGCAGTTTGCTATCTTTTTCATGTGATAATTATTCCTGAAAATGAGAAAAAAATGAGTAATAAATTTGATAACTACCACCAATATACCCAAAGTACATATAGAACTTTTACAAAAAGGATATGATGTTGAAGGGAATTCTGCACTTATTTCTTACTAAAATTATTGGTCGATTGGCTAATTCTAAAATTTGGATCATTAAGAGCTTCCTCATCAAAGCTTTTATTTATCTTTATAAACCAAACTTAGAAGAATCTCTTTTTTCAGATAACGTTTCTTTCCCAACTTATAACTCTTTCTTTACAAGAACTTTAAAAAAAGAGGTGAGACCGATAGAAAAATCCATTTCTTCTATAATTTCACCCGTAGATGGAGAAATAATTGATTTTGGCCACTTGACAGAAGGGAACCTCATTCAGGCAAAAAAATACAATTACCCATTACATGAATTGATTGGAGATTATTCTAAGAAACTAAACTACTCAAATTCCTATTTCATAACAATTTATCTAGCACCAACTGACTATCACCGGATTCATTGCCCTTACGAAGGAAAAATAATTTCTACTCAGCATCTAGGTAAAAACCTATTTAGTGTGAATCAAAGGTCTCAAGAGAAAATTCCTAACCTGTATATTAAAAATGAGAGAGCTGTAATGAAGATAGAAAACAATTATTTATCCTACTTCCTTATATCTGTGGGGGCTTCCATAGTTGGGAGTGTTGTGCCGTTTTGGTTTCAAGAAGCACATAACTCTAGAAAAAAACTGATACACGAATGGAACAAAGGGCCAAAAGATAACCAAAAGGCCATTTTAAAAGGTCAAGAAATTGCTCATTTTAAAATGGGCTCTACAGTTATCTTGTTATTTGAGGATGCATCTAGATTAGATTTAAATTCCTTGACCGATAATAAGTCTGTAAAATTTGGTAGTAAATTAATCGAATTAAGGAATTTAAATTAGGAAGACCTTTGGTAACTTATTCAACTAGCGATTTTAAAGTAGGACTTAAGATTATTATCGACAAAGATCCCTGTGTGATTATAGAAGAAGAATTTAATAAGCCCGGTAAGGGCCAGGCTTTCAATAAGATAAAGTATAGAAATTATTTGACGGGAAGGGTTGGCGAAAAAACATGTAAGGTAGGCGAGTCTCTGGAAGCAGCCGATGTTGAAGAATTAGAAATGCAATTTCTCTACTCCGACGGAAGTGCTTGGTTTTTTATGCACCCAGTTACTTATGATCAAATACCTGTTTCAACACAGATTGTTGGTGAATTAGATCAATGGGTAACAGAGGAAGATATCTGTAAAGTTCTGCTGTGGAATGAAAAGCCTATTTTGGTTATACCCCCTAATTTTGTAGATCTAATTGTCCTGAATACCGATCCTGGGGTTAAAGGAGATACAGCTACCGGAGGAAGTAAACCTGCGACTCTATCCACTGGGGCAATTATTAAAGTCCCTCTCTTCGTATCTGAAGGAGAGACTGTAACTGTAGATACCAGGAATGGTGAATATCAAGGCAGAAAATGAGATTCCTGAAATGCAGCAACAAATAATTGAAAAACTAAAAAAAATCTTGACCGACCTCTATTCAGAATCGGGTACTGACTTAAATGAAAAAGAAATAAGATTACAAGAAAATAAAAATAAAGAGCATGGGGACTATGCAAGCAATATAGCTATGGTTATTGCAAAAGATCTCTCTGAAGACCCAAAAATTGTAGCCAAAAGAATCTCTAACAATTTTCCAATAGACGATCAAATAATAAAAGTAGAGGTTGCTGGACCTGGATTTATCAATTTCTTCATTGCCGCGAGCACTCATGGAGAGGTTCTTAACCTGATAGATTCCAAAAAGGCAAGCTATGGTAGAAGCGATGATAGTATGGGGAAAGTTCTAATTGAATATGTTTCTAGTAACCCTACTGGACCTCTTCATGTCGGTCATGGCAGAGGTGCGGTCTTTGGATCAGTTCTAGCTAAACTTCTAACTGTGGTAGGTTATGAAGTTGATGAAGAATATTATGTAAATGATTATGGAAGGCAAATGAATATACTTGCCGTTAGTGTTTGGGTTAGATACCTTCAAATTTCACATAAGGACCTTGCAATGACTCCTAAGGGGTATCAAGGGGATTATGTTAAATCAATAGCGAAAGATCTAAAAAAAGAAGAAAAAGAAAAATATTTACTAAATGAAAATAACCATAAAAAGATAATAAAGATTCTTTCAAAGCAAGAAGAAGAAAGTGATATAGATCTTTTAATAAGTTTCATGCGAGAAGTCCTTAACAAAGGTTCTTTAGAAATTAGATCCTTTTCTTTAGACAAAATGCTTAAAATTATTAAATCTGATTTAAAAAGCTTTGGAGTCGAACACAATCTCTGGTTCTTTGAGTCTTCTTTGCACAAAGAACAAAAAACAAAAAAAAGTGATACAGATGAGGCTATAAGCCTACTTCAATCAGAAGGCTTCGTTTATGAAGAGGAAGGGGCGATGTGGTTCAAATCATCTGACTTTAGAGATGATAAAGACCGTGTCTTAAAAAGAAGCAATGGTGAACATACTTATTTTTCTTCAGATGTTGCTTATCATTATGACAAGTACAAAAGGTCTTACGATAGAATTATCAATGTCTGGGGTTCAGATCATCACGGGTATCTGCCTAGAGTAAACGCAGCAATGAAAGCTATAGGGATGGATGTAAACAAACTGGAAGTTGTTTTTATACAGTTTGTTAACTTATTAAGAAATGGAGAAAAAATACCCATGTCTACAAGAAGTGGTGAATTTATAACTTTAAAAGAGCTTGTTGATGAAGTAACTGCGGAAGCAGCTAGATTTTTTTATATAAACAGAAAGTCTGATCAGCATTTAGATTTTGATCTTAGTCTTGCTAAGGAACAGTCCAAAGACAACCCCCTTTATTACGTCCAGTATGCTCATGCCAGAATATGCAGTGTGTTTAAAAAGCATGAATCTGTATCGAAAGATATTCCTACAAATCCAGATACATCCTTGCTTACTTCTGAGAAAGAGATAGAGATACAAAAACTATTAGCAACCTACCCTGCTGTCCTCGAAAGAGCTGCGAAATTAAGTGAGCCTCATTTAATTTGCTACTACCTCAAAGATTTAGCTACTCTTTTTCATAGTTATTACAACAATGAAAAATTTTTAATTGAAGACGAAAAACTTATGTCAGCGAGAATATTCCTTCTAAAAGGAATCAAGCAGGTGATCTTTAATGGATTAGAAATACTAGGAATTAATTCTCCAGAGCAAATGTAAAAAACAGTGCTCCATAATAATATTCACCAAGTAATAAAAGAAATAAACGAAGCCTGCTTTGAAATTGGCCGTAATCCAAGTGAAATTACTTTAATGGGTGCTAGTAAATCTCAATCCATAAGAAACATAGAAGATGCCTATAATAATGGCGTAGCTCATTTCGGAGAAAACTACTTACAAGAAGCAGAAAAAAAAATTAATGCCATAGATAAGGATATTGTTTGGCATTTTATAGGTGCCATACAGTCTAGAAAGACAAAAAAAATTGCTCAGCTTTTTGATTGGGTGCATACAGTAGATAGCCTTAAAGTAGCTCAAAGGCTAGATAATGAGAGACCGACATCAAAAGGAAAATTAAATATTTGCATCCAAGTTAATATAGACAAAGAAGCAAGTAAATCTGGCGTAAATGAGAATGAGTTATCATTCTTATTAGAAGAACTTGTTAAGCTTGAAAAAATACAAGTAAGAGGTTTAATGATAATTCCTAAACCCAGAAGTTCTAAAGAAGAACAAATTGCTGTCTTTAATAGACTAAGAAATATATTAGAATCACATAAAAATAATTTTTCTGATCTTGATACGCTTTCAATGGGTATGTCTTCTGATTATTTATCTGCTATAAAAGAAGGCGCTACAATACTTAGAATAGGAACAGGGATATTTGGTGAGAGAGCATGATTGATGAAATAGAAAAAATAGGTTTTATTGGTGCAGGCAATATGGCGTCTGCCCTCATATCGGGCTTAATCAATAATGGGATCCCTCCAGCGGGTATTATGGCCAGCTCTCCTGAAGAGGATCACCTAAAGAATTTAACTGATAATTATGGAATTAAAACAACGAATAAAAATAAAGAAATAATTAATGAAAGTGAAATAATAATTCTTGCAGTCAAACCCAATATTCTTGAGTCTGTACTAACGGAAGTCAATTCACTTATTTCCTTTAACAAGCACCTAATAATATCTATTGCTGCAGGATGTAAGATTACAGATATAGAATCAAAATTTTCCTCTAAGCAGAGAATCATAAGGGCTATGCCCAATACTCCTGCCAGCATAAAGGAAGGAATTACTGCAATTACTTTAAATAAACAGGCAACTCAGAAGGATAAGCAAAACGCAGAAAAGCTATTTAGCTGTGTTGGAGAAGTACTCTCTATAAATGAAAAAGATATGGACGCTTACACCGCCCTTATTGGATCTGGACCAGCATATGTATTTTATTTTATTGAATCTTTGTTGGAATCTTGCAACCAAATAGATTTAGATGAAACCACTAAGAAAAATATGATTACTTCCATGATTTCTGGATCTGCTAACTTAGCAAGGAAAAGTGAAGACACTCCAGAGACTCTTAGAAAGAAAGTAACTTCGCCCGGCGGAGTAACCCAAAGGGCAATAGAGGAATTTGAAACCCAAGAAATGAAGAAGATAATTGTAAAGGCTATAAAAGAAGCAACTGTTAAATCCAAAGAATTAGGAGAAAATTGATATGTCAGAAGCTACTTTTTATTTGTTTAAAGCTTTGATGGACATATTTACCATAGGAGTGGTTTTTAACTTCTTTTTTAGACTTCTTAAAGTCGACTACTATAACCCTCTTGTTCAAGGAATCATTAAAGCTGTAGACTTTCCCAGTCAAATATTGAGATCTTTTATAAAGCCAATTTATAGCCTTGATTTATCTGTTTTATTAGTTGCTGTGTTAATACAATCTGGAGCCTTTTATTTAGCTTCGATGGCGGGATCAATAGAATATGAACCTATCAAGATATTGATATGGTCTGTCTATTCTGTAGTTCTCTTAATGCTAAAAATGGCTTGGTGGATTATGCTCGGAGGAATAATCTTTAGTTGGTTAGCAAATAGCAATAATCACCCGGCAATTGTCCTTATTCGTCAAATGTCAGATCAATTTTTTAAACCTTTTAGGGTGTTTTTGCCCCCTATGGGAGGACTAGATTTCTCGCCTATATTTGCTTTCATAGCGCTAAATTTTTTCCAGGTTGCTTTTATTCAGTTTGCAATAGATTCTGGGTTGCCTGTCTGGCTTTCGGTTGGCTTCTAAATAAACTTTCAATATAATTGTTCTTTCGCCGATTTGAGATAGCTTGCGGGCGTTTAATTGAAATACAGCTAATGCATTAGATTAAACCTGTTCAGCTTAAGCAAACAGGTTTTTTTATGAACAAAGGGATAGGGATAGTTGAAGAAAAGAGCATAAGCTTACAAGGGAGCTTATTGCTTGAGTCTGGTCAAACTCTTAATAATATTGAGTTAGTTTATGAAACTTATGGCGAGCTAAATTCTGATGCCTCTAATGCTATTCTTATCTGTCATGCCCTAAGCGGAAACCATCATGCTGCCGGTGTTTATCAAGATGAAAAAGAGAGACCTGGATGGTGGGACGCTCTAATAGGACCAGGAAAGGCAATTAATACTGATAAATACTTTGTTGTATGTCCTAACAACATAGGAGGGTGTCATGGTTCAACCGGCCCCTCTTCTCTCAACGCTGAAACAAATGAAATCTATGGACCAGATTTTCCTGTGATCACTGTTAAGGATTGGGTTAACAGTCAAGCTAAGTTGGCAGATCAATTAAATATAAAAATCTGGCACGCCGTTATTGGGGGAAGTCTTGGGGGTATGCAGGCACTTAAATGGAGTCAAATGTTCCCTGATAGAATTTCTAAGGCCGGAGTAATAGCGGCTGCCCCCAAGCTTAGTGCTCAAAATATTGCTTTCAACGAAGTTGCTAGACAAGCCATTATTACAGACCCTGATTTTCAGGCAGGTAATTACTTAAAGGCAGGAACCTCTCCTAAGAGAGGCCTTAGACTCGCGAGAATGGTAGGACACATAACTTATTTGTCAGAAGAAGCCATGAGAACAAAATTTGGCAGAGAGCTTAAAGAAGGGAAATTAAACTTTGGCTTTGAAGTAGAATTTGAAGTTGAAAGTTACCTCAGACATCAAGGAGATGTATTCTCAGAGTCCTTTGATGCAAACACATACCTTCTCATGACAAAATTATTAGACTATTTTGATCCTGCAGATGAGTTTAATGGAGATTTGGTTAAAGCCTTTGAACCAATTAAAGCAAAAATAATGGTAATTTCATTTACAAGCGATTGGAGATTCTCGCCTGAAAGATCTAAAGAAATTGTAAATGCTTTATTGGCAGCAGAAAAAGAAACAACTTATCTTGAAATTAAATCAGCTCATGGCCATGATTCTTTTCTTTTCGCTGAAGAGAGATATGCGAAGGGCCTATCAGCATTCTTGGATAATTAAATGAATACTCTAGATATTATTAATAATTGGGTAAAGAAAGATTCTAAAGTATTAGATCTGGGGTGTGGAGGTGGAGAAATCTTAGTTGAGTTAGGATCTGCTAAAAATATTAAAGCTATGGGGGTTGAAATAGACTCTGAAAAAATAAATATATGTATTGCTAATGGAATTAATGTAATAGAGCAGAATATAGACGAAGGGTTGCATAATTTTAGTGATCATAGTTTTGATGTAGTGATAATGAGTCAGACTATTCAAGTATTAAAAGACCCAAAAAAAGCATTAGAGGAAATTACCAGGATTGGCTCTGACTGTATAGTTACAATCCCTAATTTTGGTCATTGGAAAACTAGGTTATATCTTTTGTTAACAGGAAGGATGCCTGTTACAAGCTCTTTGCCTGATAATTGGCACGACACCCCAAACATTCACCTTTGCACACTTAAAGATTTTGAATTGCTGTGCCTAGAGTCAACAATATCTATTAATGGAAAAATTGGTTTCAATTCATCTGGCAATTCGAACATATTCACGAGAATCTTTCCTAATCTTCTTTGTGCTTCAGCAATATATAAAATTTCTAAGTGAAAATTATCATTGCCTCAAAAAATAAAGGTAAATTGACAGAGTTTCAACAACTCGCTACAGGCACAAAGTTAGAATTCATTCCCATTCCAGAGGAAAAATTAGAAATACCTGAAGAGTCTGGTTCAACTTTTAGAGAAAATGCACTCATCAAGGCTAAATTTGTTTCAGAATATTTCAGTTTGCCTGCCCTCGCAGATGATTCTGGCCTAGAAGTAGATGCTTTAAATGGTAACCCCGGAATTTATTCTGCAAGATATTCTTCTCAAAAGACAGATCAAGCTAATTGTGAAAAACTTTTAGAGAATATGCGGGGATTAAATAAAAAAGAAAGATCTGCTAGGTTTAGATGCTGTCTATTAGGCTACAATCAAGGAAAGATTGTTTCTTCTGAAGGGACTCTCGAAGGAGAAATAGCAGTAGACTTTAGAGGAGAAAAAGGCTTTGGATATGATCCAATTTTTCTCTTACCAAAGTTGGGGCTCCATTTAGCTGAACTTGATAAAGACGAAAAGAACAAGATAAGTCATCGCTCTGAGGCTTTTAAAGAAATCAATGACAAGTTGCATTCTTTATTTAATTAATCTTTTTTTCAATTATCTTGTGCAAAGGTCTGTTTGCTAGCAATGCCTTCTTTTCAAAAGAAGTAGGAGGAATGTTCCTAAGATGTGTATCAAGCTCATCCTCTTTTGCCGAAATCCAGTTGGGATCCTCTTTAAACAAGCTATTTACTTCTGCGGCATAATCATTCCAATCACTTTTAAAGTAAAAAATTCCACCAGGCTTTAATTTACTATTAATAACCTTTATAAAGTCTTTCTTTATTAGCCTTCTTTTGTGGTGCTTCCGTTTTGGCCATGGATCAGGGTAAAACATAATGATTTCATCAAAACTAGAAGGTAAAATATTTTTTCTTAAAAGATCTTCAGCGTCGTTATTGAATATCTTTATGTTCTCCAATCCAAGTTCGTTTGCTTTGCTTAAGACGGCCCCTATGCCTGATAAATAAACTTCTACTCCCAAAACACTAACTTCTCTCTTGTTTTCAGCAATATGCAATAAGGTTTCACCAGAACCAAACCCAATATCAAGAACGGAGTGTTTGTCTTTCAAAAATTGATTGATTTCAGAAATATCTTCAATAACAAACTTGTTCCAAAGGGAATCTAATGCTTCTTTTTGATTTTGGGTAATTCTACCCTGCCGAAGTACAAAACTTTTTGGTTTTTTATGCAAGCCCACCTTACTGGCTAGAGGCCATAGACTGCTTTACTTTTTTCATGGCATTCTTCTCTATCTGCCTTACTCTTTCTGCTGAGATATTATATTTTTCAGCCAAATCATGAAGAGTTAGCTTTTCATCAGCTAGCCACCTGTCTTGTAGTATGTCTCTACTTCTGTCATCTAATTGATTAATGGCTTCATAGAGTTGAGATGTGTTTTCTTTGGTAAGAGATTCGCTTTCAAAAATATTAGATGGATCTGCTCCTTCATCCTCTAAATATTGAGAAGGCGCAAAAGAAGCCTCATCATCATCAGCTTCAGATAATGGATCAAACGACATGTCTGTTCCGCTTAGTCTTTTTTCCATTTCTCTAACTTCTGAAGGTTTTACACCTAGATCTTTCGCTACTGACTCTATTTCTTCCTCAGTAAACCATTCAAGTCCTTTCTTTTTACTCCTTAAATTAAAAAATAATTTGCGTTGCGCTTTTGTGGTTGCTATTTTCACTATTTTCCAATTTTTCAAAACGTATTCATGAATTTCTGCTTTAACCCAATGAACTGCAAAAGAAACTACCCTTACTCCCATTTCTGGGTTAAATTTTCTTATTGCCTTCATTAAACCTATATTCCCTTCTTGAATTAAATCTGCCTCTGATAGGCCATAGCCTGAGTAAGTCTTAGCAATATAAATCACGAACCTTAGGTGTGCCAGAACCAGCTTTCTTGCTGCATCAAGATCATTTCTATAATATAAATCTTCAGCTAATTTTTTTTCTTCTTCCGGCGTTAATATACCTATACTATGAACAGAGTTAATGTAGGCCTGCAGGTCTCCCCCAGGTGTTAAAGCCTCCATTCCTTGAAGCGCTGTCCCTGGTTTTTCTTTAGTTTTTAGGTCCTTTTTAGGCATAATTTAGATGGATTTTACATTTTTAACTAATATTGATGCAAATTTAATCAATTTCCAATGTAAGCCACAAGCCCCTAACCTAAATCTGTTCCCATAAGATAATGACAAAAAACTATAATATAAGGTATGAAAGCTATACAAATAATTGAAAATCAAGCTTCTTTGGCAGAAGCTGAAATGCCTAAATTAAGACCTAACGATATCCTTATTAAAATAAAGTCAACGGCAGTAAATAGAGCTGATCTTGCTCAAAAGAATGGCCTTTATCCACCCCCGCCGGGAGCAAGTGAAATTTTAGGTTTAGAGTGCAGTGGAATTGTTAAGTCAATAGGAGAAAATGTAACTTCTAGAAAAGTTGGAGATGAAGTTTGTGCCCTTTTGGCAGGAGGCGGTTATGCTGAATATGTTGCCTGCCCAGAATTTCAAGCCATACCAAAACCTAAAAACCTTAACTGGGAAGAAGCCTCTGCACTGCCTGAAGTATATGCTACGTGTTGGTTAAATCTCTTTCTTGAAGGAGGACTTCAAAGCAATAACAAAATATTATTTCATGCTGGGGCTAGCGGTATAGGAACCGCAGGTATTCAACTTTGCAAGGCCTTTGACTGTGAAAGCTTTGTTTCAGCTGGAACTCAAGAAAAAGTAGACTTTTGTATAGCCCTAGGAGCTTCAGGAGGTACAGTTAGAGGTGACAACATGTTTGAAGAAATTAACAATTGGTCTCCTAATGGAGTTGATATTATCTTGGATCCAGTGGGTGCAAACTATTTTGAAGACAACTTAAAGTGTTTAGCTTTAGAGGGTAAATTGATAATCATTGGGTTAATGGGAGGAATTGAATCCAATATTAATTTAGGCCATTTAATGATGAAAAGACAAAAAATTATAGGCTCAACTATTAGAGCAAGGAGTGAAGAACATAAAAAAATTATTATGCAAGACCTTCACAAAAAAGTTTGGCCTTTATTTGAATCTGGTAACTTAAAGCCAATCATACATAAGATCTTACCTATAGATGATGCTGAAAAGGCTCACAAAATAATGGAAGATAATTTAAATATAGGAAAGTTAGTATTAAGTTTTAACTAGCTACTAATAAAAAAGTCTTCCCAAGGATAAGTATCATCTCCAGAGCAATAAAACTTGGGATTTCTTAGTTCAGGATCAAACTTATATGTCAAAGGCGTTCCTGATAAACTTTTAACTACTCCACCGGCTGATTCAACCACAGCCTGTCCAGCAGCAATATCCCATTGGAAGGTCGGCCCTAGCCTTGAATAAATATTAGCCTTACCCTCAGCCACTCTACACAACTTTAAAGAACTGCCTGTGGGAATCTCATGAACGGCTTCAAATATCTCTTTGCACTTACCTATAAATATCTCATCCTCTTGGCTCTTGTGGCTTTTGCTAAGCGTTACATAACATTCTTTATTAGATTGTCTAATCGGTGATATTTCAATTCTCTCACTTTGCTCTAATTTAAATGCCCCTATATCAATTGCGCCATAAAAGTTCTGATCAAGGGCGGGGGCAAATACTATTCCCATAATGGGGCTTCCTTCTTCTATTAAAGCTATGTTTACAGTGAATTCCCCGTTTCGGTTAATAAATTCTTTGGTTCCATCAAGTGGATCTATTAACCAAAAGGGGCTTTGGTTAACCAAAGCTTTGTTATTGCCTTCTTCTGATAAAACAGGTATTCGTTTATCTAAAATGGACAAGTCTTTATTTAAGATCTCATGAGAGGCTAAGTCTGCCAAGGTGACTGGGGAGCCGTCTTTTTTACTTTCAAAAGAAGCTTCTTCTGAGTTATAAATATTTAAAACCTCTTGAGAGGCTTTGTATGCTGCCTCTATTCCGCCATCTAATAATTCTAGTAATTGTGATTCTTTCATTCTCGAAGTAATCTTTTTCTTCTACAATATCTCACTAATAAATCATATGAAAGATTATTATGGAAAATAGAGATAAATTAAAAGAAAGCGCACAAGAACTAAAAAAGGGGCTTGAGTTGTTAAGTAGAGACAGGAAGGTAGTTTTACCTCACAATAAAGCGTTCGATTTAGTTGATGAACTAAGAGAACAGGTGGACAAGATTTTAAGTATAGCTGAGTCTGCTTAAATATTTGAGTCTGCTTAAATATTAAGGAGTATATTATGGATTACAGTTGTTTTGATTGTGAAGTAAAAGACAAGATAGCGCACGTTAAGATGTCTAGGCCTGATGAGTTCAATTCTATGAACAAAGCTTTCTGGTCTGAATTGCCTCACTTAGTTGAGTCTCTTTCGGATAATGCTTCCGCCAGAGTAATAGTCCTATCAGGAGAAGGTAAGCATTTTTGTGCGGGCATGGATTTGGCTAATTTTGCCCCTTCTGATTCACCTCCAAATGCGCACAATGGAATGAGGAGTGAATCTGCCTACAGGGTAACCTTAGACCTGCAACACACTATTACTTGTTTAGAAAAAGCGAGAATGCCTGTAATTTCTGCTATTCAAGGTGCTTGTATTGGAGGGGGTGTGGATTTAGCAACCGCAACAGACCTTCGTTATTGCACTAAAGACGCTTTCTTTTGTATCCAAGAAATAAACATAGGAATGGCAGCGGACGTAGGAACCTTACAAAGAATACCTAGGCTTGTTCCTGAGGGTATAGTTAGAGAATTGGCTTACACGGGAAGAAGATTTATGCCAGAAGAAGCTTTGCGTCATGGACTAGTTAATGAGGTTTTTGATTCAAAAGAAGAAATGATGACTGCTGTTATGGATGTTGCTAAAGAAATTGCTTCCAAAGGACCTCTTGCTGTAGCGGGCTCCAAAGAATCTCTAAATTACGGACGGGATCATACGGTTGAAGAGTCACTAAACCACATAGCTCTATGGAATAACGCAATGGGTATTGGAGACGAGATGTCAGTTGCCTTTAAGGCAAAGGCAGAAAAGAAAGATCCTGAATTTGAAGACATGCTTCCTAGAAGAAAATATCTAGATGGTGAGATAACTTCTTAATTACTTTCTTAAAAAAACTGGTGAAAACTCTAAAGAGTCACTTGGGCTGTATTTATAGCCATCTAAATTAAACTTATTTAGATTAACCGGGTTTTTAATCTTATTCTGGATTATGAACCTAGCCATTGCTCCGCGCGCTTTCTTTGCATAAAAGCTAATGATTTTATACTTACCATTTTTGTAATCTTTAAAAATTGGGCTATAAACAGGTAAGTCTAAGTTTTCTCTCTTTACAGAAGAAAAATATTCTACTGAAGCTAAATTTATTACCCCTTTCGAATTGTTTGCTTTAGCAAGGGCATTAATGCTGTCTGTTATTTTATTACCCCAAAATTCATACAGGTTTTTACCCCTTTCGTTCTTCATTTTAGTTCCCATTTCAAGCCTGTAAGGATACATAAGATCTAAGGGCCTTAATAATCCATAAAGACCCGACAATATGGCCAAATTTTTCTGGGCGTACCTTATGTCTGTTTTAGTTAAAGTTTCTGAATCAAGACCAACATAAACATCACCCTTGAAAGCAAACAAAGCCTGTCTGGAGTCATTGGAAGGTTTTTTTGGAGCACACCAATTCATATTTCTCTCGAAATTCAACATGGAAAGGTTTTCGCTAAGCCCCATCAAAGCCGAAAGATCTTCAGGACTTTTCTGTTGCAATTCTTTAATCAACTTTTTGCTGTCCGATAAATGCTCGGCAACAGAAAAGTCTTTTACAGACAAATTAGATTCAAAATCTAATCTTTTTGCTGGTGCTATAAGGGCAATCATTTATAAGCCTAAAACCAGTTTTGCCATTATATTTCTCTGAACTTCATTTGATCCAGCGTAAATACTTGCCTTTCTATAATTAAAATACCTTGGAGCTGAGGTGTTAGCAAATCTGCTTCCTATAGGGGGTTCGTTGACACCAATTTCAGGGCCAGGATTATTAAAAGGGAGAGAGTAATAGCCTACAATCTCTACAGCAAGCTCCGTTATAGCCTGACCAATTTCTGTTCCTCTTGTTTTCAGTAAAGAAGATTCAGGTCCAACGTTTTGTCCTGCAGTAAGACTCCCTAAAATCCTTAGCTCAGTGGCTTCCATAGCATTTATTTGAACTTCAATCTTGGCTACAGCTTCCTTAAATTCAGGCTCATCAGCAAGGCTGTTGCCATTAGAATCTTCCGTTTTTGCTTGTTTTATTATTTTTTGTAATTGAGAGTAAAGTTCGGAGGAATATCCATTTCCTCTTTCAAATTCAAGCAAGTATTTTGCATAAGTCCAACCCTTTCCTTCTTCCCCTATTAGATTCTCTTTAGGTACTTTTACATCTTCGAAGAAAACCGTATTAACTTCATGGTGTCCAATGGGTGTGTTATCTAATGTGTTTATGGGTTGAACCTCTATGCCTTCAGAGTGCATATCTATTAAAAGAAAAGAAATTCCTTTTTGGCGTATATCTTCAATACTGGTCCTTACCAAGCAAAAAATCATATCTGCATGTTGAGCACAAGTAGTCCAAGTTTTAGCGCCATTTACCAAATAATGATCTCCTTTGTCTTCGGCTTTGGTCTTAAGAGAGGCTAAGTCAGAACCTGAACCAGGTTCCGAGTAACCCTGGCACCACCAAGTTTCAGAAGATAAAATATCCGGTAAATATTTTTTCTTTTGTTCGTCAGATCCAAAAGCCATTATTACTGGGGCTACCATTGAAACACCAAAAGCTAAGAAACCTGGAGCACTTGCCGCAGCCATTTCTTTACTATAAATATATTTTTGAGAGGCAGTAAAAGCTGCCCCACCATATTCAGAAGGCCAATTAATCCCAGCCCAGCCTTTAGCGTATAAAGATTTTTGCCATTGAACTTGCTCTTCTTTTGTTAAATGACCATTAGGCGCACTTATATACCTTTGTCGCATGTCTTCTGGATAGTTTTCTTCTATTCAATTCTTAACTTCTTTTTGAAAATCGAGCTCTTCTTGTGTAAATTGTAAATTCATAAATACCTCCCGATAATTATAATTCAAATTTTAACTAACTATAAACTATTAACCATTGTACAAAATTAGCAAATCCTTAGACGCATTTTCAGAAATAACCGGCAAGATCTGTTCATGGTTTGTGGCCATTATGGTCTTAGTAACTTGTGTGGTTGTTTTAATGCGTTACGGCTTAGACATGGGTTCAGTTTTGCTACAAGACGTTGTTCTCTATCTACACGGAGGATTGTTTCTTCTTGGCTCGGCATTTGCATTGAAAAGAGGATCACACGTAAGAGTAGATGTTTTTTATAGAAGTTTTTCTAACCTTAAGAAAGCGTGGGTTGATTTACTTGGAAATATTATATTTTTACAGCCTGTGTGCTGGATAATTCTTTTCTATTCTTGGGGTTATGTGGAGTTCTCTTGGAGAATAATGGAAGTTTCTCCTGAACCTGACGGCCTACCTTTCGTTTATTTACAAAAATCTTTACTCGTTGCTTTAGCTGTTTTGCTTGGATTACAGAGCTTATCTGAAATTATTAAATCATTAATAACAATAAAACATGGTTGAGTTAATACCTTTATTAATGTTTGGCGTTATTTGCTTGGTTTTACTTGCAGGCTTTCCAGTTGCTTTCTCACTTGCTGGAACTGCTCTTATTTTTGCAGCACTTGGAATTGTTACTAACACTTTTGAAAGTGCCTTTCTTGGAGCAATACCAAATCGGCTATATGGAGATATGACCAATATGACTTTGGTTGCTGTGCCACTGTTTGTTTTTATGGGTGTATTGTTAGAAAAATCTAACCTTGCCCAAGATCTTCTTAGTAACATGGCTGAAATAATCGGTGGCTTCAGGGGAAGTCTCGCTATTTCAGTAATATTTGTGGGAGCACTAATCGCTGCAAGCACGGGAATAGTAGGTGCAACTGTTATTGCCATGGGCCTAATTTCTTTGCCTATCATGCTTTCTAAAAACTATGATCAGAGCCTTGCCGCAGGAACCATTTGCGCAACCGGTACATTAGGACAAATAATTCCTCCTTCTATTGCCTTAGTGATATTAGGAGATGTTTTGTCTGCCTCTTACCAACAGTCTCAGCTAAGCATAGGTAATTTTTCTGCAAGGACCGTTTCAGTTGGAGATCTGTTTATGGGTGCCATTGTTCCTGGCTTAATACTTGTTTTTTGCTATGCAGCATATGTTGCTATCAGAGCCTACATATCTCCTGAGATGGCACCCGCACAAGAAGTCAAAGTCGTAAAAAATAGATGGAAGATACTTATAACCTCATTATTGCCCCCCTTTGTCTTAATAACTTCTGTTTTAGGCTCGATACTTTTAGGCATTGCCACCCCAACAGAAGCAGCGGGGGTGGGTGCTTTTGGTGGACTCCTTTTAGCTTTAAGTAAAAGCAGCCTTACCTGGAAGAATTTAAAAGACTCGGTAGAAACAACAACAGAAATAACAGCAATGGTGTTTATGATTCTTTTGGGGTCGTCTATTTTCTCCTTAGTCTTTAGAGGGTTTGGTGGCGATGATTTAATTACAAGTATATTTACTCAATTACCTGGAGGTGCTTTTGGCGCAGTTTTAGTGGTCATGGTTATTATCTTCCTCTTAGGTTTTATATTAGATTTTATACAAATAACTTTAGTCGTTGTCCCGATAGTAGGACCGGCATTGCTAATGTTAGGAATTGACCCTATATGGTTAGGAATTATGATTGCAATCAATCTTCAAACTTCCTTCCTAACTCCACCTTTTGGCTTTGCACTATTCTATCTTAGAGGGGTCGCCCCAGATAATCTGACAACACAGGCTATCTATAGAGGGGTGATACCTTTTATCCTCATACAGATAACCCTACTAATAGTGTTAGCGATATTCCCAGAACTTGTGACTGCACTTCCTAATGCAGTTTACGGATGACTATTTTATTAAGTCTATAGTCTTGTCAGCCCGGTAAGACGACCGAACCATTGGGCCAGAGGTTACTTCTAAGAAACCTAAGTTAATAGCTTTTTCTTTTAAAAAGATAAATTCTTCCGGAGAATACCATTTCTCAACAGGTAAATGATTAAGGGTGGGCCTTAGGTACTGTCCTAAAGTAAGAATATCCACATCTTGAGCCCTAATATCTTTCATTGTTTTATAAATTTCTTCATGGGTTTCTCCCAAGCCCAACATCAAGCTAGTTTTAGTTAGAACTGAAGGCTTGTGATGTTTTGCATACCTCAAAACCTCTAACGTTTGCTCGTACCCTGCCCTTGGGTCTCTTACCTTTTCGGTTAACCTACTTACAGTCTCTACGTTTTGAGCAAAAACTTTTAAGCCTGAATTCACTAAAGTTTCAATAGATTCGTTTTGCCCTAGAAAATCGGGCACCAACGCCTCTACCGTCACCCTTGGAGTCTTTTCTTTTATGGCCCTTATGGTTTCAGCGTAATGATTTGCCCCTCCATCACTTAAATCATCTCGATTAACAGACGTTAGAACCGCATATTTAATGCCCATAAGGCCTATAGATACTGCTACTTTTTCAGGCTCACTTTTATCAAGCTTGCCTTTTGGGTTGCCTGTATTTACGGCACAAAATTTACAAGCTCTAGTGCAAACAGAACCCAAAAGCATGAAGGTGGCAGTGCCGTGATTCCAACATTCATGGATATTAGGACACATTGCCTCTTCGCAGACAGTATTTAATTTTTTCCGATGGACAATTGTCTTTAATTCTCTGTATTTTGATGATGCCTTTGGATTGACCCTCAACCAAACCGGTTTTCTTTCAATAGGGATTAAACTATTCTTATTTGACTTAATACCATTTTTTATTGCTACTATTCCATCCTCTGTAATAATTTTTGTAGGGATTAAATTGCTCTTCATGCTGCTTTAAAATTATTATCTAGGAGCAGGCTCTTTACATCCTCTTTAACCTGCAGAAAGGACACTTTTGTTAAGTCATTTATTTGAGTTACTTCTAAGTTGTTAAAACCACAAGTATTTATGTCATCAAAAGGGCTTAAATTCATATCTATGTTTAAGCTAACACCGTGATAGCAGAATCCATGTTTTATTTTTAATCCAATAGATGCGATCTTTCGGTCGCCTACATATATTCCGGGTGCCCCTTTTTTCCTTTTAGCCTCTATATCGTATTTGTAAAGTAAGCTTATAAAAATTTCTTCTAAATAAAAAATCAGTTTTTTTGGGCCCCATCCCAATCTTTTAATATTAATTAAAAAGTAAACCACCAACTGTCCAGGGCCATGATAAGTAACTTGCCCTCCTCTATCTGACCTAACTATGGGTATCTCATCTCTAGCTAGTACGTTTAATTCTGAGCCAGCATAACCCAAGGTGTATACAGGTGGGTGTTGAACAAACCAAACTTCATCTAGGGCTTGCTGAGGTCTATTATCAATAGCTTCAACCATAGACCTCCAAACTTCTTCATAGTCTAAAACGCCTAGATCTTTTATCTTAAGATCAATCAATCTAATTCTCTTGTATCTATGTAAGCTTTTTCAGAAATACGATGGTAATTGACAACTTGTTCCTTGAACTCAGTATAAGATTTATAAACTTTCTGAGCCATTTCATCGTCAGCTATAAAGTCTTCCATCACTTCATCCGTAATTCTCTTTAATTCAACAAGAACTTTATCTGGTATTTTTTTTAATTGTATATTGTGTTTTTCAATTAGTTCATTTAGTGCCTTATTATTCCTAGCAGTGTATTCATCTAACATCTCTTGATTTGAAGCTCTCGCTGCGTATTTAATAACTGCTTGTAAATCTTCAGGCAATGAGTCATAGGCTTCTTTGTTAATGATAATTTCAAGAGTAGAGCCTGGTTCATGCCATCCAGGATAATAGTAGTAATCAGCTACCTGATGAAAACCAAATGTAAGGTCATTATAAGGACCTACCCATTCTGCGGCATCAACAACTCCCTGTTGCAAAGATAAAAATATTTCATTCCCAGGCAAGGTAACTGTCTCGGCCCCTGCTCTTGTAAATATCTCTCCTGCCAATCCGGGTATCCTCATTTTCAAGCCTTTTAAATCATCTAAAGAGTTAATTTCTTTTTTAAACCATCCAGCCATTTGGACACCTGTGTTCCCTCCAGCTAAAGGAATCAGATTAAATGGCTCATAAGCCTCTTGCCAAAGCTCAAGGCCACCCCCGTAATGAAGCCATCCATTCATTTCTTGTGCTGTTAGCCCGAAAGGTACTGCTGTGAAAAACTGGGAAGATTTGATCTTTCCAGTCCAATAATAGGAAGCTCCATGACCTAATTGAACATTCCCTTGAGAAACTGCATCAAAAACCCCCATAGCAGGGACAAACTCTCCTGCACCATAAACTTTGATCTTCATTCGGCCACAAGTCATCTCATTAACATACTTAGAAAAATTCTCAGGTGCCAAACCTAAACCAGGAAAATTCTTAGGCCAAGTTGTAACCATAGTCCATTTATAAGTACTGGTTCCGTTAGAAAAACAAGACCCCTCTTCAATGGAAGCCTGTTCGTTTGAACAAGAAATTAATGTTACAGAAACGAAAACAGTTAGAAACAATTTTTTCATATCTTTCCTTATTATATGTTCTGCAGTTTAGCGTAAGAAACCATTAACCACTTAGTTTTACTTGAATCAAAATTCACTTCTACTCTGGCATTTGATCCTTGGCCTTCATAGTTCAAAATGACACCTTCTCCAAAAACTTCATGGAAGACCCTTTGCCCAAGCTTAAACTCTGTGTCCGGGACCTCTCCTTTGGAAACCTTGCCACTTAAGGTATTGCGTCTGGGAATACTACCGCCCGTCCTTACCTCTAAAGTTAGCTCCTCTGGTATTTCTCTCAAAAACCTTGAGGGAGGATTAAAAGTTTCTGTGCCGTGGAGATTTCTCATTTCAGCGTGAACTATAAAAAGCCTTTCCATTGACCTTGTCATGCCAACATAACAAAGTCTTCTCTCTTCTTGAAGTTGATCAGCTTCCTCTATAGACAACTTATGAGGAAAAAGACCTTCTTCAAAACCCGTTATAAAAACAAGTGGAAATTCTAGCCCTTTAGCAGAGTGAAGGGTCATAAGCTGAATGGCAGATTCATGATCCGATGCTTGCGTCTCACCTGCGTCTAAGGCGGCATGATCAATAAACAATTTTAAAGGGATCTCTTCTGCATCATCTAAAGGTTCGGGTTCAAAATCTGAAGCAGCCGTGACTAACTCTGCTAAGTTTTCTACCCTAGTTCTTCCTTTTTCACCCGCTTCTTTTTTATGATACTCAATCAATCCGCTCCTTTGGATAACGTGATCGACAAGATCCCTTAAAGGGAGATCCTTGGTTTCTATCTCTAAATCCTCGAAATCTGACAGAAAGCCCTCAACCGATTGACTGGCACGAGGAGTTAGGCCATCTGTTTCCAATAAATCTTGACAGGCCTTCCAGAGAGATGTCTCTATCTTCTGAGCTCTTGACCTTATAATATCTAAGGTCTTAGCCCCTATCCCCCTGGGAGGTATATTAATTACCCTTTCAAAAGCAGCATCGTCTTCTCTTCCAAATACAAGCCTAAGATAGCTCATCGCATTTTTTATCTCCGCCCTTTCATAAAATCTTAAACCACCATAAATTCTATAAGACAGACCTTCCCTTAGAATTGCTTCTTCCAGTGCTCTAGATTGTGCATTTGATCTGTAAAGAATAGCAACTTCATTTAAATCTCTTCCTTGTTCCATCCAGTTCTGGATACTCCCTACAACGTATCTTGCCTCATCATCTTCGTTGTAGGCCGAATAAATTGATATAGGCTCCCCTTCCTTCTGTTCGGTCCATAACTCCTTACCCATCCTTCCTTGATTATTTTCTATGACGGCATTTGCTGCGCCTAAAATGATAGAGGTGGACCTGTAATTCTGTTCTAGTCTTATTATTTCTGTGTTTTTGTAATCCTTAGTAAAACGATTTATATTTTCACTCTTTGCTCCTCTCCAGCCGTAAATAGACTGGTCATCATCGCCTACGGACATAATATGGCCTTCACCTTCGCATAATAGTTTTAAAAATTGATATTGAACTTCGTTGGTATCCTGAAACTCATCAACCAGTATGTGCCTAAATCTCTTTTTATAATGATCCAAAACATTTTCATTGGTCTTTAAAAGTAGATAGGTTCTTAAAAGTAACTCGCCAAAATCTACTAAACTTTCTCTCTCGCACAACTCCTCGTAAGCCGCATAAACCTCATTCACTTTTTCAGCAAAATAATCATCTGCTGTTTCAACGTCTTTTGACCTTCTGCACTCATCCTTTTGTTTGTTAATGAACCATTGAATTTGTCTTGGAGGCCATTTAGTGTCATCTAAACCTAGAGACTTACTCACCCTTTTAATGACTCTGTATTGGTCTTCAGAATCCAAAATAGCAAATTCTCTTCTTAAACCGGCCTCTTCCCAATGAGCTCTAAGGAGCCTATGAGATATGCCGTGGAATGTTCCACACCAAAAATTGCCCATCTCTTGCTCTACTATCCCTTCTATACGCCCTCGCATCTCACGTGCAGCTTTATTAGTAAAAGTTACGGTTAAAATTGAATGGGGATTGATGCCACCTGCCTTTATAAGCCAAGCTACTCTGTGAGCGATTACTCTTGTTTTACCTGAACCTGCTCCCGCTAAAACCAATAAATTGTTAGAATCTGAAGTTACAGCTTGTCTTTGAGGTTCATTTAAAGATTCAAATATTTCAGATACGTCCACTAGGCTATTTTAACTAAGAATGATGGGTAAATCCTTTTTCATTTTTTAATAGTTTAGGTATGATGAAAGGATGAAAGAAGCAACTGAATTTTTTAAAATTTACTGTGATTTTGTAACTAAAGTTACTAGCGATCCTAGCCTAAAAATAGAGAAACTTAAGGAGTCTTTGGACAATATTCAAGAAAACTCTGATATAGATATACCAAGACTTCTAACAGGAGCTCTGGGCCTAGGTAGTGAAGCTGGGGAGTTTGTTGAAATTGTTAAAAAGATGGTGCTTCAGGGCAAGCCTGCTGATGAAGATAATATTTTTCACATGAAAAGGGAACTTGGAGACATTATGTGGTATTGGGTTACAGCCTGCATGTCTTTAGGATTAGATCCTGTTGAAGTAATAACTGAAAATCAAAAGAAGCTAGAAGCGAGATACGGTAAGCAATTCACTATAGATCAAAGCGAAATTCGTGCAAAAGGAGATCTTTAACCTCTCTTAAGTGACAGCCTTCTTTTTGTAATGCCAAAAAATCAAGGGGATAAGCACTAAACCAATAGCAGAGTGTGAATAACTTATTTGTTCGCTTATGAAGGTGTTTGTATAAAACAGAAGAAATCCTGAAACAACCAAAAAGAACAATATAAAGCTTAATAAAAGTCCAGATTTCCTTTTTTTTGTAGGCTCCCAACCTTCTGGTAAGTGAGAAACAATCAAGACTCCTAAACTAACTAAAGTTGGTATTATCATAGACCCATGTAATATTAATATTTGTGTTTGCCCAAATGGCGCATCTCCTAAAAAACCTAAGAATATCCACAAAATTCCTGTAAGCCACAACAAGAGTAAAGATGAAGTAAAAAACTTAGTTTGCCAACTTGGAACATAAATTTTATAACTTCTTTCTTTCTCATCTTTTTCTTGAAGGAAGTTGAATAGCTCTACCGCCTTCTCTTCTGCCAATGACATATTCTTTTTGTCTTTAGGCAAGAAAGGTACATTTATCTTCCTGCACGTCCTCTTGTTTGTATTTAGGGTCATGTCTGCAAACCACTCCTCTCCTTCGGGTTCTCTTAATCCTATTTTCAAGCCCTTGCTAAGCTTTATTGCTTTATATAGTTTTGGCATTTATATATTTATATTTGTCTCAAAATGTCTCAAAATTGATGTAAATCATCTTTTATATTTCTAATTCTTCCCTATAATAGCACTCTTTTTGAAAACCCAAACCAACAAATAGGATAGATGTATGAAAAATTTTAAATTTATATTTTTTGCGATGCTATTGATGATATTTTCTCAATTTTCTACCTCTAATGTTCCAGAAGATACAGATGAAGTTATTGTTACGGCCCAAAGAATCCCTATACCAGCCTCAAAAGTAATAGGAACTGTAGAAACTATAACTTCAGATGAACTAAATATTGAGATGGTAGACGGCCTACAAGAACTAGTGAGGCATATGCCTGGTATTTCTTCTCATAAGGAGACTGAATACGGAAGATCTCTAACAAAAATGATTCATATTAGAGGGATCCATGGTGGAGCAATCTACTTAATAGATGGGGTTAGACTTGCAGACTCTTATGCTGGCTTTGGAAGAGATACTGTTGAGACAGATCTTCTTAAGGGTGTAGAAATAATCAAAGGCCCTAGTTCTGTCGAACATGGCTCTGATGGACTGGCCGGGACCATTGCTTATACAACAAAAAGCCCTTCTGATTTAACAGGCGGGGGTGAGAAATACCTGGCTGCTAATGCTTCCTACAACAATGCCAATAAACAAAATAAACTCAATTTATTAGGAGCCTATATAAACGAGAATACTGAAGGGCTTATACAGCTAGTAAGCAGAGATCTTAAAGAAACAGAGATTCATGAAGATTTTTCTTTATCTGCAAACCCTATGGAAGGAGACCAAGAAAGTCTTTTTGCTAAATTGATTATTACTCCATCTCAGAATACAGAAATAACTTTTGTAGCAGATTTTCAAGACTGGGAGAGCGATTGGTTAATTAATTCTGAAATAGGATTCATCTACTTCCCGACCCCAAGAGCTATAAGCTCCTCTTCGGGGCAAGACGAAGGCACAAGAGAAAGGTTAAGCGTCAATTTAGGCACCACGAAAGAAAGATTTCTTTTCGACAGTGCTAATGTATCTATTTATGTTCAAGATACAGAACAAAAACAAATAACTATACAAAATCAAGTTTCCTTTCTAAGTGGAATGCATGCAGCCCCAATCCCCACTATGAGAATTAGGGATTTTGATTTTAATCAGTCTACTGAAGGGCTTGTCTTAGAGGCTTTTAAAACTTCAGGAAACCATAACATTGTTTATGGAATTGATTTGGTTAACACAAAAACAGAAAGACCCAGGATGCTTACAGAAATAAACTTAATGACTCAGATTCCTAGCAATGATGTTGATGGAGAGACTTACCCCAATAAGACCTTCCCTGATTCAGAAACCGAAAGAAAGGCTTTCTTTTTTAATGATAGATACAGCCTTACAAACAACTCTGTCCTAAATTTTGGGTTTAGATACGATGACTATAAACTTGATACCTACAAGGATGCCCTGCTTCAAAATGGCAATATTCTAGATTATCAAATTTACAATACCTCCGATGACGCTCTCTCTCTTAAGCTAGGATATTTACTTGATCTAAATGAGAGCTTAACTCTCTTTGCCCAGTATTCTGAAGGATTTAAGGCTCCAGATTATGAAACCTCCAATAGTGTCTTCACAAATTATTTATATCATTACACAGTTATTCCCAACCCAAACCTAGATTCAGAAGAGAGCAAAAGTTATGAAATTGGCCTCAGGTCTTCTAACGAATCTCAATCGTGGGAAATAGCTTTATACAACAACAAGGTTGATGGCTTCATTCAATACGAAATAATAGGTTTCTCGCAGGGGCTGGGGGTCTATCAATATCAAAATATAAATAATGTAGACATCAAAGGCGTTGAGTTAAAGTTTGATAGAAGAATTTCTGACCAAATTTCTTACAATTTTGCTTTTGCTGCTAGTTCAGGCGACCAAGCAAAAACCGACGGAACTACCTACCCAATGATTCACGTTGATCCGAAAGAGCTGATGCTTGGTTTAACTTGGCACTCTGAGGATGAAAAATGGTTAATAAAAAGCATGCTAAACATTGTTGATAATAGTAGAAGCGGATTAATGGACGTGTGTCTTAATAATTCTTGCGACCCCCGAGCTTCAACTTCCGGTTATGGTCTTTTAGATATATACGCATCATATAATCCAAGTGAAAATTTAGAATTTAGGCTTGCTTTAGAAAACGCTACAGACAAAAAATATAAAACATGGGCTTCTGTTGCTATGCACCCTGAGAATGACCCAGATCTTGATTTATATGGACAGAGCGGAAGGGGGCTTTCTGCATCACTAAAGTATACTTTCTAAGAACTGAAAGAAGTTAAAAAAAGATTTAGAATATGGAAGATATTAGTACAAGCAATAGCCCAGACATTCACAAAGCTAAGGAGTCCAGTAATGCCCTTATAAAGGCCCTTTGGATATTGCTTGGTTCTTTTTTCGTGTTATTAGCTGGAGTCGGAGTTATTCTCCCTGGACTGCCAACCACCCCCTTCTTAATACTAGCGGCCGCGTGCTATATAAGATCTTCTCAGAAACTCTACAATTGGCTAATTAGCAATAAAACATTTGGTCCGTACTTGAAAAACTATAGGGAAGGGAGGGGCATTCCTAAAAAAGCAAAAATATTAGCGATTAGTATGATCGTATTGTTTGTGGGTTCTTCAGTAATTTTTGGAATTGAAAATCTAAATCTACAAATAACAGTTGGAGTTTTGGGCCTGATAGGATTGCTTTATGTAATATTTAAGGTTCCTGTTGCGAAAGATTGAATATTTTTCCAGGCTTTAAAGTCATAAAGTATTCTTCATCAAGATTTTTTTCTTTTAAAGCTTTCTTAAGCAAAGCTGGCGGCTCTAAAACTTCTTCGTCTGTTAAAGGAAAGGTTCCCCAATGCATCGCCAAAGATTGTTTAGACCCTAAGTCTTGAGATATTCGAACTGCTTCTTCTGGATTTACGTGGCTATAGCCCATAAACCATTGAGGTGCGTATGCGCCTATAGGAATAAGCGACAAATCAGGAGAGCCTAATCTTTTTCTAGTTTCAATAAAATCTTCTGAATAACCTGTATCGCCAGCATGATAGATAGTTCGTTCAGGAAATTGTATAAACCAACCCCCCCAAAGGCTTTTATTTCTGTCTCTGAGCCCCCTAGCAGACCAATGCTGTACAGGCGTGTAAGTAAATTTCAGCTCCTTATTAAGTTCTTTATCTTCCCACCATAAAAATTCATAGACGTTTTTAATACCTTTTTTTTGAAGTAGTTGCTTATCTCCTTTTGGAACTAAAAATACAGTATCTTTATTCCTTTCAAATAACTTCTTTAATGACCTTATATCTAGATGGTCATAATGATTATGACTAATGGTAACCACATCAATTTCAGGTAATTTATCTAAAGGTATTGCTGGAGGAATATACCTCTTAGGTCCTGCAAGCCTCATGGGAGAAGCTCTTTTAGAGAAAACTGGATCAGTGAGTATGTTTATTCCATCAACGTTGATAAGGAAGGTTGCGTGCCCAATCCAGACAATATAGTCTTTATAGTCCTGATCTAAATTTTCCCACTCATTTGAAATCTCAATCTCAACTCTTTCTGGATTTTTGCTAGTTAAAGTCCATTTTAAAAACTCCTTGAAAGAGCGCTCGTCGGATATGTTGTTTGTATTTGTAAATCTTTCGCTAGACATTAGTAAATTAGTAAATAAAAGAAGAGTTATTAGGCTTTTTTGCATACAAAAAATTTACTCCTTACTAGGAAGACATTACTTTGTCTATTTCTTCTATTTGATCTTTTGTTAATCTGTCTTTTTGTTCGTATTTAATACAATCTTTAAGTTCGTCCCTATTTTTAACCCCTAAAATAATTGAAGAAATATTTTTGATGCTCAAAGCATATCTATAGGCTAATGATGCTGCTGACTCATTCCATCTTTTAGCCAAAGCCCTGAAAGGCGCTGCCCTCTCGTAATCATCAAAGTCTAGCTTGTCCATTCCAGAAGGATGTGGATCTCTATCCATTTTTTCCGTAAGAGCACCAGCTTGAACCGCTCTAATGGCTAAAATTGGTATATTATTCTTCTGGCTTTCTAGAAGTATTTCTTTGGGATTATACTCTCTGTCAACATAGCCTATTGCACCTGCTGAATTTAAAGGGTTCACTACGCATTGGATGGCTTCAGGTTTAATCTCATGATTTATAGCCTTTTTCAAAGCTTTGTTTTGGCCAAGCCCTCCTATGCCCCAGCTTCCAATTCTTCCTTCTTCTTTTAGTTTCTCAAAAGAAGGGATAACGGTATTGAAGAATGAGGATAAAGTCGTTGAGGTCCTGTGTTTAAACTCATCATTGGTGTGGAGAATAAAACCATCCTCGATAAGCTGTGAATGTAAAAGAAAAAGGTCAACCCTTTGAAGGTTCATGCTATCTAAACTTCTCGTTAGCGACTTACTTAAGTAATCATATACTTGATCATCGGGCAAAGTTCCTAGTCTGCATTTGGTTGTTACGTGAATTCCATCAATACTTTTGCCTTTAAGGGCCTCTCCTACAACTATCTCGGCCTCTCCTTTTCCATACATGGGAGCTACATCAATGTGCGTTATTCCATTCTCTATAGCCAGGCTAACAGTGGCTACCGCCTCTTCTCTTGTAGTCTCTCCCCAGATTTGACCCAATCCCCCTCCTCCAAGAGTCAATGAGCTTACACCCCCAAAAGGTTTAAATTTTCTATTTTCCACTGAATTAGGCCTTTTCTTTTAACCTGATTTCTTAAGCCAATACATCTGAAGAATTATCCCAATCAAATAAGTTAAGAGGAAAGCTAAATGAAAATTAGCCAGCAAAGGGTCTTCAAATGAATCTATGAAAGGGTCTCCAACAGGCAGCCTTCTTAAAAAGTCGGTTATTGCTGGAATCATATGGAATAACAACGTGCTGGTGTAACCAATAGCTTGGAAGTATTTAGAAAGGAAGCCAAATAAATTAGTCTTTTCCATAATTATTCCACCGCACAAAGCAACCAAGGTTAAAACGGCCAATATGTGTGCGACTCCAAAGCCGCCCTGGTTGTAAATTCCTAATGCGGAGGCAGCAACAAGAAACGTTATATAGATGTAATATTTTCCTGAGGTTTCTAACAAAGAAATAATTCTATATTTATACACAGTGTAAAATCCTGTCAGTAGAGCTAAAGAGCCCAATACAGTGTGAAACCATCCAAGCAATGTCATCTCAGGCATATTTTTTTCCTTTTAAATAGCGCATTATAGGGGCCTTTAAAATATCTGCACTAAGTGGCTTCATCTAATGCTTTTCTAACTTTTTCGTATTCTTTTTCACCAAGCTTAAATTTATAAAGCAACAAGGCCGCCCCCAGGCTATAACAAATCAACGGAACCAGGCCATACAGACTAGTTAAAGCAATTTTAACCTCCACTGTCTGAGGCTGATTTGGAATAAAGCCTGAAAACTCTAGAACAAATCCAGTTAATAAGAGCATTACGCCTGTAGCGCTCTTATAAACAAAATTTAATGCCGCGAAATAAGACCCCTCTTTCCTTTCACCAGTTAAATACTCATCATAATCTATTACATCGCCCTCTATTGAAGGCCCTATAGAGCCTCCACACCCAGCTGCAATTCCGGCGAAAAAAGCTCCAATGAAAATTATTATCAATCTTCCTTCAACAGAAGGAGCAAACAAAATCAGGAATATTGCCCCGAAAGACACACCCGTTAAAAGCAAACTAAAAAACCAAAGATTAATCTTTCCAAACTTCTTAGAGAGCGGTATCCATAAGGGCACCGATAGAGTTGAAGGAAGCATGTAGGCAAATATTATGAGTGGCGCCCAAGCGGGAGCTTCCACAACGTATTGAGCTATATATAAAGTTAGAACTCCAATAGCAGCTCCCCCTATGTTCTCAATAAAAATAATAACAACTAGAATTTTAGCGTGAGGATTTTTCCATACGTCTACAAAAGCCTGGAAAGGGTTTTTGTTAACTCTATCTTGGTAGTCAGGATTTTCTCTAAGCCTTGAGACAGAATAAATGATTAAAAACGATGTAATAACGACAGACCATAAAGCAAGGTTGCCTGCCAGACCCCTTACATCGCCACCCGGCCTTATCTCTTCTTGTATTAAGTAATGCATTGTGCCGAGCGCTAAAATTGATCCAATGGTATAAAAAATATGGCGAACACCAAAAAGTCTTGTCCTTTCATGGTAATCAGTTGAAAGCTCAGCCCCCAAGGCTAAATGGGGCACAAAGAATATAGTCATTGCTGAGTAAAATCCTAAAATAGCAAACATCATCCACCGATCTAAATCTTGACCTTCCAAAGCAGGTGGTGGTGAAAAAACTGCTAAAAATCCTAAAGATATTGGAATGCAACTTACTATTATCCAAGTACGTCTCCTCCCAAATTTAAGTTTTGTTCTATCACTTAAATAACCTGCAATTGGATCTGAGAAGGCATCCCAAATTCTAGATATGCTAAATATTAAACCCATCACCACCGGAGAAATAAGAAGGACGTCCGTAGAGAATTTCATTACGTACAAGCTCATAAGCAAGTACATATAACCGGCACCTATACCTGGGAGGCCATAAGCTATAGTGTTTTTTAAAGGTACCTTTGCTTCTGCTTGAGGCAAAATTCTATAACTTTATTCCCATCAGCTCTTCCATGTTTCCATGGTAAAAAGCATCCATGATTTCTTCATCACATTCCGTCATAGTGGCCTCAAACTTGCCTATAGGATCAGAGGTGCCTTCAGGGTGTGGATAATCTGATGCGTAAACCAACATATTGGATCCAATATTTTCTATTATCCAACCAATAGGCTCGCCAGGAAAAGGAGATACTTTAAGGTGTCTTTTGGCTACCTCTGAAGGCAGATCGTTAAACTCTCTTTTCCTTTTAAATAAAGATGCTGTGTAATCAAGGGCTTTGAGCCAAGAAGGCAACCAAAAAGCTCCATGCTCCATGGAGATTCCTTTTAGATTAGGATGTCTATCAAACACTCCATCAAATATCATGGCTGACAAGAAAAGCTCTGCACTACTATTAATGGTCATTAATCCAAGTTCCCCTGTTGGCGCGTCTCCACCAAGCTCTAATTCAGTTTTGCCATTATTTTTAAAGCTCCCCGAAACAGCTTTATAGTGCCCATTTACCGCCACGTGCACAACAAAAGGTGCCTTTTGATCAACAAAGCAGTCCCAAACAGGGTCAAAATCAGGGTGAGTGAATGATATATTTTTTTCGTTTGGTTCATTGGTATCTATCATGAAAGAATAACACCCTTCTTCAAAACCTTGTTTCATTAACTCCAAGGATTTCTCTGGACCAAGCTGCAAAGGGATGTAGCCTATAGCTTTTAGCCTATCATCTGATTTACAAAACTCTGCCATAGCTCTGTTTAAAGTTTTTGATCCAACCTCTAACACTTTCGGATCTTCAGAATGGGCTATTTGATGAAAGGAGAAAGTTGGAAGGACCCATTGAATTAAATATCCAAAAACATCCATAGCGTGCGATCTTTCTTTTGAATTGAAGGCCCCCACTCTGTTCCAACCACTTTTCGTGTTGTCCAAGATGGCATTATCAAATTTAGCCATTATTTCAGGATCTTCTTGCCTCTTCTTAAAAAGCTCTTTACCTCTATCAAGCCCTGCCTCTACTACTGGTAGTTCCTTTTGAGATGACATGGAAGGAATAACCTTTTTATCTTCTCTATCAGCTGCAGAGATTAAAAAATCTTCCAGCTCTATTACGTGGCTGTCTGCATCAATAATTTTTCTATGTTCAGCGTAACTCATATTTTTCCCCAAATAGAAAAGAAAGACTAATCTTTAGGTTTAAGAGAATCAAGCGGTATTAACTACGCAACCTTAGAAATTTCCTTTATTGCATCGTACGAGTGAATGTTCTCCATGTTAGGCTTGACGAATAGCTTTACTGCCAAATTTCTTAATCTCATTAATAAAGGGTTTGAAAGGTGGTTAAATTTTCCTTGGAACTTAGATCTTTGTCGAATGAGATTTCCTCTTGTTCGCCTTAATTGTTGATAGGAGACTTTAATTTTATCTAAATCATCTTTGAACTTATCAACCAAAACTGCCAAAGTAAAAGCATCTTCAATGGCCATGCAACCACCTTGCCCTAAAAAAGGAACCATCGGATGTGCCGCATCACCTAACAAGAAAACTTTCCCCTTGGAGAGCAATTTGGGCACCTTTCGGTCGAAAAGCCCCCACTTGTATACCTTTTCGGAGGAAGAGAAAATATTTTGTAGGTTTTCATTCCACCCTTTAAAAGGCTTTAGCAGATCCTCTTTATTGCCCTCTCTTTTCCAGGACTCTTCTTCCCAGTTTTCTCTAGTCTCTATAGCTACAAAGTTAACCATGTCCTTGTGCCCCATTGGATAGTGAACTACATGTCCTCCTGGGCCGTGGTAAATATTTACTTGATCGTTGCCTGGAAATTCTGGGAGATTTGATCTTTCTATAACCCCCCTCCACGCAATATTATTGGTAAAACGAGGCTCGGTACTATCAAAAATATCTTCTCTAATTCTGGACTTTATGCCATCACAAGACAACACAAGGTCTGCATAACAATTTTCCCCGTCAGAAAAAATAAGCTTTCCGCTTTTAGCTTCAACTTTTTCTATTGTGCGTGATAGCTGTAAACTACCTCCCATATCTAGAAATCTTTTAGATAAGATATGTACTAAGTCTCTTCTGTCCGCCGTCAAAAAATCCTTATTAAAATCAACATGAGCTATTTGTTTAGCTGTTTTGTAATGCCTTATAAAAGATCCTTTTGGGGTATAGCTGCTTGTTTCGAGTTCATCAAATAGATCTAAATCCCTGAGAAGGGAAGTGGCATTCTTTGATAGTGTTATTCCTGCTCCAAATTCTGTAACAGAATCTGATCGTTCAAAAATATCTACCTTAATCTTATATTTTCTCAGAGCACATCCCGCAGTAAGGCCAGCTATTCCAGCTCCTATTATCGCTACAGTTTGAATCATTTATATTGTTTTAGATTTTATTTTTTGCTTATTTTTTGCCCTCTCTATCTTCCTCGTCTTATCGTTCACTTTTCCAACCAGTTGGCCACAAGCAGCCATTATATCGTCACCTCGGGTTGATCGAATTGTAGTCACGTATCCCTTTTCTTGAAGATAGTTCTGAAAGCGTTTAATTCTATTTCCGGAAGGTTTTTTATATTTTGATTCCGGAAAAGGATTAAAGGGAATTAAGTTTATTTTGCAGGGAAGTTGTTTCAGAAGTTCGCACAATTCTTCTGCCAACTCCAAGCTATCATTAACATCTTCAATTAAGATATATTCAATAGTTGTTACCCGCTTGTCAGAGCAGCCGTCCACGTACCCTTTTACAGATTCAATTAACTCTTTTATGGGGTATTTTTTATTAACAGGAACCAGCTTATTTCTTAATTCATCATTGGGTGCGTGTAATGAAATGGTTAAGGCGGCATCAGTAACCTTTCCCAGATCTTTTATCTTGGGAACTATCCCTGAAGTGCTTAGAGTTACCTTCCTTTTAGAAAGCCCATACGCATTATCATCCATCATTAAATTCATGGCATCTACTACTGGTTCAAAGTTTAATAAAGGTTCTCCCATACCCATCATCACTACGTTTGTTATGTTCCTCGAATCTGGTGCCCTAGGGACTCCGAATGAATTAGCCGCTACCCAAACCTGGCCTATAATTTCATCTAAATTTAGATTCCTTGAAAACCCCTGTTTGCCTGTTGCACAAAAACTGCAATCAACAGCGCAGCCAACTTGAGAAGAGACGCATAAAGTGGCTCTATTTTTTTCAGGTATTAGAACCATCTCTATGAGGTCTTTGCTGCCCACGCGTACTACCCATTTCTTTGTTCCATCTTGTGATGTCTTTTCGTAAACAACCTCAGGTGCTCTGATAATACAACTCGCTTCGAGTTTTGCCCTAAGTTCTTTTGAAAGATCGGTCATTTCTGAGAAATCTGAAACACCTCGTTGATGAATCCATTTCATTACCTGCAAGGCTCGAAATGGTTCTTCTTCTATTGAAACAAAAAAATCTTGAAGCTTCTTTTTGTTAAAGCTCAATAGATTTAATTCTTCTAGATTTGCTGCAGTGTTCATATTAAGTGCTTCGAGCAAGTAACAGTTTCTCTTGTCTCTTTACGCGCATCCAAAACTGAGAAAGTATTAATATATTTACGCACCCCATGATTCCAGCAAAAGTAAAAGCCCAAAGATAATTTCCTTCTAAATCAAAAAAATAACCTCCCAGAAATCCCCCTAATCCCATTCCTATCCATCCAAAAAAAGAGGTCAAGCTCATTGCTCTTGCTGCAAATTGTGCTGAAACCATCATCCTAGTACAAACCAGAATACTAGACATTACACCAGAGTAAGTAAATCCAAAAAAAGCAGCCAACAAATATATTCCTATCATGTCTGATACTTGAGGAAACCAAACGACAGATATCGTTTGACCTACAGACATAAGGATATAACCTGGTAAAGGGCCTATATAGTCCCCTAACAATCCGCCACAAATTCTTCCAAGTGCACCGCAAAACATTAAAACCATGAGTGCTTTCGTCGCAAACTCAAGAGAAAAGTCTGAATCCGTTAACAGAGGTACCAAGTGCATAATCGGAACAGACATACATACACAGCAAAAAATAATCGCAATACTTATCCATATAACAACTTCTTTTTCTGATACAGGGAAACTTCTAGGCTCTTGTTCGCCTTTATTGCGGGCAAGTTCCCTCAGGGGCGATTCTTTTATTAGAAGAGCAATGGGAAAGGATATCATTGCATAAATAATAGATAAACTAACGTAGGCACTTTGCCATCCAGAATAATTGATAAAGTAACCACTAAGATGAGGAATAAATGCTTGGCCTATTGCTCCTCCTGATGCCGCTACACCTAATGCCAATCCTGGATTCTCCCGAAACCAAAACCCAACATTTGCATAAAGGGGCGAGAACAGCAAGGCGCCCCCCAGGGCACCGAATAAAAAATAGAGTAGATAAAATTGAAATAAAGAAGTTAGTGCGCTTAGCAAATAAAGACATAAAGTCATACCAGCGGCTCCAACTAGTCCAAACCAACGAGTTCCGTATTTATCGGCTACAACACCCCAAATAACACCAAATAAAGCTGAAGAGAAGGCGGCAACAGAGTAAGCCAGAGAAGTCGCCCCTCTTGACCAACCAAAATCAGCTGAGATTGGTTTTAAAAAAACAGAAATTGAAGCCATAGATCCAAAGGCTAACCCACTCAACACAAAAACCACCAAAACCATCACCCAGCCATAATTGACTCCTCGGTCTTGCAATAAGTTTTCGATAGCACGCATTAAATTATTTAGATGAACCTGTTTCTATAATTCGAATATAAGCTTTTATGCCCTCTGTAAAGGCTTTAATTTTTATTTTTTCGTTAGTTCCGTGGAAGCTAGCGAATTCATCATTTGAAAGGGGGAATGGATTGAACCTATAAGCATCATCAGCAACCTTTCCATAATGCCTAGAATCAGATCCAGCTATCATAAGACCGGGCACAACTACAACATCTCCAAAAATCTCTTGTACTGACTTTTCGATAACCCTATAACCTCTAGATTCCCAGCTTGAAACTTCACTAGCGGGCCTTCCAGAATATGACATGAGTCTAACATCGACATCTTCGCTCTCTACCAAGTTACTAACATGCTCGAAAACATCCTTAACTGTATTTCTTGGATGTATTCTAAAATTAACTGTACCAATTGCTTCTATCGGCAGAACGTTGGTCTTGATGCTAGCCGAAAGCATTGTAGGCGCGGTAGTTGTTCTTAGCATTGCATTGGTCATAGGCACTCTAGATAGATAAGAGTCAATTAACCCTCCAAATAGCCAACGATTTGCAAAAGCAATTTTATAGATAAAAGGCATATGCTTACTCATCTCATCAAACATTTCTAGGCTTAAACCTTCGAGGCCTCCTGGCATTCGATTATCTTCAAGCTTAGCCAAAGCCTTAGACAGGTGGCCTACTGCAGACTTAGAAGTTGGCATGGAAGAGTGACCGCCTTGAGCCTTTCCAACTACCTGCATTGTGACACTACCTTTTTCAGCAACATTAATAGCAGCCACTAACTTGTCTACGTTAGGTATGAAGCCTCCTAACAAAAAAGAACCTTCGTCTAAAGACCACTCAAGCTGTATGTCGTTGTCAGATAAATATTTAGCGACTAAAGCGGCTCCATTAACACCCCCTATTTCCTCATCATGCCCGAAACTTAAATATATAGTCCTAGTGGGTTTAAAACCTTTTTCCATAAGATAAGTAACAGCCTCCAAGATACCAATTACCCCGCTCTTATCATCCAGGGCGCCCCTGCCCCATACATAGACAGAATCTACTCTTCCTGAGAAAGGCGGCTCTTTCCATTTGTCTTCAGTGCCAGGAATTACTGGTACCACATCATAATGTCCAGTTAAAAGGATAGGTTTTAGACTTACATCTTGACCTTCCCACTTAAACAATAAAGTTTCATTAAAGGTTTGTAGAGAGGTGTTTTTTAGAACTAATTTGTAATTAATTTTAAGCCAGCCTATAAAGTCCTTAAATTCTTCTATATTTTTTTTTGTTGCTTGTTGATTTGAAACAGTTTTGAATTTAATAGACTCAGAAAGGTGAGTTATTGCCCCACTTTCATTTATATCGAAACTTATTGGTTCAAGTTTTTGTTTTATCGAAGGATTGTGTGCAAGTGCATTAATAAAAATAAATATTATTAAAACGAAACCAGTAACAACAATAGCTTTAATTGCTTTTCTCATGTTCGAAACCTCCTTTTAATTTGGTATACCTTTATTGATCTCATCTGCTACCCAGCTTACCGACCAATTATGGCCTAGCTTTCTCCCATTGTATGTTTCTGGCAATCTTTTTACATTGCTACCTGGAAGGTTGATCACTTGAGGATCAAAATCTAAACTTTTAAAAGCTCCATCTATTTCTTTTATGGTTCTCCACTCATAAAAACTAACATTGTCATTTATTAAGGTTGGTTCGCTATACGAACAAAAGCTTTTGACTGATGAAATGCCCGCCAACGGACCTGCTATTGTATGTAAAGTCAGGGAAATTTCGTTAGTCCAGTCAGATGAGAACATAGACACAAGCAAAGCCCCGTAGCTGTGACCCGCAATCACCACTTCTTTCAGGTTCGGATTTGATTGCAACATTGAATCTATCGATGACTTTAGCTTTTCGTACGACGGACCAGGACAATTATTGTCATTCCATCGAAAAAACAAGGTTAAGGTCTCATGAGTGTCCAGGGTTTTTAAAGGATAAACCCATTCATAGCCTCTGCTTGCACTTCCATGCACGCCTATCATCAAAATTCTTTGGTTTTCTGATTGATCTTCAAGCGGGTGCAAACCATACTGAAGGGCCATCAGCCCTTTGCCCGAAACAAAAACATCTTCTTCTAAATCAAAGGCATCTAAACTTACTTCTTTTGATCCAGAGCATGAAAATAATAAGAGAATTCCAATTATCAAAATTGTATTTACTTTCATAACTTTGGAGCTATAAATTTATGCTTCATTCGCTTCCACAATCTGCCCTTAATTTTTGAGTTACAATAAATCCAATAATAACACGAGGAAGTACTTGTTATGATCAACAAAATAGCCGCTATTATGGTCCTATGCTTGAGCTTTAATCTATTAATAGGAGAAGCGCTAGAAGGGTATGAAAGCTATAAACCTAAAAAGGTGTACATCAATGTCATTAATGCGACTAACCCGACTAAGGGCTATATAGAAAAGAGGTTACAAGAAATGTTGCTCAATGAAGAAATAGAGTGCCTTTTAGACACCGAAAACTTTCCTGACGTTAAACAATACGGTGATGATGAGCGCCTACAGTTTGCAATGGATTCTGGTGCAGACAGTGCCTTTATAGTCTGGATTCTCGATATAGATACCAGGAGAGGTGGATGGATTGACGCAAGTTCAGGTGACGCCAGTGGCGGTGGGGGAACTTCTATAGACGACCTGGCTATCATCAAATTTAGAGTTAAGCTCTTTAGCGTTCAAGGAGATGACCCTATTTGGTCAGAAACTTTAACAACCAGAGGGAGGGGCGGCCTACATAAAGGAGGCCTAAAAAATCATGCTTACATGGTTGCCAAAGCTTCGTTTAAAAGTCTTAAGAAAAGCGGGCTTATAGGCGGAAGGTAAGAGAAGTCTAAATAGAGTCTCTCCTTATTTTTATGAACATGTATACTATCAAGAACCTAAACATATGGGAGATAAAATGTTTACAAAATATAGTTTAATAGGTCTATTAGGAATTTTTCTAACTAGCGGCCTGACAGCAGCAGAACCATACGGTTCACACACATCAGCAAAATGGCAGATTTGGGCGTACACTACAGCGGCGCCTGACTTCATAGGGGACTTAGCAACCGTTAAAGGCGGCAATGGAGAAGTTTTAAGAGAGGGAACAAATGGATGGGTTTGCTTGCCTTTCAATCCTATGCCTGAAAAGGGATTCAAGGCTCCTCACGAAGCCAACCCGGCATGTGCTGATGCCGCTTCTTTAGCCTGGGTAGATGCTTATATGAATCAAACAATACCTGAAATGCAAAGTGATGGGTGGATATGGATGCTTCACGGAGATACAGGGGTAGATAACTTTAGAGCCTACTCTGAAGGTGACCGAGAAGGATCAAACCCCATTCATTTTATAGAATCTGGCCCACATTTAATGCTTTTACCAAAAGACCCATCAAGCATGGAAGGGCAAACAACTGAATTTACTTCAGGGGCACCTTATGTAATGTTTAAGGGAACGCCGTATGTACACTTAATGATTCCTACAGAAGGATATTACGATTATCAGCCCAATTCTTCCCCTAAATAAATTTTAAAATAGAAAAAGGGCCGAATGGCCCTTTTTTTTATTTTAGGATTTCATTTTCCTGATTAAACATAGGGTATTCTTTTTCATCCCAAAAAACCTTTGCGCTTGGTCCTCCTTTTTCTAACAAAGCAAGCATCTTGGCAGTAGGGTAAGTTTCCTCGGGTTCTTGTAAGTGGCTCATTTTTCTACCCCAAATTTGGGTATTGGTTGGGCCAGGTATAAGCATATTTATCAATATATCTGTGTCAGCCACTTCTTTGGCAGCCACCCTAGAAGCTGACCAGATTCCGGCCTTAGCAGCCGCGTAAGCGGAAGTAGTAGGCACATCTGTTTCTGCATTCCTTGATATAGTATTAATGATTCTTCCTCGGCCCTGTTCTCTCATAAATGGAATGGCATACCTCATTCCATACACTGTTCCAAAAAGATGGACAGCAACATGATGTTCAAATTTGCCATCAGGAGAATCTTCTAATTTATAACCAAACCCCATCCCTGCATTGTTGAATAAAGCATCGATCTTCCCTGTTTTATTTATGGCTAAATTTATAAAGCCTTCCACTTCTTTTGGCTTGGAAACGTCAGCCAAAACTGTAGTAATGCCCAATTCATCTAATTCCCGAAGCTTCTTTTCATCTTTATCACAAGCTATTACCTCGGCCTCATCAGCTTTAAACATTTCTGCCCATGCCCTGCCTATTCCGTTAGCGGCACCTGTAATAACTATGGTCTTTCCTTCTATCATTGTTTCAGGATAAACCAAGAGATGCATGAAATTCGATAAAATTATCTACAGTTAAATCAGGCCTCTGTAACACTGATCCGTGCCCAACGCCTTCTAGAATTTTTAATTTTGTAAAAGGAAGTCTTTGAGAAATCTCTTTACTGGACTGAAGGTTTGGATCATGGTCCCCTGTCATCACCATTGCTAGGATCTTTAGGTCGTCTATTGCTCGATCTAAATTAAACTTTCCTGCTACTGACAAGGACAACTGTGCAGTCTCTGGGTTGCAATGCTCATTCCAGCCTTGAGGGAGATTAAATCTGGGTATTCCTTCCTCCTCTTGAATCGCTAGGGCCTTTTTTACCCCTTCTTTTTGTGCCGTTATATCTGCTACACCTATGCTTGCATCACTAAAAACTGCTGAAATAACTTTCCCAGAATTTAGTGAGCAATAGGCTATTGCGGCCCTTGTTCCCCAGGCCATACTCCAAAGGTGAAACTTCTCTATATTAAGCTCTGTAAGAATTAAGTTAATGTCTTTGGAGTATTGCTCGAAAGTAAATTGGTTAAGGGGCTCAACGCTTACGATACTCTTACCTGCACCCCTTACGTCAAATGCTATGCAAAAAAACTTATCTTTTAGATCATTTAATACTGTGTCCCACATTCTTAATGTGCAACCTGCCCCGTGCCAAAGCACTAAAGCTGGATTAGAAGAATCGCCGGTTGTTTCGTAATTTAAGGTGGCGCCTTCTGTTTCAACTCGCATTTAGAAGACTAACCAGCCATGTTGTGCAAAGCGCATAATTTATTGCCAGAAGGATCTCTTAAATAGGCCAAATAAAACTTCATACCCATCCCTTCTCTTATACCAGGAGGACCTTCACAGGTTGTTCCGCCGTTATTAACACCGGCCTCATGCCAAGCATCTGCGTCTTCTGGGTTCTTCGCACTAAAACCAATAGTACTTCCATTGCCAATAGTGGCATCCTGATCGTCTATAGGCTCAGAGATTAGAAACATGATGTTGTCTAATAAATACATATATCTTTTATGGCCAGTTGGATTCACAGACAGTACCCCTGGTTCACATCCTAAAGATCCTAAGACTTTGTCATAAAATAACTTTGATTTCTCTATATCGTTTGCGCCTACCATTATGTGACTAAACATACTCTCTCCTTTAGTTGTTGAGGTTTAATTATAAACTTAAGAATTACTATTTTTTGAATAAAACAACTCCCTTATCTGGAAATGTGTAAGACCAGCCCATCTTTGAAGCAATGCTTCTGAAAGTATTCCTGTGGTAAAAAACTACATGGGTCGGATCTTTGCGGTAATACCAAAGATCAAAGTCCTGCTCGGGCTCTAAGAAGGCCGTCATCACCCCTAAAACTCCCCCTTTAAGCAACATATTATTTAATATTTTAAACTCTCTTGCTGGTTCAAAAAAATGTTCAATGGTTTCAGTACAGGAAATAAAGTCATAACTTTTGGAAAAGATTTTTTCTTCAGGAAAGAAAAATGGATCGTAAATATCCATATCAAAACCATCTTCCTTAAACATTTCAGCTAGGGCAGGTCCAGGACCACACCCATAGTCTAGCCCCCTAGAGCCAATATCTATGCTTTCTACCATGGGCCCATATAACTTTGATAAAAAATTCCTATATTTTTTATCATAAGTTTTATTGTTGTGTTGTTCGTAACGACTCCTTTCGTCTTCAGGTGAAAGACGATTCCTTTTGGCTAAAAAGATAGCGAAGCACTCTTTACATTTCCAGTATTCTTTATCTTCAAGACCAAAAGATTTGGTTGAATTGCTCTCACAAACAATACAGTCCATTAGGAGCTTTGGGCGCTTGGGTGTGCGTTTTTTTTATTTCGCATTCTTATAGAACCCGCCGATACTGGCCCTTATATCCGCCTCCCAAGCGGCTAAGTTTTCTTTATGGTCAGGCCTTACATCGCCCAAAACTTTAAAACTCTTGATATTGAAGTGTTTAGGAAATTCTTCAAGTAAATGGCTAGCAGAGTGGTGTTTGAGGCGCAATTTTGCCGCATCACTGTCTTCAAACATCTCTATCAGAGTTGCGTGCTTCTCATCTTCCGAAAGAAACCATTCGAACCTCATAGTTTTCGGTTCGGAACACTGAAAAACATAAGGCGAAGCGTTATCTCTCATGAACCCTTTAACATCCTCTACGCTTTTTATAAGCTCTAGCTCAAACAAATAGGTTATTACTTGATTTTTTTTGTTGAGCTCGCTCATGGGTTTCTGAATTGTTGTTTATAGTTTTTTTAATTGATCAAGGCGCTGGTAACTTTACATCAAAGGCCTGTAAATAGTGTAATTTATTCCCCGGTTAACCCTTTAAAAAAAACCATTCAAAGGTTAGTTAATTACAACCGGGTTAAGCGACCGTTTCTCAAAATGTGCTTTTTATCTCCTTTGGTTTTGGGGTTATGTCACCTGTTCTGGCTTTGTTTTTCTAGGCGTCTTAGCCAGAAGTATCTAAACGATGGAAGGCTTTTTCTAAATCTCTTTGAATCTCATCTTCTTCTTTAAATAAATCATTTGTTAAGCGACTAACGGAGATAAAGCTGCCATCTTTACCATTGCCCGTATCTCTAAATGGCGAACAAACAGCTACTGCTTTAGAAGACAGCGGTATCCTTTTGTATTCCATGGCTTCTGCTTTAAAGCCAAGTTCTGTTATCACTTTTAATAGCTCTTCTATTGAACCAACATTCAAAACATAACCAAGATAATTTGAATTATTCTTTCCGCTTGTCGCCCTAAATATAAAATTTCTATTCATCTTTGTTAGGCATGATTTTTAGGCCTCATATCTCAAATTTAAGATAGTTCAATAGCATTTCAATGAATTGATATAGATCAACTCTCTTGTTTTTTTATTGGAGAAGATTTTAGTTTGTCGGGAAGCTGCGAAGATAATTTAAATTTAAAACACTTATCCTTGGGGCATTTTAATTGCCGTCATTACCATTTATCTTCGTAGGGGCCAATATTTGTTTCATCAAATCATCATTCCATTTACCTTCTACTTTAACCTCTGCCTTTGCCCCTAAAATAAAAGCTTCTATCAGGTTATGGTTTAAATAAACATAGTTACCAGGCTGTCTGAAAGTATAAATAGATGCTGCTGCGGCCCCTCCAGGAACAAGCCACGTCTCTAGATTTGTTCTTGGAGGGTCATTAAATGATCCATTAGGCCAAACAAAGTCACCGTGTCCGCCTATTAAGTGAGGTCGAGTATCTCTATTTGATTGAGCGTGAACAAACATAACCGATTCCCCCACTTTGGCTGTCAATGCATTTTCTCCTTCGAGAGACCCCATCGAACCATTAAACACAACATGAGAGGGTGTTAAAGTTTTCATAACTTTTAATATATCGCTATAACCATCACCGGGTTGCAGATACTCTTTATACCTACCGGTTGAGGGGTCTTTTGGTACATAAAAATCTTGCTCGCCTATGTAATAAGCCCTGTCGTAGCTTATAGGGCTTCCATTACGATCCTTAAGGCCTTCTCTTGGAAGCACCATTACAGCACCGTTCATTCCTTTAACTACATGCCAAGGCACCATAGCTCCTCCCGGGGCACAATGATAAACAAACACTCCGGGTTTAATTGCCTTCCACCTAATAGTAACTTTTTCACCTGGCCGTACAAGGGTTAAGGCCCCACCCCCCAGTGCGCCTGTAGCTGCATGAAAATCAACATTATGTAAAAAATTATTCTCATA
>PCBA01000047.1 GCA_002730855.1 Gammaproteobacteria bacterium
AGGAGTTATGTGTATGTAAGAAGAGTCTTCAGTTAAATTCCAAGATGATTGAGGGGGGAAATAAGTGAAGTTTTCCTCTTCTGAAGATCCCACAATATTCACCGTAGTGTATTTTTTCGCTTCATTTATAGATCTTTTAGCCCAATGACCACTATTAACATAGTCAGCACTGCCTCCCTCGGGTGCTAAATTCATAGGAATCATGGCCGTCTGAAGTGTTGCTCCACCATGTAAAAAAAGTACAGCATAATCATCTGTAATTGAGAGGAGATCTCTAAAGTCTTGCTCTGCTTTCTTGGCAATCTCTATAAAATCAGAGCTCCTATGGCTGACTTCCATTACAGAAATACCCATTCCCTTCCAATCTAATAATTCATTCTGCACTTCCTTCAGAACAGGGCTAGGAATTGCAGCCGGACCAGCACCGAAGTTGAAGGCCTTACTCACTTTTATTCTTCTCCTATAAATTCTTCGCTGATAGGAGCAATGCTAATTAATTTCTCAGAGTCTTTAAGTCTTATAACTGTTACACCTTGAGTATTTCTCCCTATTACATTCACTTCAGACACTCTTGTTCTAACTAACATTCCTTTATCAGAAATAAGCATCAACTCGTCCTCATCTGTAACTTGCGCTGCTCCAATCAATTGACCATTTCTTTCAGAAATCTGCATTGCTATGACTCCTTTCGCGCCACGTCTTGTTTTTCTAAAATCAATAGATTTCGATCTTTTGCCGTAGCCGTTCTCACTCACAGTAAAGATTGAAGCATTTTCATCAGGGATAATCAGCGATATAACTTGATGATCTTTATCAAGCTTGATTCCTCTAACTCCTTTTGCAGTTCTACCCATAGACCTCACCTCAGTCTCAGAAAAATGAGCAGCCTTTCCGGCATTTGATACTAACATCACAAACTTAGATCCATCTGTAACTGTCGTCCCAACCAATTCATCTCCATCCTTAAGTGTTATAGCTCTTTTTCCGCCTTTTCTTTGATTCGAAAATTCTGTTAATACTGTTTTCTTCACAGTACCTGATTTAGTAGCCATTAAAATAAAATGTTTTCCGTCATAGTCTTCTACGGGAACCATACTAGTTATCCTCTCTCCTTCACTAAGTTGAATAAGATTAACCAAAGGTCTTCCTTTTGCCGCTCTACCGACTGAAGGTATCTCGTACACTTTTAACCAGTAAACTTGGCCAAGATTTGAGAAACAAAGTAAGGTCGTATGGGTATTAGCCACTAAAAGTTGTTCTACAAAATCTTCATCTTTAACAGAAGCTGCTGTTTTTCCTGTCCCACCTCTTCTTTGAGCTCTATATTCTTCTAAAGGTTGAGTTTTGGCATAGCCTTCATGAGATATAGTTACTACCCTGTCTTCAGGAGTTATTAAATCTTCAGCGCTTAGATCCGCAGAAGATTCTTGTATCTCAGTTCTTCTTTCGTCTTTATACTTATCTTGGATCTCTTTTAATTCATCATTTACTACTTCAACTAACTTCTCAGAATCGTTTAAAATTCCCAATAAATAAGTGATATGCTCAATTATCTCTTCGTATTCTCCCATTAACCTGTCTTGCTCTAAGCCCGTTAATCTCTGTAGCCTCATGTCCAATATAGCTTGAGCTTGTATGTCAGAGAGTTGATAAGTTTTGCCTACTAAACCAAGAGATTTATCAGCACCTTCAACCTTGCATGCATCGGGACCAGCCTTTTTTAACATGGAAATTACTTTCCCAGGTTTCCATTTTTTCGATAAGAGTTTTTTCTTTGCTTCAGACCCTTCTTTGGATTTCTTGATTAAAGCAATCATGGCATCAATGTTTGCTAAGGCTATAGTAAGCCCTTCAAGAATATGACCTCTCTCCTTCGCTTTTTTGAGTTCATAAAAGGTTCTTTTTGAAACCACCTCTTTTCTATGATTAAAGAAAACCGATAACATAGACTTTAGGTTTAATAATTTTGGCTCTCCATCCACCAAAGCAACATTATTTATACCGAAGACGGTCTGCATTTGAGTTTGAGAAAATAGATTGTTTAATAAGACATCAGGTATGTGGCCCGACTTCAGTTCAATTACTACCCTCACGCCGTCTTTGTCTGATTCATCTCTAATATCTCTTATGCCTTCAATCTTTTTATCTCTAGAAAGCTCAGCTATTTTTTCTATTAATTTAGATTTATTAACTTGATAAGGCATTTCGGTTATTACAATCTTTGCCTTCTCTTTCTCTTCATCTTCAAAATGAGTTCTAGCTCTTATTTGGACTCTACCTCTACCCGTTTCATAAGCATTTAATATACCCATTTTACCGTTGATAATTCCTCCAGTAGGAAAATCAGGCCCAGGCATTAATTGAGTTAGATCAGATATAGATATTTCAGGATTCTCAATAAAAGCCAAGCAAGCTGACAGTGTCTCATTAAGATTATGGGGGGCCATATTGGTTGCCATACCAACAGCTATACCCGCAGAACCATTGACAAGCATATTAGGTATCCTAGTTGGAAGAACTTCAGGCATCATTTCAGTGCCATCATAGTTCTCTATAAAATTGACAGTTTCCTTCTCAAGGTCAGCTAACAGCTCTTGTGAAATCTTAGCCATTCTAACTTCTGTATATCTTTGTGCTGCAGCACCATCTCCATCCATAGAACCGAAGTTTCCTTGACCGTCAACCAACGGATACCTTAAAGCCCACCATTGAGCCATTCTTACTATTGTCTCATAGGCGGCACCATCTCCATGGGGATGGTACTTGCCAATAACATCACCTACTATTCTTGCAGATTTTTTATGAGCTCTATTAAAGTCATTATTCAGTACGTACATGGCGTAAAGCACCCTTCTATGTACCGGTTTTAAGCCATCCCTGGCATCTGGCAGAGCTCTGCCAACGATGACACTCATGGCGTAATCTAAATAAGATTGCTTGAGTTCCTTTTCAATATTAATAGGAACTATTTCTTTAGCAGCTATTTCACCCATAATTTAATCCCAGACTATGTTTTAGACAAAAAATGATGTCCATTTACCTATGATTTTAGAGAAAATTTGTAGTAGTTTTTGAAGTATCAACTTAGGTAAATTTTACCATAAATCAGCTTAAAAAACTTCGGAAAAATATAAGAAAAATGGGTGTTTAGCCTTTAAATTCGGACACTAAAGTTGACACAGTTTCTTTTGCATCTCCAAACAACATTCTAGAGTTAGATTTGAAGAAAAGAGGGTTTTGAATTCCAGCAAAACCAGAAGCCATTGAACGTTTTAACACGAATACAGTCTTAGAATTATCAACCTCTATAATTGGCATTCCATAAATTGGACTCCCTTCGTTATCTTTAGCGTCTGGATTGACAACGTCATTAGCACCTATGACCATGCAAACATCTACTGTGTCCATTATTGGATTAACATCTTCAGGTTCGACCAAGACGTCATAAGATACATTTGCCTCTGCCAATAGAACGTTCATATGACCAGGCATTCTTCCTGCTACTGGATGAATGGCATATTTGACCTCAGCTCCGTTAGCTTCTAAAAGCTCTCCTAGCTCTCTTACCGCATGTTGCGCCTGCGCTACCGCCATACCATATCCGGGCACAATCAAAACAGAAGTAGCTGCTTCTAATATTAAATAAGCATCTTGAGCGTTTATAGGACTCACCTCTCCTTGATCTTCTTCTGAGTCAGAAGAAGTATCAGAAACTGCTCCAAAACCACTAAACAACACATTAGATAATGATCTATTCATGGCCTTGCACATTATGTTAGTAAGGATTAATCCGCTAGCACCAACCAGAGCGCCTGCCACAATCAACACATTATTGGTTATAACAAAGCCTGCTGCACATGCAGCCAATCCTGAAAAACTATTCAAGAGAGCTATAACTACTGGCATATCAGCTCCCCCTATTGGAATAACAAAAAGTACCCCTAAAATGAAAGCTAAAACAATTAAAAGAATTAATGTCTGATTAGGAGTTATAAATTCTTGGACAAACAACATATTCGCACCTACTAATAAAATACTTATTAGTAATAATCCATTAACGAACTGTTGCCCTTTGTATAGAAAGGGCCTTCCCGAGATTACTTCTGACAGTTTTCCATAAGCAATCAAACTACCTGTAAAAGTAACCCCTCCAATAAGAACAGTTAAATAAATTGCACCCATTAAAGCAGGGTTGTTCAAACTGCTGTGGATATATTCTGAAGAGCCAACTAGTAAACTAGCTATCCCTCCAAAACCATTAAATATTGCAACCATTTCAGGCATTGAAGTCATCTTTACTTTTGTAGCAGCAAAATAACCTACCAGACTTCCTGCCAAAAGGGCTCCAGCAATATACCTATAATCAATTATATTTTGGTCTAGGAGCGTCACTACAACTGCTAGCAACATTCCTGAAGAAGAAAGTAGATTCCCTCTTCTAGCGGTTTCAGGTGAACCTAGCATCTTTAATCCAACAATGAAGAAAATAGACGCAGCTATGTAAGTAAGGTTTACAATTAAAGAGGTATCCATGTTATTTCTTTTTAAACATTCCGAGCATTCTGTTAGTTACTAAATAACCACCAACAACGTTAATCGAAGCAAAAAATACTGCAGAACTACCAAGGATAATCGTTATAAGCTCTGATGACCCGGAGGACAATATAGCTCCCACAAGGGTTATTCCTGAAATTGCATTTGCTCCTGACATTAAAGGAGTATGGAGCGTAGACGGTACTTTTGTAATAAGCTCAATTCCTAAAAATATAGAAAGAACTAAAATGAAAATTAATAAAATTATCTGACTTTCCATAATTACATATTACCCTTAACTAATTCATTAACTACGCTACCTTCGTGTGTGATGACACAACCCTTTAAAACTTCATCAGATAATTCAAATTTAAGCTCTTTACTGTCTGAGTCCCAATATTCTTCAATCATATTAAATAAATTAGCCCCATAAACTTGTGAAGCATCTTTAGCTACTTCTCCAGGTAAATTTGACATGCCTATTATGGTCACACCATTATCAAAAACATATTCATCCACCATCGAGCCTTCAACATTACCTCCTGTAGAGACAGCCATATCTACTATTACACTTCCAGGCTTCATCGAATGAACCATTTCTTGGGTAACTATTCTCGGAGCAGGTCTTCCAAATACTTGCGCAGTAGTTATTACTACATCAGATTGAGAACATATCTTTTTCATTCCTTCTTGTTGCATTTTTATTTGCTCTTCGGTTAATTCCTTAGCGTACCCTTGTTCCGTCTCTTCCGTTTCACCAATATCAATCTTCACAAATTTTGCTCCTAAGGACTTAACTTGTTCTTCAACCACAGGGCGAGTATCAAAGGCTTCAACCCTAGCACCTAATCTTTTGGCTGTTGCTATAGCTTGAAGACCTGCCACACCAACGCCTATAACAAAAACTCTAGAAGGAGATATTGTCCCAGCAGCTGTCATCATCATGGGAAAAGACTTACTTAAAGTCCTAGAGGCCTCTATAACTGCCGCGTAACCAGCTAAATTAGCCTGAGAACTAAGAGCGTCCATTTTCTGTGCTCTCGTAATTCTTGGAACTAGCTCCATGCTTATCGCCGTAATATTTGATTTTGAGAATTCATTTACCAGATCCTTCTCATTAAAAGGATCTAAAAAACTAATATGTATGGAATTAGTCTTAAGTTTACTAATTTCACTTATATCAGGTTTATTAATACGGCAGACGATGTCAGCAGTACTTAAAGAGCTCTCTCTAGAAGAAGAGATGGTTGCTCCAGACTCTACATAAAGCTCATCACTTACAAAAACTTCAGAACCTAAGTTAGACTCAACTACTACCTCAATACCCAAATCAGTAAACTTCTTAGCCACATCAGGTAAAATGGTTGCACGAATTTCTTGACCCTCTTCTTTTGGAAAGAATATTTGCATAATTATAATTTTTCTAAGGAAAATCGAAACAGGAAGTAATTTTAAATAAAAATGAGATTAATGAACATAGAAAATTTAGATCCAGAAGAAGTAAAAAAATTTGATGACCTTTCTGAAAAATGGTGGGACCTAAATGGAGACTTCAAACCGCTTCATCAAATTAACCCTTTGAGGGTAAACTTCATAAAAGAGAGAGTTGATTTAGAAGGCAAAAAAGTACTGGACATAGGATGTGGCGGAGGGTTATTAACAGAAGCTCTTAGCTCTCTAGGGGCAGATGTCATCGGAATAGATGCTTCTGAAAATACTATAGGTATAGCAAAATCGCATGCCAAATTAATAAACAGTAATGTCACTTACATGCAAAACACCGTCGAAAACTTTATTGCTGAAAATGAATATGCTGAGTTTGATGTTATAACGTGTTTAGAAATGCTAGAACATGTTCCTGAGCCAAATAAGATAATTGAAAGCTGTTCTCAATTATTAAAATCAGAGGGAAATGCTTTTTTTTCTACTATCAACAGAAACCCCAGATCTTACCTGTTTGCAGTTATAGGTGCAGAGTACATTCTTAATCTGCTACCGAAAGGAACGCATGAATACACTAAGTTTATTAAGCCTTCTGAATTAAATAATTGGATTAGGAGAACTGATTTAGAGCATCGAGAAACAATAGGGCTAAGTTACAACCCCTTAACAGATCAGTACTGGCTTGGGAAAGATATACAAGTAAATTATATGATGCACGCAACAAAGATTTAAGTATGCTTGATATTAACTTGTATGTATTCGATCTTGATGGAACGCTCCTAGATACTGCCCCTGATTTCTTCAAAGCGGTAAATACTCTAAGAGAGAACCATGGGTATGGCCCTAGTGACTTTGATGAAGTTAGATCTAGGGTTTCCCAAGGAGCGGGTAGTCTAGCTGAATACGCTTTGGACTTAAGATCAGATCGGCACCAAGAAATTGAAAATTCCAGACAAGAATTATTAAATATATATAAGAATTGCTGTATAGATGAAACAAGTTTATTTAAAGGTATCGAAGAAGTTTTAGTTACTTTAAATGGTAGCAAGAAGAAATGGGGAATAGTTACTAACAAACCGAGGCTATTTGCAGAACCAATTGTAAAAGAAAAGATTGCTTTATTTGGGCCTACCTTTTTAATTTGCCCAGATGACGTCGGGGAAAGAAAACCTAGCCCTAAAGGACTAGAATTTGCTTGTGAAAAAACTCAAATATCTCCGGAAAATACACTTTATGTAGGGGACCACTTAATAGATATCCAAGCGGGAAAAGCAGCAAAAATGCGAACAGTTGCAGCAGCCTATGGCTATATCCCTTCTGGAGACAATGTTGCAAGCTGGAAAGCCGATTTTATAATCAATGATCCTTGTGAATTGATAAATATAATCAAGAACCACTAGATGAATAAGTTAGAAGACTTCAATCCATCCAATAATTCCTTAGAAGGCAAAGTTATCCTAATTACTGGTGCCGGTTCTGGAATAGGAAGAGCTTTGTCAATTAAATTTTCTCAAATGGGAGCTAATTTAATACTTTTAAGCCGAGATCTTGGAAAGCTGGAGAATGTATATGAAGAAATCATCAAAGAAGGTCATAAAGAACCTTTGATTCATTCTATGGATTTCGAAAATCCAGTAGAAGAAAATTTTTTAGTAGTTAAAGAGGCCATTGAGGAAAAGTATGGCAAGTTAGATGGTCTTTTAAATAACGCAGGATTCTTAGGAGATAAATCTCCCCTTGACCAATACAAATACTCTCTTTGGAAGAAAGTTTTCAATATAAATGTCGATTCAACATTTCTTTTAACTAAAGCCCTGATGCCTTTATTAAAGAATTCAGATATGGGGTCAATAATATTTACTTCTTCTGGAGTTGGAAAAAAAGGAAAAGCATACTGGGGAGCTTATGCAATTAGTAAGTTTGCGACCGAAGGCATGATGCAGGTTTTTGCTGACGAATTAGAAAATACCAGTAACTTAAGAATTAATTGTGTAAACCCGGGTGCGGTTAGAACGAAAATGAGAGAAGCAGCTTATCCTGCAGAAGACCCTAATTCAAACCCTCCTCCAGAACAGATCTTAAATTTGTACATATTTCTTATGAGTGATGAGAGTAAAGAAATAAATGGACAATCTATAAATGCTCAATAGATTTAACTTCACTCTTAGATAGCTCTTTAAATGCCCCTTGCCTTAAACTCGCTGGTAAGAATAAATTCCCATATCTAACTCTCTTTAGTCTTGAGACCTCCAAGCCTTGACTTTCCCAAAGCCTCCTAACTTCTCTGGTCTTACCTTCCATAATTACCATAGCAAACCATTGATTTGTTTTACCTTTTCTCCCTTCTTGAATATCAGTGAACTTAGCAAATCCATCCTCTAACTTGATACCTTCAATCAGATTCTCTATGACCCTCTTAGAAACAAATCCATGAATTCTGGCTATATATTCTCGCTCCACCGTATTAGAAGGATGCATTAAACGGTTAGCTAAACCGCCATTATTAGTAAATAAAATTAGACCAGATGTATTAATGTCCAACCTACCAACCGAAACCCACCTTCCAGATCTTAGGGAAGGCAGTGAATCAAATATAGTTGGTCTTCCTTGTGGGTCATCTCTAGTTGAGATTTCTCCTACTTTCTTGTTATAAATCAGTATTCTGGTTTCAGATAAATTTTTGGTGTTTAAAGTTACTTTCTTGCCATCTATTATGAAAGAATCTCTATCCGATACTAATTGCCCTAATTGGGCTATTTGACCATTAACAATAATCTTCTTTTGTTGGATAAGTGCTTCTATCCCTCTTCTAGAACCATGCCCGTGTTCAGCAAGGATTTTGTGAATCCTTATTTTCACAACAAATTATTAATTTAAAGATGGAGTAGCTTGATCAACCTCTTCTTTCGGGTCGATATCTTCAATTGGTAACTCCATATCCAGGGATTTTAAATCTGGAAGAGAAGGCAATTCAGGAAGCTCTCTTAAATGTTGAAGACCAAAGTAATCAAGAAACTCTTTAGTGGTGGAGTATAGGGAGGGCCTACCTGGAACATCTCTTTGACCTACTATCTTTATCCAACCTCTATCCATAAGGCCTCTCATTAGTTGAGTCCCTATAGTGACTCCACGAATTTCTTCTATTTCACCTCTAGTTATAGGTTGTTTATAAGCTATCAAAGACAATGTCTCTAATGTAGCTTTAGAGAGTCTCTGAGGCCTTTCTTCCCACAACTTGGCTACATACTCTGATAAGGATTGTCTAACCTGAAGTCTATACCCACTAGAAACCCTCTTAAGCTCAACCCCTCTATTTATGCAATTTTCTTCGATTGATCTTAGTGACTCTCTAATCTCTTCTCTTGAAGGTGGGTTCTCAGGAAAAACTTTTTCTATATCTTCTACACTAACTGGTCTCGATGCAGATAAAAGTAAAGCTTCTATAATCTCGTTAAGTTTGTATTCCATTTAATGTACCTCTTCAATACCTTTTATATGTATAGGGCCAAATTCCTCTGATTGAACAATTTCTATTAATGAGTCCTTAAGTAATTCTAATATTGCTAGAAAAGTTACTACTACACCGATCTTACCTTCTTTTGAATTAAATAGAGAAGTAAATTCAATAAAAGTTTCATTCCTCATTCTTTCTAAAATTTGACTCATCCTCTCTCTGGTAGATAATTCTTCTAAGTTAATTAAGTGCGCTTGTGATTGCTCAGCTCTCCTCATCACTTCAGCCAATGCAAAAGATAGCTCTTCTAAAGGCACTTCAGTAAGGGGTGTTTCAATAGAAAATTCTGGTAGCTTAGCCTGCGCAGCAAAGAAGTCTCTATCCAATCTAGGAATCTGATCTATTTTGTGTGCCGCTTCTTTAAACCTTTCGTATTCTTGCAATCTCTTAATAAGTTCTGCCCTAGGGTCTTCTTCTTCAACTTGCTCTTCCGGCCTCGGTAAAAGCATTCTAGATTTAAGTTCGGCTAAATAAGCTGCCATAACTAAATAATCCCCTGCAAGCTCAACTTGCAAACCATCCATAAGGTCTATATATGCTGTGTACTGTTCTGTTATCTTAGCTACATTTATATCTAATACGTCTAAATTTTGTCTTCTTATTAGATAGAGAAGAAAGTCCAAGGGGCCTGCGAAGCTATCTAAAAGTACTTCAAGTGCATTCGGAGGCACATAAAGATCTTCAGGAAGTGTGGTTTCTTTGCCTTGTACCGTCGCTAAGAACATCTCCTCTTGACGAGGATTAATATTCTTTTCCTCTTCTATAGGAGGATTAGTGGCTTTAGTATCAACCATTTTTCCAATACGTAGGTATTGGTTCTGCATTATAACTGCTTAATATTATTAGAGGAAATGGAGTTTATTTAATATATCTATTGGTGATTGGATATCTTCTATCTTTACCAAAGCTTCTCTCAGTTATTTTAACTCCTAAAGGACCTTGCCTTCTTTTGTATTCACTTATATCTATAAGCCTAAGAACTTTATTGACTGTCTTAGCGTCAAATCCCTTTTCAACAATGTATTCTTTGCTTTTATCTTGCTCGACGTATAGCTCTATTATTTTATCTAAGACATCGTAGTCCGGGAGACTATCACTATCCTTCTGATCAGGAGCAAGTTCAGCTGATGGGGGTCTATCTATTATTCTTTGAGGTATTGTTTTTTTGATCGTGTTTCTGTACTCGGCCAGTTTATAGACCAAGGTTTTAGGAACATCTTTTAAAACTGCAAAACCTCCAGCAGTATCGCCATAAAGGGTTGAATATCCAACCGCTGTCTCACTCTTATTCCCAGTCGTAAGAACTAAATTTCCAAATTTATTTGACATTCCCATCAACAAAACACCTCTGCATCTAGACTGGAGGTTCTCCTCTGTTGTATCACTTTCTTTTCCTAAGAATTCATTCTCCAAAGCAGAAGTAAAGGAATGGAATATATCCTCAATAGGTATTACCTCGTGTTTTATATGCAAATTATCAGCCAGCTCCTTAGCATCATCCACGCTGATATCTGAAGTGTATCTAAAAGGCATCATATAAGTTTTAACTCTCTCTGGCCCTATGGCATCCACAGCTATTGCTGTTGTCAATGCTGAATCTATTCCGCCTGAAGATCCAATGATTGCACCAGGAAAATTATTTTTCTCTATGTAGTCTTTTACTCCAAGAACTAAAGCTTTATAAACCTCTTCTACATCATTAGGTTCTTCTATCTTGGTTACTTCTTGGGCTTCTAAGTTCTTGCTAGTACCCTCCTTAAAATTAACTATTTTCAAGTCACTTTCAAAGTTTTTTAGTTGGACTGCCTGCGTTCCATTGCTGTTCATAACCATAGAAGACCCGTCAAAAACTAGTTCATCCTGACCTCCTACTTGATTGGCATAGATAATTGGTAGTTCAAATTTCTTACAATGATTAGAAATCATTTCTTTTCGTTCATTGAGCTTATTAATGTGAAAAGGCGAAGCATTTAGATTCAATATCAATTCCGCACCTCTTCGTGAAGCTTGTCTCACTGCCTTTGTGTGCCAAATATCTTCACAAATAGTAACAGCTATCTTATGTCCATTAACTTCAAATATACCCGGACCTTTGCCAGGGCTAAAATACCTCTTTTCATCAAAGACTTCATAATTAGGCAGTTCTTGTTTGTGATATTCCAGTAATATTTTATTGTTATAAACAACTCCTGCAGAGTTAAATATGTTTTGACCCATTTTCTTAGGATAACCAATCACTATATGTGTTTCAGGAGCTAAATGTGTTAATTCTTCTACCGCTTTATCTGCTGAATTTAATAGATCATCCCTTAAAATTAAATCTTCAGGAGGGTATCCGGTAATAAACATCTCTGTAAAAAGAATAATATCCAGATTGCCTTTAGAATTAAGCTTCTTAACTGCGTCAGCGGCAATCTTAAGGTTACCCTTAATGTCACCAACCACTGGGTTCTCTTGTACTATTCCGATAGATAAACGACTTGAACCCATTGATATTTTCTATTTGTTACGAGTTTTATGTATTACAAATCATTATTGATATGCCTATATTAACATCCTGTAGCTTTAATCTGTCTACAATATCTGTAAAATGCACATCCTTTTAAATATTTAGAGATGTACAACACAAGTGATTTAAGAATATCTGACCAACAAGAGGTTATGTCGGCAGGTAAACTCCTGTCTGAGCAGCCCATCTCAACTGAGGCCTCTCAAACTGTACATGACGCTAGAAAAACTTTTTCAAATATTCTATCCAAAGAAGATAAAAAATTAGCCGTTGTTGTGGGTCCTTGCTCTATTCACGACACTTCTGCTGCGTTGGATTACGCAAAAAAACTTAAAGAAGAAAGTCTCAAATACAAGAATGAACTTCAAATTATTATGAGAGTTTATTTTGAGAAGCCAAGAACAACGGTGGGATGGAAAGGTCTGATCAATGACCCTGATTTAGATAACTCCTTTAATATAGATAAGGGACTGTCTATGTCTAGACAGCTACTAAGGGACATAAATGACTTAGGCCTGCCTGCAGGAACTGAGTTCTTAGATGTTATTACTCCTCAATACATTGCTGATTTAATATCGTGGGGAGCTATTGGTGCAAGAACTACTGAAAGCCAAGTTCATAGAGAACTAGCCTCTGGTTCTTCTTGTCCAATTGGCTTTAAAAACACCACAAATGGAGGGGTTCAAGTAGCTGCAGACGCTATAGGTTCTGCTGTACATCCTCATAAATTTTTATCAGTAACAAAAGAGGGAAAGGCAGCTATTTTTTATTCTTCAGGTAATAAAGATTGTCACGTTATCTTAAGAGGAGGAGGCAAGCCTAATTACTTTAAGGAAGATATTAATCTTACTGCAGAAATATTAAAGAAAAACGGCCTTACCGAAACGATAATGGTCGACATGAGTCATGGCAACAGCAACAAACAACACAAGAAGCAATTAGAGGTTTGTGAAGACATTTCTAGTCAGATAGCTTCTGGAGAAGATCGTATTACAGGGGTGATGATTGAGAGCAATATTGAAGAGGGCAATCAAAGTGCTAAAGATCTTAAAAACCTTGTATATGGTCAAAGTATCACTGACGCTTGTATTAATTGGGAAGACACTCAACTCTGTCTTAACAGGCTTGCTGAATCTGTTAAAAGCAGAAATAGTTAGCTAGAAATATAATTCTTCTTGTGATGTTGCAGAGGATAATTTAATCTCCTCCATCCGGGTTTAATATATGCCAGATTCAAGATTTAACTTTTCTAAAGACATCGCCAACAGCATAGGCCTGCCTGAAGCTATCTTATTAGAAACCTTTAGAGAAGATTACCTTATTCATAATAATACTGAAGGTTTTACAACCAATAATTTACTTACTATCTTCTCATTTTGGTCAGATCAGGATCTAACAGAATATCTTCAAAGCTTGACCAGCAAAGGCCTAATTTCTGCAAAAAAGATTGATACGGAGACTTACTACAGCTTTAAAGAAACAGGTAAAGAAAAAAGGAAAAATACTCATATTGAGAATGCCTGGAAACCTGAGAATGAACTGTTAGACCAACTTAATGAGTATGGAATTCCACAAGAGTTTGCATATTCTCAACTGGACGACTTTAAACAGCTCAATCAAGAGAGAAATGATAAAGATAAATCATGGAA
>PCBA01000048.1 GCA_002730855.1 Gammaproteobacteria bacterium
ACCCCCACCATGTCAAGGTGGTGCTCTAACCAGACTGAGCTACGTGTCTACTGAGTTTCAGAGCATTATATATTTCTGGTACTGCATATGTACTGCAAAACACCTCTAGAATTACCTATTTCTGCCCTATATCATTCTCCATTTTTCCAAATTCTAACACTATTTAATCAACAGGTAGTCTAGTTTCATCTCTCTTTGGGGGTAGGCAGGAACGCCATGCCACCCCCCTATATATATTGTAGTGCTTATACATCACTAGCTAAATTGGATGTATACCAGATATTTATATCCCTAAATAAGAAACTCATAGCTACCCTTACCCAAGTACCTCTGAAGAAAGTTTGCTTGAGAATATGCTAGGGGTTTAATAGGTCAAGAGGAACAACATCAACTTGAACTTAAAAAGATGCTAAAAGATTTTAGCTAGTTTAATTCTGCTATTGTCTTTTAAATAAATTTAGATATTTAAAGCTGAGAATAATCGTGTTTATATAGCTGAATATTACATTAATAAACATGAATTCTTACGAAAATGGTAGTGAAATTACAAAAGTTAATGGGATTAACATCCATTATTCTTTGGAAGGACAAAAAAATAAGCCTTATTTAGTTTTAATAAACATGGCAAGTCACAACTTAACTTGTTGGGAAGGCTTATATGAAGACTTTCTTGATACTTTCCAGGTTTTAAGGTTTGATCTTAGAGGAACCGGCAAGAGCGGCTGGGATAAGGACGAAAATTTTAGTTTTCCTCAATACGCAGATGATTTAGCTTCTTTAATGGACAAGCTGTCTATAAGTAAAGCTTTTGTGCTAGGAGTAGCTTATGGGGCTAGAACCGCTGCACATTTTGCTCTTCGTCATCTGGATAGATTAGATTTATTGGCTTTATTCGATGTGTCCCTTACCCCTCCTGTTGAACAAAAAGAGCAGCGAAAGCTTGCAAAAGAAGCAAGACGCCTGTTAAAGGAGGCAGGTAAAAAAGAAATAGACATAAAGAAATATTGGAGATTTTATGAAAACAGAGATGCGGCTTTACAACATCATACGGCTCATGAAAAGGATACTGACATAACGGAAAAACTCTCTATGATTTCTAAACCAACCTTGGTGGCTTGTGGTAGGCAAGATATGAATTTAAGTGAAGCAAAAAGGATTTCAAAAATCTTACCTGTTAGTAAGTTAGAAATTATGGAAATGACTGGCCACGGGTCACCTTTTTTTAGGCCCAGTTTAGTTGTTGAAATTGTAAAAAATTTTTATATAACTAACAAACTAAAGAAATAAAGGCGTAAATTTGGGTAAAAATTGAAGATAAAAGCTAGTCATTAACTTTTATAAATCTTATGTTTTCCATATTTAATTTCTAAGCTAAGCCGATCAGACTTTTTTAAATTTTGAACAACTAAAGAATATGAAGTATCAATCATATTTTTTATCTCTTCTTCAGGCATTGTTCCATCTAATATTACTGTATTCCAGTGCTCTTTATTCATGTGATAACCTGGGATAACTGATACAAATATATCTCGCATTACAGCTACCTCATCAGGCTTGCATTTTAGATTAATATAACCAATGCCCTCTATAAATCTCAGAAAACCAAACATCTTCTTCTTGACCTTAAAAACAGGAGGTTCAGGCCCAAAAGGAAAGTCTTCTACAGCTTCAGGAAAAGATAGAAAATAAGATCTTGCTTGCTCACCATTCATCTATTGGCTCCAAGGTTAAATGAATAATCTTAGTTAAGCTGAGAAGCCAGTTACTCAAGAATCATATCTTTATAAACTTCTCTTGTTTCTTGAAAACGTTCAAAAGGAAATTTAATCGGCACTCCTTCAATAGCCGCAAGCAGCATCATTAGGTGAGCTTCCCATCCTGCACAAGATCGAGCTATATCTTCGTTTATAGGGCATGTTAATCTAAGGGTAAGTCTTGTAGCTCCTCCTTCAGATTGTAATTCCCATCGAACGGGTCTTTCTGGCTCTCCAGGCCCACTCCAAGAATATTCTAGGATTTTTTCTTCTTCAAAAGCAGATACCTTGCTATCAATAATAATTCCACTGTCTACAAAATCTAATTTTGCTGATCCGCCTACACGTAATTCAATTGTTCCAGGGGCTAACCACTCCAATAAATGAGATGAATCTACCAACATAGACCATACATTCTCTACTTTGTGCTCTATTTCTCTCTCTAAAGTTGCGACATATTGTCCATCTAATTGCTTGATTATGCCTAGAGATTCATTATTACTCATTGTTTCTACCTCTAACATTAATCATACCATTGTGTCGATAACTTGAGGTATGAGAAATGACAAGAATCTGATAAATATTCTTAAATGCCCAAGTCTAAACACAAAAAAGGACCTGTCCTGAGGTCCTTTAATTGATTAAAACTGGCGGATAGTGAGGGATTCGAACCCCCGAGAGGTTTAACCCTCTGCTGGTTTTCAAGACCAGTGCATTCAACCAGACTCTGCCAACTATCCTAACTTAAATCTTAATTTCGAGCATTGTACTATATATTAGATTGATTATTTCCTAGAAAACTTAGGATCTCTTCTCTCTAATGATGAAGCTATGCCTTCTTTAAAATCTTCAGTCTTCTGTAGCCTAATTTGCTCTGATAACTCCCAAGCAACAACTTCCTCTACTCTATCTGCAAGATCCCCTTTCAGGGTGGATCTAATTGACTCTATAGCCATAGGCGCTGAACTAGCTATCTCTGAAGCAAATTTAATAGAATCATCCATTAATGTTTCTTTAGAAGTAATTTTATCCACTAGCCCCATTTCTAGAGCTTCTTCTCCTTTGACTCTTCTAGCTGTATAAAGCATGTCAGCGGAGTTCTGAAGCCCCACTACTCTAGGTAATGTTACTGAACTTCCAAACCCAGGATGGAATCCTAATTTGGCAAAGTTTGCACTGAATCTAGCTTCTGGACATGCAATCCTAAAATCTGCAGACAATGCCAGGCCTAAACCTCCTCCAACGGCAGCACCTTGAACAACGGCCACTACAGGTTTATTGGTTCTAAATAATCTAACTGCTTGATCGTAAAGTTTTGAATAAGGATGTGACTTATTATGCATATCTTTATCCTCGCCGAAATTGGCGCCCGCACAAAAATTTTTTCCTTCTGAACATAATAAAATTACTCTACAATCATCTATTTCATCTAGCTCTACATAAGCATCAGCGATTTGCTGAATAAGAAAAGAATCGAAAAAATTGTTGGGAGGTCTTTGGATGGTTATTGTTGCAATATGATTATTTAAATTCACTGAGATGTCATCAAAATCTCTCATTCTTAACTCCTTACGCTTGAAAAAAAAGATAATAAATCTGCTTTACTTCCATTTACTTTAATAGACCCAGTCACTAAAGATATTGGTAAACTTTTTAGTCCAGTTAAAACTGCCTTCATATCTTCTTCTTTTGCCATTACTTGCACACTCGAACCAGGTACTTCAAAAGATTGAATCTCTAGTACTCCTTTACGCAGGAATAACGAAAACTTCTTCCCTGAGTCAGTAAAGTTAAATAAAAGTTGAATATTCTTATCAATTGATTTTTCAGGAATAACATTAACTTTTAATGTTTCCATCATTGCTTCAATAGGATATTTTTTAATAACTTCTAGAGTTGGGGCTAAAATATCATTAGGTTTATAACTCTTATCCAATAAAGTAGCGCTGCTTAGATAATAATATCTAGAATTTGGGTTGCTCTCATTTTCTCCTAAGGCTTCTAGGCATGAAATTCTTAACAACAGAGCGTCGTCATTATCTGGCTTATTTAAGAGAAGATAGTCCGTAAGTTGCAAAGCCCATTGATATTCTTCTTTCTTAAATGAATCTTCTGCTAACTTAAACAAATTTTCCCATCCACCTGCTAGGTCTACAATATTTTTTGCTTCCTTGTATTTTGGTACGGGTTTTAAAGTAGAAGGATTTCCATCAAACCAGCCCAGATAGCCTGAGAAAACATTCCTTGCAGACCATTCTGGGGAGCCGTAGAACTCTTTCAAGAATGGTGAGTCTCCTAAATGTTTCGGCAAATAAATCCTTTCAGCAATCTCGTCAGGACCCAAACCTTGATTCATTAATCTTATAGTTTGATCATGGATAAACTGAATACCGTCTCTATAAGTGGTTAATAGTTTAGAGATTTCTTCTTTCCCAGAAATTGGTCTCGTATGACTTGGAATTAAATATTCTGGTTCAAGGTATCTCATCATATCTAAACTATTCACCCAACCCGCAAGATCTCTATAGGGGGTGCCTCTGATTGTATAAAGGTTAGGAAACGTTTTATAAAAATTATCCCCTGGAAACAAAGCTTTTTTATCAGGTAACCAAACAAATAATTGATCATTAGTTTCACCTGGGGCATGGTATAGAACTACTTTTATTCCAGAGATTTCAAATTCTAATTCATCATCAAAAACTTTAGTTGGGTACAGAAGACCAGGTGTTCTTTCGTCCCTTCCTATTTCTAAAAAAGGCCCTATTCCGTTGTTCTCTACATCTTCTTTAGGAAGGACATTGCCAAACATTTTACTAGACCTTGAGGAAATTATTGGCCTCAAAATCCCTACTACTCTTGAAATATATTTACTAGTTGAAGAATGCGCATATATATCAGGATTTGAGTCTTCAGCAAATACTGAAGCTCCATAGACGTGATCGCCATGATTATGGGTGTAGATAATTGCAGAAATAGGATTAGGATTAATTGAATGAAAGATATCTTTCACCTCTCTGGCTGTTTCAATAGTCCCAGTAGTATCTATTATTATATTGGAATCCTCTCCTTCTACCATCATTGCATTTGCTAATGCATAACCTATAGCCATATGAATGCCGTCTGCTACTTCTATTACTTCTTTTTTAAATTCAGAAGAATGTTCTATTAGTTCATCTGGAGTTGAAGATTGAGAGGTTTCTATCTCAACCTCTTCACTACAACTAATTAGTAAGACTAAAATAAATAAATAAAAAGAATTCTTCATCGTGAAAATTATATCAATTTTGCAAAGCTTTCATCCATCTTCTTGATTTATATCTTATAGCTAATAACACACCTTTAATAAAATAATCTGCTATTAATGTTGCATAAATCCATTCGATAGATAAACCTAATTTATAAAAGAGAAAAGCTAGAGGCACCCTAATTAAAACTAAACCTATAAGCGTTATTATTAAAGGCGATCTAGTATCACCAGCACCTCTAACTGCTCCACCAATTGAAAATTCTATCGCCATAAAAGGCTGCATAATTCCAAGGATCCAGACAAATACTACCGCTTTATTTACTACATCTACATCATTTATGAAGAAAGAAGCTAACTCTCTTGAAAAAAGAGCAAGTATTAATCCTAAGCTTCCCATAGAGAGCATTGTCATAGTAGCTGCCCTAAAACCTGAATCATAAGCTTTATCTGGGTCTGAAGCGCCTAAGTACTGACCTGTTAAGGTCGCTCCAGCTATAGCAAATCCATTACCTACAGTAAAAGATAACATTAATACATTAACGCCTATGTTATAAGCAGCTACTGCATCAGTTCCGTATAAGGCTACTATCCAAAAAAAAGAAAGCATCCCAAATTGGAATATAAAAGACTCTAAACCAGCTGGATAACTAATTGTAATTAGTTGTTTCAATCTATTAGAAGTCATAGATCCTGCCTTGCCAACACCTACTGCCAATTTCTTTCCAAACCATAAACCAAGAACTAACAATGAATTAAAGGTAAAGGCCAGCCCTCCAGCTAACGCCGCTCCTACTACACCCATTTCAGGTAAACCGAATCTTCCTTCTACGAGCCCTATCAAAAGAAAAATATTAATAATGTTCGTTACAAATCCAATATACAAAGGTGTCTTTGCATCACCTGCAGCTCTTTGAGCCGTTCCTAACACCATTGAAATAGCAAAAACAGGAGTAAAAGAAACTAATATTGTTGTATAAGTAACAGAAAGCTCTTGAGAGCTTTCATTCAACCCAAAGAGGCCTATGATTGAATCAGCTCCTATCCATAGCAAAATAGCAGTTACAAAAGAAATGACTAAGCATAATCCCAAGGATGCTCTTGTTACTTGTGCTGCTTCTACTGGATCGCCTGAACCTATTGCCCTTGCTACTAAAGCAGTTGTACCAGCCATAATAGCCATTAGTAAAGCTTGAAAAACCCAAAAAATCCTTTGGCCAGTTCCAACAGCAGCTACCGCTTCTGCTCCCAAAGATCCTACAGCTTTAATGGCCACGAGGCCAACTGATGCAAAAAGTAAGTTACTTAATATTGAGGGCCAAGCTAACCCCCAAACACTGAGAGATTCGGGGTGAGTTATTTCGGCAGACTCTTCTATGGTCTGATTTTTATCGACTTCCGTGGACATAAGAAAGGCTGCTATAGTATCACATAACTTATTTCATATTATGGCTAAACTATACTTCAACTACTCTTCTATGAATGCAGGAAAATCAACGATGCTGTTGCAAGCTAACCATAACTATCAAGAACGAGGCATGAACACAGTTATTTATACTTCGAGCGTTGACGATCGTTATGGAAAAAAAGAAATTGTTTCTAGAATTGGCTTAAAGGCAAACTCTAATATCTTTTCTGAAAGCACTAATATCTTTATAGAAATTCTAGATTTCAACAAACTTAAGAAAGTTGACTGTATTTTGATAGATGAAGCGCAATTCCTTAATAAAGATCAAGTAACTCAATTAGGTAAAATAGTTGATGAATTAGATATACCTGTACTGACCTTTGGAATAAGAACAGATTTTAAAGGTAATCTGTTTGAAGGAAGTAAATTCCTATTAGCTTGGGCAGATAACCTAAAGGAGATTAAAACGGTTTGTCACTGCGGCAGAAAGGCCACTATGGTTTTAAGACTAGATGAATATGGACAAGTTATTGATGAAGGCAATCAGATCGAAATTGGTGGTAATGAAAAATACGTCTCAATCTGCAGAAAACATTTCTATGAAAAAGATATAGGTGGATCTAAATAATACCTACAATAAATCCTGTCATACAAGAAGCCAATAAAGCTGCCCACAAAGCCTTTCCAGTTACGGATATTAAATCATCTCTTCTTTCTGGAACCATGGCACTCATCCCACTTAGTAATATTCCTACGCTACTAAAATTAGCAAATCCACAGAGAGCGTAAAGCATAATCAATCTACTTTTATCAGAAAGTTTATAAATTTCTGAATCAGAGAGATATAAATAGGCAACAAATTCATTGAGTGCAGTCTTAACTCCTAGAAGCTGACCTGCCATTATTGACTCACTCCAAGGAATACCCATAAACCAAGCTAATGGCGCAAAAATTATCCCTAGTATGCGTTCTAAAGTAAGAGCTGATCCATTAACGTCAGGGAACAGGCCCAAGATAGAATTAAATAGAAAAACAAGAGCCATAACCACGATGAGCATAGCTATAACACTCAAGAAGATTTCAAGTCCATTCTTAGTACCTTGAGTAATAGCATCGACAGTACTCGTATACATTTGAGATGAATCTTCTTCAGGAAATTCTGTCTTAACTTCACTTGGTATCATCATATTAGAAAACATGATTCCAGCTGGTACAGATATTAAAGAAGCGGTAAGAAAATGACCTATCAGCCCAGATCCATATATTGGCGTCAACATAGTTGTATAAACAACCATAACAGAGCCTGCTATTGTAGACATGCCTACAGTCATTAAAATTAAGAGCTCATGTCTAGTCATTGAAGATAAATAAGGCCTTACTAACAGAGGCGCTTCTACCTGACCCAAGAAAACGTTTGCAGTAGCCCCTAAACCTATAGGGCCGCCAACATTAAGAGGCTTCTTAAACAAGACAGAAAGCGCGTTTACTATTGTTGGGATTATTTTCCAATGCCAAAGTAAAGCTGAAATTGCTGACATTAAAATAATTAAGGTTAATCCACCAAAAGCAAAGATAAAAGTCCCACCTGGATTGGTAATATCAAATGGAGCATTAGGAGCTCCATCTGCTAAATATCCAAATACAAATCCTGTGCCATAATCATTTGCTGCCTTAAGTACCATTACTCCATCAGAAAGATATTCAAAGAAATTACCAACCAGACTTACTTTTAATAACAAGATTGCTAAGGTAAATTGGATCAAGACACCACTAACAATAAACTTCAGTTTAATTGCTTTTATATCTTCACTGAATATAGCTCCTAATAGCAATAGGCTAAAGAAACCAATTGTTGGTTGTAAATAATCCATCATTAAATTAGTTTAATTTCTTTTAGTCTTTGTTGTAAATATTCTTCTGCCAGTATACTTTGTGGATAAAGATTTGGGCTATCTTTACCATAACATGAGTCTAAAGTTTCAATAAGCCAATCAGGGTTTGGATGGACAAAAAAGGGTATGGAATATCTAGGTGAATTAAATTCTAATTCTGTTGCCCTAACCCTGTGAGTTGTTGAAACTAAGTAATTATTTGTAAGCCTTTGTAACATATCACCAATATTGCAGACGATAACATCATTTTCAACCTCAACATCTATCCATTCATTCTGTTTAGTTAATATCTCAAGTCCTTTTTGATGACCTCCAATTAACAAAGTAATTAAATTTATGTCTTCGTGGGCTCCAGACCTTTCTCCAAGATCCTCACCTTTAATAGGAGGGTAGTGTATAGGCCTCATAATACTATTGCCTTCACTAGCGGCTAATGTAAAAAAATCACTACTAAGCTGTAAAAAGTAACCAATAGAATCTAGTATTTCTTTACCTAAGACATCAAATTGATTAAAGAGTTCTGCGGTTTTCTCTTCAAAGGAAGGAATCTCAGATACACTTTGGTTATCTAACATCCATTCTTTATAGGGATGATTCTTACGTATCTCTCTTCCTGTATGCCAAAATTCCTTGAGATCAGCAAGACTGCCTCCTTTAGGGGTTTCTATTCTAAATGGAGTATATCCTCTAGCGCCGCCTATATCAGGGTTATAGTATTGCAATTTTGTTTCTTCAGATAAGTTGAAGAAAGTTTTAAATATTTGTAGCACCTCTTCAACTAAAGCAGTATCTATGCCATGATCTCTTATTCCACAAAAACCAAATTCGCTGAAGTTCTTTTCTAAGTCTTTAGAGAACTTAGAAAGATTAGATTGTTTATCCTTTAATGATAATATTGAAAATGGATTAGACACATTTACCTCAAAATAATTTAGTATTTCATACCTTTAAGTTAAATTATAAACCATATGACTAAACTTTACGGATTTGGCAACGCTTTGATAGATATTGAAATATCTATAAAAGATGAAGACTTGATCCATATCGATATACCGAAAGGCTCTACGAAAGATATTTCACATGAAGATTTGATGAATTTTCTGTCGACCTTTGATAGCAATGTTCGCAGCAGGCTTCCAGGAGGATCTATAGCTAATTCACTTTATGCAGCGAATCAATTTGGAGCAATTGTTCATTTTAGTTGTTCCATTGGAAAAGATGATTATGGAGATTTTTTTGTAGATAGTTTTAAGAATAATAAGAATCTCATAACCTACAAAGTTTCTGATAAACCAACTGGGGTTTGTTTAATATTTGTAACTCCTGATGGAGAAAGAACCATGGCATCTAATTTAGGAGCTAATGAAGACCTTAGTCCTGAAGCATTAAATATTGAAAAAATAGAATCGTCCAATTTTCTCATATTTGATAACTTTGCCTTATTTACTACTTCAAGGAATAAAATGGTTGTCTCTGCCTTAAGTAAGAAAGGCAAATCAACTAAGGTTTGTTTTGGATTGTCTGATGTTAATTTAATAGATAAGAATATTGAACAGTTAAAGTGGCTCTCTCAAAACAAGATAGATTATATCTTTGGAAATGAAAAAGAAATGGAACGCTTAAAAGAAAGCCTAGATTTTACTACAGAAAACTCTGTCACTACATTAGACAGAAGAGGTGCAATGCATAATGGTCGCTTAATGCCAGCGCCACAATTAACAAAAGTAGTTAATACCAACGGTGCAGGTGATGCATTGATGGGAGCTTTCTTAGCGTTAAAAGATGAAGAAGGAATAGAAAGAGCCCTGATGAAAGCAATTGCTTATGCTACTAAAGTCTGTAGTGTTAATGGACCAAGAATCCTTTAAAAAAAACGCCACTATAAAGTGGCGTTCTTTTAGAAAAGCAGAATTAGAATTCGTATTTAAATCCTAGGTTCCACTGATACGAAGATTGTCCATCTTTGTTGTAAACATACAACCCATCATCAGGATCTACTCCAACGATGTTATATCTTCCTGCTGAATCATAAGGGTTATCTTCATCTAGGATGATTTGTTTACTTCTGTTGCTATACTCACTTATTATTCCTTTTTCATCATCAATAAGGTTTAGTAAGTTAGTAATATCTAGATAAACAATAACTTTATGGCCATCAAACAGATTAATGTCTTGAGTTATTCTTAAGTCTAGATTAGAGCGCCAAGGGCTATTAAACACATTTCTTGGTGCGATTCTTCCCTTGTACTCAGCCAACCCGCTATTATTAACGTGAGCCATAACAAGTGCAGCTACTTGAGCATCTTTGAAGACAACATTGGGATCATCAGTTCCTGAAGGAATGTAAGCTGCATCATAGCCACCATCGCTTTTGCTATTAGCAAATGCATCATCATAGCCATCAAAAGTTACACTATAAGGCTCTCCTGATTTTCTTACGAAGACTAAAGAGAATCTTGTGTCATTATTTCCAATCAATTGAGTTGTGTAATCAAGACTTGAGATAAATTTATGCTCAGCCATAAAGTTAGATCTAGCTGCATCAATATTTTCTCCGTCATGTCTCACTGACCTACCGTAAGAACTTTCACTTTGTGCGCTAGTTAACTCAAAAATATCAGTAGCTCTCATTTTTGTATAACCCGCGTACCACTTTAAATCTCCAAATTCTTTGGCAGTTGAAATAGTCCAAGCTTCAGTTTTTCCTTGATCAGTGTTTGTCAGATTATAATCACCCCTTCCGCCGTAAACACCTCTACCATCAGCCAAGGTTGTTTTCTTATAGTGGCCTAAATCTCTAAAGAATACAGCCTGTCTTACTTCATCAAGATTATATTCAAGAGTTACATCCCATCCGCCTTCCGTAAGCATATCTAACCCAAGACTAGTCCTATAAGATGAAGGAGCTTCAAAACCTGGATCTGTGCTTTGAGCAACTCCATAAGGATTACTTCCATCGGGTACAACGTATTTAGAAGGAGCAGTCATCCAGAAAGCAGTTGGGTCACTTCCGACTGGCATATACCCAGGGAAGTTACTTGCTGATTCATCAAAAGAGAACCAACCTCTGTAGTCTGCTGTAGCTCCAGTTCTTGAATATGCATTTCCATACCAAACACGAGGAATTCTTCCCATGAATAAACCTCTACCACCTCTTAAGGTAGCCGCTACAACTTTATCTCTATTTCCAAACAATGAATCCGATACATCCATGTTAAATGAGAATCTTGGTTGTATTAAATCGAAGTCAAACTTAGAAGCATTAGAAAATCCATATTGTTCGACAAAGTTAACATTAGTGGCTGGTTCCATTGGCGTTAATACTGAGTCATACCTAAGCCCGTATCGAACGGTTAGGTCACTATTTACGAACCACTCATCTTGTACGTAAAAAGAAGTTTTTTCCACTTCAAAGTCAGCCGCTACACTTTGTACGTCTGTATGACCAGCGTAAGGCTCATGTATTCTTAAACGACTCCATTTACCTATCTTATAGTCATCGAAGCTATTGAATCTTACTTCTGCGTTATACCTCGCAATAAATAGATTCACTACATCAGAGTTATCACTCTCATACCCTATCGTATAAAGATGATCATCATTATCATAATCAGCTTTAAAACTTAGGAACTCACTCTCTACATTAATTAAGTTAGCACCTCTGTATCTATCACCGCCAAGGAATACAGTATCACTATCCCCACTAACAGCATCTTTCACTCTGATAGCCATTTCTGGAAAGAAGTCATCTCCATAAGAAGCGTCATCTTCTTCCATTTCATAAGAAGTGTACTTAAATTTTGTTGATAATTTATCCGACCAATCGCTATATAGAGTAAAAGAAGCTCTATCAATTTCTGGCGGTTTGTAATACCAGTTATTACTGAACACTACCCTAGACCAATTATTGTATCTTTGAGGCGTTAAGTCTTCCGAGTGAGATACATTCAACGTAGCCCTATGATCATCGTTTATAACTGCATCTAATTTTACAGTCCATTCTTCATGTGTTTCAGGGAAAGTTACTAGATTTACATAACCTGGGTCGTAACCACCATAATTTGCAATCGTAAATTGACGAATCTCTTCAGCTTGCGCTGTAGTAACTACACTTGCAGGGTTTTGAGCTCCACTATCTTTTGTTCCGTATAAACCAGGTAGTGATTTCTCGTTCTCTTCGTATCCTACAAAAAAGAATAGTCTGTCTTTAATAATAGGACCAGATGCTGTAAATGCTGTTACTTCATCCTCAAATACAGGAAAGTCTTGTCCTAAATAATCACCAACATTTCCTTCATCTCTATTTTGGTAAAAAGCAGAAGCATGAAATTCATTAGTACCTGATTTAGTTACAACAGCTATAGAGCCACCTGTAGTGTTTCCTCTAGATACATCAAAAGGTGTAATATCAACAGATATTTGGTCTATAAAGTCCATACTTACTGGATTTCTCATAGTACCGAAGCCATTGTCATTTAGTCCGAAAGGATCATTAAAGCTAACACCGTCAATGGTAAAATCATTAAATTTCGTATTAGCTCCCATCACGCTTATTTCGGCATCCCTACCAACACCACCATTTACAGAGACCCTAGGGTCCATTTTTGCAAAATCTGCAACTGATCTATTGATTGTAGGAACAGCGTCCATATCTGCTCTAGTTAAAAGAGTACTAGTTCCCATTTTGAAGGCTGAAACTGGCTTCCCAGTTACAACTATTTCATCTGCAGCCGAGCTACTCGCTAAAGTAACGCTAAAACTTACTGGATCGCCAAGAGTCAGATAAAGACCGTTTATAGATTCAGAATCGTATCCTGGTGCTGAAACTTTAACAGTGTAAGGCCCACCTATAGGTAAGAAAGAAAGAGAAAAACTTCCAGAACTCCCGGTAGTTGTTCTTTTAGTTATACCTGTAGGAGTGTGTTCAGCAACTACCGTAGCACCGCCAACATTAACACTCCCCCTCATGCCCGATGTAGTATCTACATCCGCATAAAAAGGTAGACTGAAAAAGACTACTGAAAGAATGAAAATTATGTGTTTTTTGATTGATTTCATCATTTAATCCCCAAAAAAATAATTAGACACAAAGTTGGGATTATTCTATACCTTATAGTTAGAATAATATACAAAAGTTATATAAAAAATTAAGACGAGAAAAAGTTAAAGAAAGGTTTAAGAAGAAATTTTATCTGCACCGAAATTATCTCTTAAAGCGTCAGGAATTGTTATAGATCCATCCTTTTGTTGAAAATTCTCCATTAAAGCAAGGATAGTTCTGCTTAAAGCCAACCCTGATCCATTTAGAGTATTAATAAATTCAGTTTTATTCGAAACTGGATCTTTCCATCTCGCCTTCATTCTTCTGGCTTGAAATGATCTAAAGTTTGAACAAGAAGAAATTTCTCTATAGGTTTCTTGGGAGGGAATCCAGACTTCTAAATCATAGGTTTTTGAGGCAGAAAAGCCAATATCTCCTGAACAAAGCGAAACAATTCTATAAGGCAACTCAAGCTTCTGAAGGATAGCTTCTGCATGTTTAGTAATTTCTTCTAGTGCATTATCAGAATCTGAAGCCTCTACCGCATGGACCAATTCTACTTTCTCAAATTGATGCAATCGCATTAAGCCTTTAGTATCAACACCATAACTTCCTGCCTCACTCCTGAAGCAAGGCGTATGGCAAACATACTTTATTGGCAAA
>PCBA01000049.1 GCA_002730855.1 Gammaproteobacteria bacterium
AGATCAAACATTCTCCTTTCTAGCTGAACTTTAGATAGTAATGATGCGTTGATTGGGAAAGCTTCACTTGAGAATGCATGTTTTGATAAAACTGACATCGCTCTTCTTTGCTCTTCTGAAGGAGTAGGAGTATAAGGCTCTTTCCTGTTAGGGTCTTGTGGATTTGATCTTTCAACGTAAACCCCTCCAATATATCTAGAAACTACCTCTAGAGCTCTTTGATGTTCTCTAAGTATAATTTTATGAGCGTTTCTATACTCTTCCCAACTTTCAGCTTTATTAGCAAATTTATCAGGTAATTCTTTTTGAGCATGATTAACTAATTCAATCCTTTGAGCTGAGTATGTAATCGGGTCATTAGTAAGGTCATTGATCATTGCCCTAGGATCTATTCCGTAACCAGCAGACCTCATGTCCTCAGAGTCGTTAGCAAACATATGCTCAGGTTTATTTGATTCACTAAGAATACTTCTTCTTTCTTCCTCAGTTAAATTAGGCGTATAGCCAAATTTAATAGCCCACTTGTCGTAGGGACCTGGAACTACGTCGTAATAATCGCCTTGATCGTACCCTAATGGAGCAAGGTTTATTGCAGGGTATTCCATCACGGAAGATGTCACACCTATTTTGCTGGTTATCTCAGGTTTATGAACATCCTCGTTATTATGAAGAAAGCTACCTTTAAAATTATGGTTAAGTCCTAAAGTATGCCCAACCTCATGTAATGTTAGCCTGATAATACTTTGTTCTATTATTTTAGGGTCATTAATATTTAAAGAATCAGCGAACATCATGCCTTCTTGGAGCATACTAGCTGAAAAACATTCATTTCCTGTTTGTGAACCGTTAAAGATTCCATCTACGTTAAGTCTGTTGGTTAAGTAAACCCATTCCAACATAATATCTGCACCTATAATTTCACCCGTTCTAGGGTTAGTGAAGCTAGGTCCGTATCCTCCAAAAGGAGGGTTTGGAGATGAAGTCCATCGCAGGACATTATATCTAATATCCCCTGCATCCCAAGAAGCATCATCTGGTTGCACTTTAACTTGAATAGCATCCTTAAAGCCTGCTTCTTCAAACGCAATATTCCAAGCTAAAACTCCTTGTTTTATAAAATCTCTAAGTTCTATGGGTGTAGTATTCTCTATCCAAAAAAGAATGGGCTTGATTGGTTCAGATAATTCTTTATCAGGATCTTTCTTTTGGAGATCCCATTTTCCAATTAAGTCCATGTAGGGTGTCACGTCTTTTGAAGAAAGGTTTGTAACTCTATCTGAGAAATAGCCAATTGATTGATCTTCAATTCTTGGCTCAAAATTATTATCAGGCATTTCTATAAAACTGTATCTCACTTGGATACTTATATTTCTTGGATCAGCAACATCTTCTCCTTCGTATCTACATGGAGCATTCTCAATAACATGCTCAACTTCAAAGTCAGTATTTTTCTTATAGTTAAAAACTCCTAATACTCTAGACTTGGTAGGACTGAGTTGGCCTAATTTGCAGCTTGATGGATCATAATCACCTTCAGAAGTTATTGGCTTAATTAAGGTTAAATCTTCTGAAAGTAGAAGACTTGTAATGTCGACTAAAAATTCATCTTCATCTTCATTTTTACCCTTTATAGGAAGAACCTTAAAAGTAGAGTCAGAAATGTTAGTACCAGAAGATTTTGCTAAAGGAGTTCCTTCATCAAAAGCATAATTTGTTAGAACTCTAATAAATCTTAAATTTTCTGTATTTTTTTCAATCTTAAAGACCCCATTATCTAGATAATTTCCTTTGATTCTTCTTGCTGCAACAACGCCGTTGATCACGTGAGAGAAGTAAATAAATTCTTTATCGAGCTGATCTTTTTTAATTTTTAGGTAGATGTCGTTTGTTTTTGGATCCCTAAAACTTACAAAGAAACCTTTGACCCTTTCGAATTCTTCAACTATTTCTTCTATGTAAACTTCTTTTTCTTCCTCTTCTTCTGAATCAGAAGACTCTTCCTCTGTAAAAAGATAAGGGTTTAATAGAAGTAAGGTTATTAATAAAGCCTTGTTAGAAAATGGTTTTAAAAAGTTCATATTGTTTTGATTCTAATTAATGTTGTTCCTCATAAATTCTTTATATAATAGAATTTAGGGTGCGATACTATATCAGAATAAACTAAAAATTTTATTAACAAGAAAATTATGTATCGCATAATAAATATAAAAGGTCTTTTCTGTGACGGCGAGGGAGTTAAGACTGATATAGCTACAAATGGTAAGAAGATAGAAAGAATAAAAAAAATTGAAGATACCGTTGGACCCGCGCAACTCATTAGGAATCTTTATTAAGTGAGTTCACATACTCTAGATCTTCATGGTTTTAGACATCATGAAGTAGATATAACGGTTGAAAATTTTATTTTTTTAAACCAAGAAGAGATGCCTCTAACTATTGTCTGCGGAAATAGCAACAAGATGATTAATCTAGTAAAGGAAGTATTAGATAGAACGAATTCTGAGTATAAAGAAGGTTTTGGAAATGAATATGGAAATATAAAGATCTATAAACTTTAAATGAGACACTACTAATGAAAATAAAAAAGGTAGGCCCTATAGGTGCTGAAGTATTAGATGTTGAATTGAGTAAAGCTGACGATCTGCCTGTAGATGATATTAAGAAAGCATTTCTTGAGTTTTCAGTTTTAATCTTTAAAAACCAAAAACTAAGTCCAAATGATTTAAGGCAAGTAGCTTTAATATGGGGCAAACCGTTAATACACCCCATTTTTAAAGGCATAGAAGGTTATCCTGAAATTATTCAGATACAAAATTTAGGAGAGAAATATCACACAAACGCGCATTGGCACTCTGATGTAACTTTTGAAGAAGAACCTCCAGACGCAACTTTGCTATATTCTTTAGAAATTCCAGATGAAGGTGGAGACACGCTATTCGCTGATCAATATCTTGCTTATGAAGAGCTGCCTGAAGTTTTGAAAGAAGAATTAAAAGAAACAGTAGCTATACACAGTAATCTAGGAGTATTAATGCTAGCAGGAGGAGATATTAATAATTTAAGTGAAGTGGAGCATCCTGTCTTTAGGAATCATCCAGAAACAAGAAAAAAATCTCTTTTCGTTACTGAAGCTTTTGTAAAGGAATTAAAAGAAGCAGATCCTAAATATTCTGAAGAGACTTTAAGTAGACTTTATAAGCATTCTTCAAAGAATGACTATGTATATAGACATAAATGGACTAAAGGAGATCTCGTAGTATGGGATAATAGGTGTGTTCTTCATTATGCAGAACACGGATACGGGAATAAAAAAAGAACTATGCATAGAATAACAACCTCTGGGAGTAAACCATTTTGAGTGGAAGAACTACTATAAAGAATTGCAAGATTGTTAATGAAGGAGAAGTAATTGAATCTGATCTTTTATTAGAAGATGGGAGGATATCAAAGATTAATTCAACCATAGAAGCGCAGGGCAATGTAATAGATGCAGAAGGTTTATATCTTTTGCCTGGTGTAATAGATGACCAAGTGCACTTCAGAGAACCAGGACTTACAGATAAGGGAAGTATAAAAACAGAATCTCTGTCTGCTATTGCCGGAGGCACCACTAGTTTCATGGATATGCCGAATGTTATACCTCCGACACTTACTAATGACTTATGGAAGCAAAAGGTTCAAATAGCAGAAAAATATGCTTCTGCTAACTATTCCTTTTACATGGGGTCAAGCAATACCAATATTGAAGAAATAAAATCAATTGATAGCAGTCTGGTCTGCGGATTAAAAGTATTTATGGGATCTTCCACAGGAAACTTATTAGTAGACAACGAAGACAGCCTAAACACAATTTTTAAAGAATCCCCAGTGTTAATCGCCACTCATTGCGAAGACACACCTATAATCAAAGAATTAGAAAAAAGTTATTTTGAAAAATATGGAGAGAATATTCCAGTAGATTTACATGCAGAAATTAGATCTAGAGAATCTTGTTTGAAGTCTTCAAAAAAAGCTGTTGATCTAGCCACAGAACATAATGCTAAGCTACATATTCTTCATATTTCAACTGAAGAAGAGCTTTCTTTATTTTCTAACCAAAAGATTGAAGAAAAATTAATTACAGCAGAGGTTTGCGTACCACATTTATATTTTTCAAGAGAAGATTATCCAAAAAAAGGATCGTTAATTAAATGCAATCCCTCTATAAAAGAAAAAGGAGATCAGGTTGCCTTAAGGAGGGCACTTAAAGAAGGTTATATAGATTTTGTAGCTACAGATCATGCACCACACAGTTTAGATGGAAAATCTAATCCATATATGGAATGTCCTTCTGGCATGCCAAGCATTCAACACACATTGCTGGTCATGCTTGAACTAGTTAATCAGGGTGAATTAGATTTAGAGGATATCCCCACTTATACTTCTCATAATGTCTCTTCAAGATTTCAGATAAGGGAAAGAGGGTTTATTAGGGAGAATTACTGGGCTGATTTGGTCTTAGTAGATTTAGATTCAGAACAAAACATTTCAAAAGAGAATATAAGTTATTTCTGTGGCTGGTCACCTTTTGAAGGAGATACATTTCACTCTAAAGTAATTAGCACTTTTGTAAATGGAAAACTTGTCTACAATGAAGGGAGAATATTAGAATCTAATCAAGGCATGCAATTAGAGTTCAGTAGATAAAATGTCTCAAGAAATAAAAATACACGAAAAGAATAATAATTTTAATTGGTCCGTTCCTTCTGGACCGTACGAGTTTTTAAATGACGATCAAGTTAAGTTTTTTGATAAGTACGGATATGTATTAATTGAAGATGCCTTTAATTCAGAAGAAATATTTAAAGTACTTGAAAAGATAGACCCTTATGAACATAACGTTACAGAAGCTTTAAGAGGGCTAGATGGTGGTAAATTCTTTATTTCTAGAGCAGAAGAGATTACTTTTACTACGCATTTAGTAACCCAATCTGAAGAGTTAAAAGAGTTTAGTAAACACAATGTCTTTGCAGGGATATGTAAAGACCTGATTGGAAATAATGTAAGGTTGTACTGGGATCAAGCAGTTTATAAAAAACCTGGAACAAAGGATGAGTTTCCTTGGCATCAAGATAATGGTTATACCTTCATTGAACCTCAAGCTTATTTAACATGTTGGGTTGCTTTGACTGATGCGGATGAATCTAATGGTTGTCCTTGTGTAATACCTGGATTACACAAAAAAGGAACCTTACATCATAAAACCACAGATCTTGGTTATGAAATACCCCTTGACCCTTCAACGTCAATTTCTTTGCCTGTGAAAGCAGGAAGTATAGCGGTCTTTTCTTCTTTAACACCTCACAGAACAGGTCCAAATCTTTCTAACAATATTAGAAAAGCTTATATTCTTCAGTACGCACCAGAAGGGTCTAGAAGATTGATCTCCCACTCTCTTACTGAAGAGGTAAATGAGGAGTCACGTCAATACTTTATACTTAAAGATGGATCTAAGGTTTAGACTTCTATAAAGCTATTGAGCCTCTCGTAAGCAGTTATAAAATCTTCCTTAAATTCTTGTACAACATCGCTTGCTGAAATGCTTGCATTCATAAGACCTACGCCTTGTCCTACCCAATAAGTAGAAAGATCCTTAGCGCCATCATGACCTCCTTCAGCTAGTTTATTGACTTTCTGTAGTGCTGGCTCAGCAACCATCGGTTGTAAGGGCATAGGTAAAGGGTCTGGAGCCTTATCTGATTCCCAAGCCTCTGTCCAAGGAGAGACAAGTTGTCGAGAATGTTTTCCTGTTCTGCTTCTGGATCTAACGGTTTGGCTGGAATTAGCTGCTACCATTTTTTCTTTTATTACTGGGGGAACTTCCGATTCAATAGTTGTAAGCCAAACAGAGCCGCACCAGGCGCCTGAAGCACCCATAGTCATAGCGGCTGCCATTTGTTGTCCTGTTACTATTCCTCCTGCAGCTAGGATTGGAACATCTCCGTAAGGTTGAATAGCCTCGTACACTTCAGGAATTAAGACCATAGTTGAAACGCTTCCACAATGTCCTCCTGCTTCTGTTCCGGAAACAACCAAAATATCTACACCGGCTTTAACTTGATTAATTGCATGTTGTGCTGTTCCAAGAAGAGCAGCAACTTTCACGTCATTTTCTTTTCCCATTTCTAACATCCAATCAGGTGGAACTCCTAATGCGTTGGCGATAAGTTTAATAGGATGGCTAAAGGCAACATCCAATAATGCTTTTGCTCCATCAGATTTTGTATTCTGAGCGAAGCTAGATCCTGCCGTATCTATTGTTCTTAATTCAGAAGCTTCAATATCATGATTTTCAAGGACGTCAGCCCTGAAGTCCGCATACTCTTGGGGAATCATGCTTTTTAATTTCTCAGCATCAAACTTCTCACTTTGGTCTACCATCTTATTAGGGATAAGAACGTCTACACCATAAGGCTTTCCACCAATGTGTTCATCAATCCACTTAAGTTCTTTTTCTAATTGTTCTGGGGACATACCCACGGCTCCAAGAACTCCACATCCTCCAGCTTTAGAAACAGCCACCACAACATCTCTACAATGAGTAAAAGCCACTAGAGGAAATTCTATATCTAATAATTCACATATTTTTGAATTCATACTTTATACCTTAATTTTAATAAATTGATTGTAAGTAGTTGGCTAAAATAATCTGGGCCACTACCACTACAGCTATTATTCCTGCAAACATTGTCATGTATTTATAGGTCTTTTTATCTTCTTGCATTTAATTACTCCCATTAAAAAGGTTATTATTCTTCATAATTATATGGAAGGTCAAAGAAAATTATCTAAAAATGCTTGGAAGTGGGCATTTTATGATTGGGCTAACTCAGGATTTGCCACTACAGTTATGGCCGGATTTTTTCCTATATTTTTTAAATCATTCTGGGCAGCAGATTTAGACGCTGCAGAGAGTACTTTTGTCATAGGGTCTATAAATTCATTTATAGGTTTATTGATAGCCCTAAGTGCGCCTATATTAGGAGCTATTGCGGACGTAGGTAAAACAAAAAAGAAATTTTTATTTATTTTTGCTTCTCTTGGGATATTAGCCACAGGTTACTTATTCTTTATTCCAGAGAGCTCATGGAAAGCAGCCGTCATATTTTATGGCTTGGGGGTAATAGGCTTCTCGGGAGGAAATATTTTTTACGATGCTTTGATAGTTTCAGTGTCTTCTCCAGGCGAAAGGAATAGAACTTCTTCACTAGGTTTTTCCTTAGGTTATTTAGGAGGAGGTCTGCTATTCCTTGTTAATGTAATGATGTATTTGTACCCTCACTGGTTTGGACTTTCCGGCCCAGCCGACGCCGTTCTTTGGTCATTTATGAGCGTAGCGCTTTGGTGGCTTATATTTTCAATGCCTTTACTTTTGTATGTGAAAGAAAAAGACGGCCTTTCTGATAATGAAAATAATAATATTGTTACTAAAGCGTTCGCCAATCTACTTAATACAGCTAAATCTGTAAGAAACTACAAGAAAGTAGTAATTTTCTTATTGGCCTACTTCTTGTATATGGATGGTGTGGACACAATCATAAGAATGGCAACATCTTACGGATCAGATATTGGGTTATCTGCTTCTTCCATGATAAGTGCTCTTTTGTTAACCCAATTTGTAGGTTTCCCAGCTACCTTAATATTTGGTTTTTACGCCGATAAGTTTGGTTATAAAGAATCACTTACATTTGCAATCATCGTATACATTGGAGTGGTTCTGTTTAGCTCTCAAATGGATACTGCCACTGAATTCTTTATAGTTGCAGGAATTATAGGTCTTGTTCAGGGAGGGGTTCAGGCAATTAGTAGGTCTTATTTTAGTAATCTAATTCCACAAGAAAAGGCAGCAGAGTTTTTTGGCTTTTATAATTTCATTGGTAAATCTTCAGTATTTATAGGCCCGTTTATGGTTTCAGGAATAGCTTTATTGACCGGAAGTCCAAGTATAGGAATATTGAGTTTATTGATTTTATTTATACCGGGTTTAATTCTTCTTTGGAAAGTTCCTGACAGCTAAAATAAATTCCTAGCCACTAAGGCTTTCTTTAAGACGGTTGGTTTGTCTGTCATCAAGCCATCTACACCTAAATCAATTAATCTATACATTTCTTGAGTCTCATCAACAGTCCATACATGGATTAATTTATTGAGGTCATGGACCTTCTTAATGAACCTTTTGGTTACAATCGGTATTCCAAATTGCGACACTGGTACTTGAGCACATAATCCAGTAGATGTTTTAAATTTTAATCCATAAGAGCTTAATAATAACTTAACAATTTCAGCCTGCCCCATAGAGGAACATAAGCTTGAGTCAGTTAATTCTCTTATTCGATTTAATCTTTTCGTAGAAAAAGAAGCTAGACAAACTCTTTTTAAAGCATCATGGTTCTTAACTATCTTAATTGTCTCATCGACGGCAGAATCAACCTTTATATCAATATTGAATCGAAGGCTTGGAAAGGAAGAGAGCGTGTCTTCAAGAGAAGGGATCTTTCCTCCATTTATCAGATTAACTTCTTTAATTTCTTTGAAAGTTAGGTCACTTACCCTTTTATTTATACCAGCTACTCTCTTTAAGTCGCTGTCATGAAATATAACAACCCTACCATCAGAAGTTGATTGAACGTCTGTCTCCATAAAAACAAAACCCAAGTCTGAAGAATATTGGAAAGCTTCTAGTGTGTTTTCTGTCTTTTCTTCATCTCCACCGCGATGAACGAAACCATAAAATTTATGACCTTTAAAAAATGGATGCATCTTAAGAAGTAAAATAACACTATCTCAAGTGTTTTCAATTGGTTATTCTTATTTGTTATGGAGTGGTTATTAATAACA
>PCBA01000050.1 GCA_002730855.1 Gammaproteobacteria bacterium
ATTTTTTTATCATAATCTGCTCTTAGTTGGTTCAATAATACCTAACTCAAAATCAGTTGCCTTAGGAGAATTGGGGTCAAGATGATCATATTTAATTAGCCCATCTACAAATACCATTTCTGTTTTTGCATAAACACTGAAAGGATTTAGATCCCAAATCACAAGATCTGCCATTTTCCCTTTTTCTATAGTGCCTGTTTTGTCTAAAATCCCTAAAGCTTTTGCAGGGTTTTTAGTAATCCATTGGATCGCTCTCTTCCTTGGTATTTCGAAACCTGCTCTCCTTCCAGCCGCCATAGCTTTTGCGGCTTCCTGATTTAATCTTTGTATACCTACAGCAGAATCGGAATGTACTATAGCGCAACCTTGTCCTCCTTTTGCCTGATCAACTATTGCAACATTCTCCCAAACCATATCAAAAGCTTCATGCTTAAAACCCCACCAATCGGCCCACATTGCTGCACACACATTATTCTCGGCTAAGATGTCTGCAACTTTATAAGCTTCGATTGCATGATGAAAAGTAGTTACTTTATACTCAAACTCTTCTGCTATATCTAACATAACTGCCATTTCTTCACCCCGATAGCAGTGATTCTGTATTAAGATTTCTCCATCTAGGACCCCTTTAAGGGTATCTAATTTTAGATCTCTTGGAGAACCTCCTTTGTCTTTATACTCCTTGGCCTTTATCCAAGCAGAACGATATCCGGCTACATTTCCCATTCTGGTTGAAGGTTCTTGGCTAGACCCATAAACCCTTTTTGGGTTTTCTCCACAAGCCATCTTTAAGGTATACGGCGCTTCGGGAAACTTCATCCCCTGTACAGTCCTTGACCAAACATTCTTTAAGGTAACACCCCTTCCACCGAATAAATTCGCGGAACCAGGAAGTACATGAAAAGTTGTGATCCCCCCTTTTAGGGCTAATGGCATTTGAGCGTCTTGAGTCCATACCGAATGTTCAGCCCATACGTGAGGAGTTACAGGGCTTGTTGCTTCGTTACCATCAGAATTAGATCTTAAACTTGGAGAAGAATAAACACCCATGTGAGAGTGGATATCTATAATTCCAGGTGTAATCCATTTTCCTTCAGCATTGATTACTCTAGCGTCTTCAGGTACATCAATAGAATCTGAAATCTGCTCAAATACGTTATTTTTTATTAGAATGTCTGCCCCTTCTAACTCTTCTCCCGAACCCGTAAGTACTCTGCCGTCTTTTATGAGAACAACCCCACTATCAATAGGACTATAGGTAGACACGTATACATCTTTCCTTTCTACATTATCAGATAGATCTGAACAGGCAGCTAGCAATACTATTATTAGGGAAGATATAAATCTAAACATAGCCATATCAGGATAAAGAGAAGATTAACATTGAGCAAGTTCTGTTTTACTTGCTTTGTCTGTTGAATAAACGCTCTGATCTATTTCAATATTTAACATACTATTTTCATTCACTTCAGATAGATTTGTTGCTCCTAAAGTCTCAGGAATTAGAAATACCGAAAAACTATTCTTTTCTTTCTTCGCAACCGTAAGGCTGGCTCCATTAATTGCCACAAAGCCTTTAAGGTAAATATAGTCTAGCCATTTAGGAGGGCATTCTATTCTTAACTCAACTTCTCCATCATTTTGAAGAATTTCTGATTTGCCTTTACAAGATACGTGACCAGAGACTATATGACCTCCTATTTCATCACCATATTTTAGAGATCTTTCAAGATTAACCTTGGCTCCGGGTTTTATCTCATCTAAGTTAGTTACTCTAAGTGTCTCTTTAATAACATCAAAAAACATAATATTTTTGTTAGATCCAACAGCTGTTAAGCAAACACCATTGACAGAGACACTTGCTCCGTCTAAAAGATTGGCTGTAAAAGATTCCTTTACTGACACTTCAATAGATAAGCCGGTTTGGGTTTCTTCCGCGCTCCTAATCTCACCAACTTCTTGTATTATTCCTGTGAACATTACTGTTTAGATAGGTACTCTTTTATTAATTCAGCTTCATGGGCTTTATTTGATTGGTAAAAGAAATCAACCAAATGAGATATGGTTGCTAATGACCTTACATCCGAACTGGTCCTTTCTCTTATTAAGTCTCTTGCTAGCTTTCCTTCTACAGCTTCTTCTCTATCAAGTGCTACAACTGAAGAAACTACCTGTCCACCATACTCTTTCACCAAATCTATTGATTGATTTAATGCAGTACCTGCCGTTAACACATCATCTAATATCAATACTTTTTTTCCTTTTACATTACCTACTATCTTCCCGCCCTCTCCGTGATCTTTTTCTTCCTTTCTATCAAAGCAAATAGAAATTGGTTCAGAAGTCCTATGGGTCAACGTAGAGGCTACTGCAGCCGCAAGGGGAATGCCTTTATATGCAGGGCCAAAGATTACTTCAAATTCTAATTCTTCTTCATCAATCAGGTCAGCATACAAATTAGACAATTTGTTTATAAATCCAAGGTCAAACAAGGCACTAATATTAAAGAAATAGGGACTTTTCCTACCGGACTTTAAAGTAAAGTCTCCTAAAAGTAATGCTTCCGCTTTTAAGGCAAGCTTAAAAAAACTATTTTCTCTTTCGTTCATAAAAAGTTGTTAAAAACTTCATTATTTTAAATACATTTATCCTACAATAAACTTCTTTTTAACTTATGGCTCATTTATTTGTTATTTCAGCTCCCTCAGGTACAGGGAAGACTTCATTAATTCATGCAATTTTGAATGATGAAATGTCTGAAAAAACTAAATTAGGAATTTCTTGTACAACTAGGAAAATAAGAGACGATGAAGAGAATGGAGTTTCTTATTTCTTTTTAAAAGAAGATGAATTCTCTCAAAAAATTAATGATGATGAATTCTTAGAATTTGCAGAAGTCTTTGGAAACTTCTACGGCACTCCTAAAGCTTGGGTTCTTTCAACACTATCTGAAGGATACAATGTTATCTTGGAACTAGATGTCCAGGGTGCCATTCAGGTCAAGAAAGCTTTTCCAGAAGCAACTACTATTTTTATTATTCCACCGTCTTACGCTGATTTAGAAAATAGACTAAGCAAAAGGAATCAAGATTCACAAGCTGAAATAAAGAAAAGACTTTCAAAGGCAAAAGAAGAAATAAAGTCCGGAGAAGATTTTGAATATTTAGTGACTAATGATAATTTTGATAGTGCTTTTGCCGATCTAGCTTCTATCGTTTTCTCAAACAAAGGCATCAGCTCGGAAAGAAAAAATCTAGCTAGCAAATGTTTAGATCATTTGCTGGATCATTAGGTTAGTTTCCTTTAGAATGCCCCACCTTAATTAAGAGTGACCGAATTATGGCTAGAATTACTGTAGAAGATTGTTTAGATAAAGTTTCAACAAGATATGAACTTATCGTGCTGGCTGCAAAAAGAGCCCGCCAATTAGCTACTGGCGGCAGAAGACCCACTCTAGAATGGGAAGACGATAAGCCCACTGTAATGGCCCTTAGAGAAATAGAAGCAGGCACAGTAACTACGGATAATATCAATGAACTTAAGGTTGATATAGCTGATTTAGAACAAGAATTCTCAGAAGGACTTTCTGCAGAAGACCTACCACAAACTTAAAACAATCCTATAATATTAGCCTTAGGGCAAAAAAATAGAGATACTTTGTCTTTATTATTATAGTTTTATGGAATCTATCGCCGCACTATCAAAAAAGCTTGAAGATTATCTGAACCCCGCAGAGGTTAAACAGGTGAATAAAGCTTATGACTTTGCTTGTGAAGCACATTCAGGACAATATAGATCCAGTGGAGATCCTTACGTCTCTCACCCTGTTGCAGTAGCAAGCATACTAAGCACTCTCAGAATGGACGAAGATAGTCTTTCAGCTGCTATGTTGCATGATGTTATGGAAGACACAGGTATTCCTAAGACAGTTATTGAAAAGAAATTTAATAAGAATGTAGCAAACTTAGTAGACGGAGTAAGTAAATTAGACAAGCTTTCAATTGTAAAAGGAACTGAAACCGAAGCAGAAAACCTTCAAAAGATGGTGTTGGCGATGTCTAAAGATATAAGAGTTATAGTGGTCAAGCTTGCAGATAGATTGCATAACATGCGCACTCTTATGTACGTAGATAGAGAAAAGCAATTAAGAATTGCCAAAGAAACTTTAGAAATATATGCGCCTATAGCTCATAGAATAGGAATGAATAGCTTATACAGGGAGCTTGAAGATTTAGCTTTCAAAACCGTCTACCCTACTAGATACGAAAGACTCAAAGTTGCCGTTAAAAAAAACAGAGGCGGTCAAAAGAGGGTTCTTAACAAAATTCAAAAAGATATAAGCAGTAGACTGCTGAAAGAAGGTATAGCTGCTATTGTGGAAGGCAGAGAAAAACATATTTATAGCATCTACAGAAAGATGAAAGAAAGAAGAAGATCTTTTGAAGAGATTATGGATGTTTATGCTATTAAAATTGTAGTTGATTCTGCTGAAAACTGTTATCGATCCCTTGGCCATATTCACAGTTTGTACAAGCCAGTTGAAGGTAGATTTAAGGACTATATAGCCATACCAAAGTCTAATGGTTACCAGTCGATACACACAGGGGTTATTGGATTAAAAGGAATCCCCGTAGAGATACAAATAAAGACTCAAGAAATGAACGATATGGCGGAGAATGGCATCGCTTCTCATTGGCTATACAAATCAGGGGATAGGTCTGATTCCAGTCCACAAATTAAAGCTAGACGATGGGTAGCAGGATTATTAGAAATGAGAGAGAGCTACGAAACGACAGAAGAATTCATAGAATCTGTTAAAACAGATATTTTTCCAGACGAAATTTATGTCTTTACGCCTCAAGGAGAGATAATTGAAATGTCAGCAGGTTCAACAGCAATAGATTTTGCTTATGCTGTTCATACTGATATTGGACACCACTGCAGAGCTTGTAGAATAAATAAAAAACTGGCCCCTCTGAGCGTTCCATTAGAAAGCGGTCAAACAGTAGAGATTCTTAGAGAAAAAGTTCCTCAAACTTCTCCTGCATGGCTTAACTTCGCAACAACTCCTAGAGCTAGAAGCAGCATTAGGCATTATCTAAGCAATCTAAAGACTTCTGAAGCGAGAAAATTTGGCAAGAAGTTATTAGACCAATCCTTGGCTAGCCTGAATATTAAACTAAGAGATATAGATAAAGATGATCTAAGGGGAGCATTGGATAGTATTGGAGGCAGAAGTCTTAACAGAATATTAAAAGAAATAGGGTTGGGCTTGAGGGTTGCTAATATTGTAGCTCAACAAATTGCTGGATTTGTGAACCAAGATAGTGAATTAAGATCTAACTCGGCAGTGCCTTTAGAAATAACTGGATCTGAAGGTCTAATTGTGAATTATGCTACGTGTTGCAAGCCCATTCCCGGAGATTCTGTAATAGGACACTTTACTGCTGATAAAGGTCTGGTTGTGCATCAAGAAAGATGTAAAAATATCTTGTCATTTAGAGAGGACCCTCAGCAGTGCTTCCCTATAAATTGGGGTGAGCGCTCTGGTAGAGTGTTTACTGCTCAGATTAAGATTGTTGCAAATGATGAGCCTGGTCTCTTAGCTAATATAGCTTCGGCAATTACTGATGAAGAAACTAACATTTGCTCTATACAAACAACAGAATTAAATCCTGGTACTCACGATTTCGTGCTTGACCTTGAGGTTTCTGATAGATTACATCTTTCTAAAATAATAAGAAAAATTAAAAATCTAAAACCAGTAGTATCAATATCAAGAATTCACGACCAAGAAATGAGGCAAGCAGAAGTCTTACATTAATTATGAAAAAAAAAATTGAAACAACAAAAGCTCCAAGTGCAATTGGCCCTTATTCTCAAGCAATTGAGTCAGGAAATCAGATTTATCTTTCAGGTCAGATTCCATTAGATCCAGAAACCATGGAGTTAGTAAAAGGTGAAGAGAATCAGATAAGACAAGTATTTGCTAATATTTCCGCTATATGCGAAGAAGCTAATTGTTCTATCAATGACATAGTTAAACTCAACGTTTCTTTACAAGATCTTTCTATGTTTGCTTTAGTCAATCAAATAATGTCTGAATTATTCTCAGAACCTTACCCCGCTAGAGCGGCACTACAAGTGGCTAGATTGCCCTTGGACTCTTTGATAGAAGTTGAAGCTATAGTAATAAGAAATACTTAATTCCTTATGGTTGAAGACAATAAAGATCTTCATTCAGTAGAGAATCTAAAAGGAGTTGGCCCAAAGATTTCTCAATCTTTGAAATCATTAGGTATTACTTATATACAAGACGCCATGTTTCATCTTCCCTTTAGGTATGAAGATAGGACTGTCTTAACACCCATAGGCGAAGCCTCATATGAAAAATCAGTCCTAATTCAAGGAGAAATAGTTAAATCTACAGTTGTCTTTAGAGGCAGAAGAATGCTGTTTACAGAAATATATGATGGAACAGGTCGAATAACTATGCGCATGTTTAACTTTGCAATGGCTCAGCACAAAGCCCTTAAAGAAGGCTTAATGGTTAGATGCTATGGGTCAGTAACTCCAGGGCCAAATGGCAAACAAATGATTCATCCCCAGTATCAGATATTCAATAAATCTGAAGACTTAGAGGTGGATAATTCACTTACGCCTGTCTATCCAACAACCTCTGGTTTACAACAGGGGAGGATAAGAAAAGTTATAAAAGATTCAATTGATTATTGTGATAATCATAACCTGCTAAAAGAGACTTCTTCGGCGAGTATGGATTCCGGTTTTAATAATTTATGGGAAAATTTAAAATTTATTCATCATCCTCCTGCCCACATAGATATACAAACTCTTATTGAAGGACAACACCCTGCCCAAAGGGCCTTAATTAAAGAAGAATTAGTTGCTCACATGTTATGTGCAGGAATATTAAAGAATGAGCTTGAAGGAAGATCAGGTCCGGCCATGGAAAAGATTACCAATACTCAAAATAAATTCACTTCCTCTTTGGCATTTAAATTAACTAATGCTCAAAAAAGGACCTGGAATGAAATTAGATCAGATATGACGGGCAAAACTCCTATGAGGAGACTCTTGCAAGGAGATGTAGGTTCAGGGAAGACTTTAGTTGGTGCTTTAAGTGCCTTACATGCTCATGAGAATGGATGGCAAACTGCCTTCATGTGCCCGACAGAAATATTAGCAGAACAGCACCACTTATCACTTACAGAATGGTTCTCACCTCATGACCTTAAAATAGAACTTCTAACTGGGTCAACAAACTCATCAAATAGGAAAGAAATAGTTACTAAACTCCAGACGGGAGAAATTAATATACTAGTAGGTACCCACGCCTTATTTCAAGAAGACGTTATCTTTAATCGTTTAGGTTTAACTGTAATAGATGAACAACACAGATTTGGTGTTCATCAAAGATTCTCGATGCTTGAAAAAGGAGGGACTAAGCAATTAAGCCCTCATCAATTAATTATGACAGCAACCCCTATTCCTAGAACTCTGGCCATGACGGTTTACGGGTCTTTAGAAACTTCAATCATTGACGAGCTCCCACCCGGAAGAAAACCAGTAGAGACATCGGCTAGACCAAATTCTATGAGAAAAAAGGTTATTAAAAGGATTGAAGAAGTATGTTTGACGGGTCAAAGAGTCTATTGGGTATGTACTCTAATTGAAGACTCTGAAGAGCTTGAAGCCCAGTCAGCAGAAGAGCTCTTCAAGGAAATATCAGAATCTTTGCCGAACATAGATGTTGGTCTCGTACACGGGAGATTGAAAAAGAAAGCAAAAGATCAAGTAATTAAAAAATTTAGAGAAGGAAAAATACAATTACTTGTATGCACTACGGTAATAGAAGTAGGTGTAGATGTACCTGAAGCAACCCTCATGATTATAGAAAACCCTGAAAGATTAGGCCTTTCACAACTTCATCAACTTAGAGGCAGAGTTGGAAGAAAAGCCGACTCTGATTCACACTGTTTGTTATTGTATAAAGAACCTTTAACCGCTTTGGCTGAAGAAAGAATAAGAACCATGCAAAAAACAAATGATGGGTTTGAGATAGCAGAAAAGGATCTTGAGTTAAGAGGAGCAGGAGATATTTTTGGAGTAAGGCAATCAGGTTTGATGGACCTAAAAATTGCAAATCCAATCAGAGATTCGGACTTACTAGAAGAGGCCCAAAATGAAGCGATTATAATTGCAAAAGATAACGATTCCTTTGCAAAAGTAATCGTTAGAAGATGGATTGGAGACAGAGCTGACTATTCTGAATCTTAATTTCTTCCTTCTAGAATATAAAACTTTCTTTTAGGGGCTGGAAAATTTTCTACCGTTAAATCATGATTGTCTTTTAAAACAGCTGATTCATATGACTTAAAAGGCATCCATCTTGTTTGCCTTTGCTCTCTAAAAGTAGTCTTAGTCTCTTCAGAAGAATCTATAACTGATAAATTCTCGTTTTCAATTAATTCTCTAAAACCTTTATCTGTATGAACATAATATACGTTTGGCATTGAAGCATAAGGCCCTTTAGGCTGTAGATAATTCCCGTAATTACTTGGTGCAATAATTGTTTCTATAATTAACTTACCTTTCTTTTTCATTGCCCTCTTCAATGATCGAACATGCATTGAAGGGTCCCTTTGATGGTACAAAAGACCCATACTAAAAACTAAATCAAAATGAGTCTCCCGCAGGTTAAGATCTTCTATCCTTTCTGGTAGCATTCTTACTTTATTAGTTTTTAAGAAGTGGTTAATCGCTAGAAATTGAGAATAATGAGTTAGATTAGGCTCTAGGCATAAGATTGCTCCAGCCTGTTGACCCAGCATTCTAAAAGCATAATAACCGTTACCGGACCCTACATCTAAAATAGTTTTATTTCTAAGATCTAACTTTAAATCAAGAAATCTATCCCACTTTAGATTTGATCTCCATTCACTATCTATAAGAGTGCTATTGACTGTAAACGGACCTTTCCTCCAAGGCAAAAACTCAAATAACAAGCTGTCAATCACCTCTTCCTCTGATTGGCTACATTTTCCAAATATGTTTACCCCCGAAATTAAATCATTTTTAACATTATTGAGTTCAGGTAACTCTGATAATAAATTTAACCAATTCTTAATTCTTTTATCTTTCTTTTCTCCATATAAATTTTTTTCATATAGAGAAAGTATGTTTTCGCACTCTAAAGATATAAAAGTCATTGTTTCTCAAACTTATAAGTTAAGAAATTAAGATCAAACATTAATTTGATTGGATTTATAAACCCTACCTCTTCCAATCTTTTAATATGTTGTTTTTCTGTCTCTGTTATGAGAACCCCCTCTAAAGAATCTCTCTTACCTGAAATCTCTAATTCAGAATAGCCATTCTTAGATTTAAAAGAATGATGAATTTTTGATATCTCCGCAGTCTCTCTTTCAGATTCGAAATGAACCTTTTCAGATAACAACAGAATCCCATCGGGATTTAACCCTTCATATATCTTTTTCATTAATTTCTGTCTTTCACTAAGTTCAAGAAACTGAAGTACAAAATTTATTACTACAATAGAGGCATTCTGTATTACTGAATTACAAATATCTTCATTTAAGAATTCAACTACCCCTTCTTCAATTAGATTAGAAAATTTAGTATTGCAAGACATAATCATAGATTCAGAGCTATCAATGCCAATAATCTTAGCTCTGCCTTCTACTCCATTAATAATAGAGGCTGTAGAGGCTCCAAGGGAACATCCTAAATCATAAATATTTGTATTTTCTCTAGAATGTTTTTTGCTTTGCTGCTCAATAATATTTAGGGTCGTAATGTACCCAGGAACAGATCTATCGATCATATCTTCAAAAACTTCTGTAACTTCTTGATTGAAAGAAAACGGCAAACAGCTTACATTACCTTCTTCAAAAATTTTGTCCTTCTTTGCCATGAGGTAATTGTAAAATTTAAAAGAAAAAAATGTTTAATTACTTTATCAAATCCCCTGAAACAGAAAAAGAATGGGAAGAATATCTTCTTTTCCGCTGGGAAATCTTAAGAAAACCTTTAGGCATGTCTAAAGAATCTCTTGAGGATTCGTTAGAAGACTCTAGCTTCCACTTAATGGGTATTGACGATGAGAATAGAGTTATAGCTTCAGGCAGAATACACTTTAACGAATCTGATGAAGCTCAAATAAGATACATGGCAGTTAAAGATAGCTTTAAAAGGAAAGGGGTTGGTTCTGAAATTGTTGCTAAACTTGAAAAATATGCAATTTCTAAAGGGGCAAAAATAATGGTGCTTAACGCTAGAGAAAATGCTCTCAGTTTTTATTTGTCTTTAGGCTATCAAGAGAAAGGCCCGTATCAATCTGATACAGGCATACCTCATAGTAAAATGGAAAAAAGCTTGATTAGTTAGCTTATAGCAAAGGGGCAATAACTAAACTCACTATAGCCATTACATTGATAAGAATATTCATGGAAGGGCCTGATGTATCTTTAAAAGGATCTCCCACAGTATCACCCACAACTGTTGCTGAATGAGTATCTGTGCCCTTTCCTCCTAAGTTCCCTTTTTCTACGTATTTCTTTGCATTATCCCAAGCTCCACCTGCATTAGCCATAAAGAGAGCCATTAATACACAGACTAAGAGCCCTCCTGCAAGCATTCCTCCTAGTGCTTCTGCTCCTATGCCCATGCCAACCAAAGGAGGCGCAGAAACTGCAATTATTCCTGGTAAGAGCATTTTTTTAAGAGCTGCCGATGTAGCAATATCCACACATTTTTCTGTATCAGGTTCCGCGTTACCTTCTAGAAGTCCAGGTATCTCCTTAAACTGTCTTCTGATTTCATTAATCATTTCAAATGCAGCGTCTCCAACGGCCGTCATAGTTATTGAAGCTATGAGGAAAGGAATAGCACCGCCAATAAAAATTCCTATTAAGACTGTAGGGTTGCTTAATAGAAGCTCAAGAGGTTCAGCTCTATTAGAAGATACTGCAGATACAAAAGCTGCTATTATTGCCAAAGCTGCTAAAGCTGCGGCACCAATAGCAAAACCCTTCCCTATTGCAGCAGTCGTATTGCCTTGCTCATCTAATTCATCAGTAATAATTCTTGTTTCTGATGGCATACCAGCCATCTCAGCTATACCGCCTGCATTGTCTGCTACAGGTCCATAGGCATCTATGGCCATAGTAATACCAACTGTGGAAAGCATCCCAACAGCAGCTATACCTACTCCATAAAGACCTGTTAACTGAGTAGAAATAAAGATAATCAACACTATACAAGCTATAGGAAGAACAACTGATTGCATGCCAACCGATAAACCAGTAATCATCACAGTTGCCGGTCCAGTCTGACCTGCCTCCGCTATTTTTACTACAGGTTTTGAGCCTGTGTAATATTCAGTAATAAGCCCTATAGCAATTCCGCCTACAGAACCACATACAACAGCTAGCCAAACATTAAGACCGTCTGCACCTATTAATTTCCCAGTTAAAAAGTAAGCAGCAATAATAAAAATTAGAGGAGCACCCATTGTTCCCCATCGCATGGCACTAGCGGGAGATGATTTTGAAAATAGCCTTACAATAATAATACCCAAGATAGAAGCAATAAGCCCTAAGGAGGCTAAAGCCAGAGGAAGAAACATCATCCCTTCTTTCTGATTTTGTGAAAACTCTGAAGAAATAACAAAAGTTGAGGCAATAGCTATGCAAGCAACCATAGATCCGCAGTAAGATTCAAAGATATCTGAACCCATTCCAGCAATATCTCCAACGTTATCTCCAACATTATCCGCTATAACTCCTGGATTGCGAGGATCATCTTCAGGAATACCTGCTTCAATTTTTCCAACTAAATCTGCCCCAACATCAGCGCTTTTGGTGTAAATACCACCTCCAACTCTTGAAAAAAGAGCCACTATTGAAGCGCCCATAGCAAAACCTTCTATTGAATGCGCATTACCACTTAAAAAATAATAAAGAGAACCAAGCCCAATTAGACCTAAGGAGGCTACACAAAGACCCATGATAGAACCACCGTAGAAAGCAACAGTCAGAGCTGATTCAGCTCCAGATTCTGAAGCCGCAGTGGCTGTTCTTACATTTGCTTTAGTAGCTGAGTACATACCAATCCAACCTGCTATAGAAGACGATAAAGCTCCTGCTAAAACTGCTAAGGCGGTATCTTCTCCTAAAGACAACCAAACTAGTACAATTACAACCAAGGCAAAAACACTTAAATATGTATATTCGGTCTTCATAAAAGTCATAGCACCTAAATGGATCTGATCTCCTATTTTCTTTACCTTATCGTCCCCTTCTGGGAATTTATTTACTAAAAGGTAAATACCTAAGGCCACCAAAAGGCCTAAAATACCTAATGTTGGCGGTATAGCTAGATAACTGTCTATCATTGTTTCTCCTTAAAAATACTGGAATTTGTTATTAATAGCGCGTGAGTCTACAAGAATAATAAATTAATGAAAATATTAATTTTCTGATTCGAAAGTTTCTTGGTCAAATTCATTCTCAGATTTCGCAACTATGCAAGAAACGGCAGCGTCCCCACAAACATTAACTGCTGTACGTATCATGTCCAAGATTCTATCTACAGCTAAAATCAACCCTATCGCATCTAAAGGAAGCCCCAAAGAGCCAAGAATTAATGCCAAAGTTACTGTCCCTGCTGAAGGTACTGCAGCTGTCCCTATGGAAGTAACTATAGCCAACAAAACTATTTGTCCATACTGGATTAAAGTTAAATCTATCCCTACTGTGCTAGCAATAAACATAGTAGCCAAGCCCTGCATGATAGCCGTTCCGTCCATGTTGATTGTTGCGCCCACAGGAACTACAAAAGAAGAGACATCCTTCTTAACTCCAAGATCATCAGTCACAGTTTTTAATGTAACAGGTATAGTTGCTGCGCTAGATGAAGTAGAAAAGGCGAACAATGCAACATTCCTCATTTTCTTAAAAAATATAATAGGGTTTAGATTTGCAATAAATTTGAGTATGAGGGAATAAGTGAAAATAAGATGAAAAAACAATACAAATATTAGTAAAAGTACGTATTGAGCTAAGTCTCCAAATATGTTTAATCCCTTATCCATTACATAACTACCCATCAAACAAAATACTCCTATCGGAGCAAAGCTCATAATTAGTAGAACTATCTTCAGAAAAACAATATTAAGTCTTTCAAAGGCCTTAGATAAACCATCAGTTAAATCGTCGGTAAGGTTCAAAGCTATACCAAACAGAATGCTTATAAACACGATACCAAGCATATTATTTTCAATAAAAGCACCAAACATATTATTGGGGAATATCCTTAACACGGTGCCGTATAAGCTCGAATCTCCTGGTGGAGGAGTAAAAGAAACTATTGGCCCTTCGGCTCCTGAAAGATCAAAAACCCAGCCAAAAAATAAAGCTAAACTTACTGCTATAGCTGTAGTTATTAAATACAATCCTATTGTTTTAGTGGCAATCGATCCCAGCTTAACCATATTTGATAATGAAGAGATTCCTGAGACAAGAGAGAAAAAAACTAGAGGTACTACAACTAGCATTAACAGATTTTTAAAAATCTGCCCCCCTAAATTAAATATATATTTCTCTATACCAAGAGAAATGCTTTCCGAAAAAATATTTTGTGAATAATAAAAGACTGAAGCAATTAAAACCCCAAAGGCCATTCCTATTAGAACATTTCTAGTTAGGTTCTTTGGTGCAGTTAATGTATTCATATTTCTAACATCTCAAAATCTTCCTTACCCACTCCACAATCTGGGCATACCCAATCTTCAGGTATGTCTTCCCATTTGGTTCCAGGCTCTATACCATCATCAGGCCAACCCTCTTCTTCATCATAGACCAATCCACAGACAATACATTCCCATTTTTTCAATTTCTACTCCTTAAGCGATTAAAAAAACGTTATTCTAACTCAACTTTAGTGCTTACCTAGACTAAAGTAACAGCCTTTTTAAAGTTGTGTAATTGAGAATGAAACATAAAGACAAAGCATTAGGATTCTATAAGTTAATAAGAGCAGATAAGCCAATCGGAACATTATTACTACTTTGGCCTACTCTTTCAGCTTTTATTGTTCTAACTGAAAGCGAGCCAAATTTGTTCTTAATGTCCCTCTTTGTGTTTGGAACTTTCTTAATGCGGTCTGCTGGATGCGTTATAAACGATTATTTTGATATGGAATTTGATGGAAGTGTGGATAGAACGAAAAACCGACCTTTAGTTACTGGAGTCGTAAAGCCCTCAGAGGCATTAATATTGTTCTGCTTCCTAATATTGATCTCTTGCTGTTTATTGATATGGATGAATTGGTTAACTATTAAAGTAGCAGCCTTTGGATTGGCATTAGCAATTTTCTATCCTTTAACTAAACGTTTTTTTGCTATACCTCAATTATTCTTAGGACTGGCCTTCTCTTGGGGGATTCTTATGGTTTCTGCAGCAGAACTAAATAAAATAAATTACATCTCATTAATTTTATTTGCTTCATGTTTCTTTTGGATCCTTGCATACGATACTGCTTATGCGATGAGTGACAAAGAAGATGACCTTAAGGCTGGGCTACGCTCTTCCGCTCTCACTTTTGGAAATAAAGTAGTACATTTCTTTATATCTTTTCATCTTATTTCCTTAGGCATTTGGTCGTGGCTTGGATACGAATTAAAAATGCATCCATTATTTTATTTATCCAGCCTGTCTTGGTTGGTCTTAATTATTTATCAATATGAACTTATCCGAAATTACGATAGGCACCAATGCTTTTTAGCTTTTAAGAATAATAATTGGATAGGTTTTTCATTGCTTATTGGTTCTTTGCTAGGTACAAGCTTATGAAGGTAGAGTTTATTAATTCTATTAATGAAATTAATAAAGAAGAGTGGAATTCTATAATAAATTCTGACTATCCATTTCTAAAATATGAATTCCTTGAATCTCTTGAAAGATATAAATGCGTTTCTGAAGAAAGAGGATGGGGCCCATTTCATGCCATAGTATCTGAAAACAATAAAAAGCTTGCCATAATGCCGATGTATATTAAAACTGACTCTCAAGGAGAATTTATTTTTGATTGGTCGTGGGCTGACGCTTTTTACCGAAATGGAGTGAATTACTACCCTAAATTAGTATGCTCTATTCCATATACCCCCGCTAGCGGCCCAAGACTATCTGTTGTTGAAAAGAATAGGACTCAAGAAATCATAGAAAATTTATATGACGCTCTAAAGGAGATCTCAGAAGAATTCGATTTCTCAAGCGTTCATATTTTACTAGCTGAAGAAAAAGAAATCAGATTATTCTCTAATTCTGGCTTTAGTGTTCGAAGCAGTTATTCTTTCCACTGGTTTAATAACAAGTACAAAGATTTTAATCATTTCTTGCAAGATATGACTTCAAGGCAGAGAAAAAATATTAAGAAAGAAAGAGATAAAATATCTCAGCAAGGCATCTCTATGAAAAAAATTAAGGGAGAGGATATTACAAAGGAAATGCTGGTTGTTTTTTATCAATTCTACCAACTGACTTATCTAAAAAGAGGCATGCAAGGATATTTAAATTATGAGTTCTTCAAAGAAATTACGAAATTAATTCCAGAAAATATTTTATTAGTAATGGCCCAAGATAAAGAAGGGGGCTATGTAGCGGGTGCACTTAATTTTTACGATTCTAAAAAACTTTATGGGAGATATTGGGGTTGTTTTGAAGATTTTGATTCTCTTCATTTTGAAACTTGTTATTACCAAGGCGTAGAGTTCTGTATAGATAATAAATTAACTTGCTTTGATCCCGGGGTTCAGGGAGAGCATAAAATAAAAAGAGGTTTTTGTCCTATTGAGACATATTCAGCTCACTGGATAAAAGATGAAAGGTTCAGAGAAGCTATAGATGATTTTCTAGTCAGGGAGCAAGCGCATGTAAAAAATTATAACAATGACCGAAAAGCTTTATTACCCTTCAAAAAAGAAATTACAGCAAAGCTATATGGAAGATAAAAATATATTAAACGAAGGGAACCTGAAGAAAGCTTTTAGCTATTTGATCGAAAAGGAACCGCTGTTTAAGGCTGTACTTGAAGAGAAAAATTATGAGATAAAGCTTTTTAACAAAAGAAAAGGGTTTGAAGGCCTTGTTAGTTTGATAGTAGATCAGCAACTCTCTGTGGCATCTGCAAAGGCAATCTTTAATAGGATGAAAGAATTAGTGAAGCCCTTTACAGCTGAAAAGTTTATTAAAGTAAGTGAAACTAAACTTAAGGGAGCGGGTCTAAGTTCGCAAAAAATTAACTACTGTAAAGGTATTGCAAATCAAATAATTGTTGGAGACTTAAATTTAAAGAGTCTTGAAAAAAAGAAAGATTCTGA
>PCBA01000051.1 GCA_002730855.1 Gammaproteobacteria bacterium
ACCCTCCTTCAAAACCACTAAAGGATTCTTCAGGAATATCTCCACCATAAGATAAAGAAAATAAAGTTTGACACTTTTCGTCTTTAGTCATTCTTGTATCTTCTCTTAAATCTTCAATTATAGAATCTATAGTGACTTCAGAATTTACCATAATAAGTCCTTGATCATTTTCTGAATCCAAGATCATGTATTTTTCTTCTCCTGACCATGGCTTCCATTGAGGAAGGTCGTCTGACATTCCTTTGCCTGGATTTCCTGTATACGCAAACTGAGCCCAGTAAGACATCATCTGATCAGATAATTTTTTTACGCTATCGGAATCTTCAACTACTAGATTTTTTACTAACATGTTGTCTAATCCTGCAGGGAATAGAAAAAGAAGTTCCATGGCGTGAGCGGATCCAAGCAATAAACCAAAATCCATTCCTTGAACCGTGGGTAATTCATCCCAGTCAAATCTATATACATAAGTATCGTATAGACTGGAAGCAATTAAATCTCTCGCAGGAGAGTCTGCAGCCCTTTGTTTCCAAGAGTCAGAGGAGTATTGATTAACTGCATTATAAAAGTCTGGCCTGAGAACTTCTAAGGGGAGCTCCGTAATGCCCGCCCAAGAAAGAGCGGTGGCAACAACCCCTTCTCCTTCTCCCCATTTAACAAACTCTGGGTTTCTCATATTAAAAAGCTTCGTTTCATACCTATTAGTGCCGAGAATAATGGGAACACGAGGCATGTTGTTATTAGTAAACGATTCATAAATGCCCTTTTCTCCCATTACATGACCGTCATTAAAAACTCTAGTCATCCCTCCTTTTTTTGGGCTGGCTTCAAAGTAAGCTGTTAATAACTCTTCAGATTTTTTGCTTCTTAAATACGCTTCCAATTCTTGTAAAGACATTGAATCTTGTAGATTTTTAGCACCATTAATGTCGTTTGCTTTTTCATCATTTATTAAAAGTCTATTTATAACTTCTTTAGAGCTCTGTATGTCTGAAGTGCCATCTTCAGGATAATAAGACTCAGCGTCTTCAATTAAAGAATGCGAGACTATTCCACTTTGAACAATTGCTTTATGAAATAAACCTGTCGCTATCGGAGAAGCATACAAAGCTGCTACATTATGTCCGCCAGCAGACTCCCCAAAGATTGTTACATTATTTGCATCTCCTCCGAAATTTCCAATATTCTCTTTTATCCATTTAAGAGCCATTATGTTATCCAAAGTGCCAAAATTTCCTGAAATGTCTTCTATACTTGAATTGCCTTGCCTAAGAGCAGGATGTCTGAACCAACCTAAATTGGACATTCGATACTGAACCGTAACAACAATAACTTCATGTTGAGAGACTAAATCAGTTGGGTAATAGGTATCAGCTGAGCCTATCGTATTACCTCCACCATGAATCCACACCATGACAGGTACTTTTTTCTCTCCTGCCTGCTCAAGAGACCAAGCGGGTGACCAAACGTTTAAATAAAGACAATCTTCCGAACCAATCCAACCCCCTTCAGTTCCGGTCATTATCCCTTCTCTTTGAAAACAAACCTCAGAAAATTCTGAAGCCTCATATCTGGAATCAAATTTTTTAGGTTGAATGGGTGCTTTCCATCTTAAATCCCCTACAGGAGGTTCCGCAAATGGGATACCTAACCAAGCATACGTATTCTTCTCGCTCTGAATCCCAATAACCTCTCCCTGTTTAAGAGTTCTAACAGAATCATCTGGTAATGAGTTACCACAACCTTGTAAAATTAGAATTAATGAAACAGCTATAAATGTGTACTTCTTAAACAACACTCTCTTATCTCCTTATTAATTAGTCTTGCATAATATTAAACCTTAGTTTATTTCAATGCAGTTCTTTTAACCTAAAGTTAGTTTGTTCTAGGCAAAAAAGATTATAAAAATGAATCTTGTATATATAAACATAAAAATAACTATTTTATAACCTGTATTAAAGCTTGCATGCAGTTGATATGTCTCGTAAATTAGAAGTCTAAACAAGAGACTTTACAGGAGAGCGATCATGCAAATATCACCAATACCAACTCTGTCAGATGAGATAAACGATATACGTCTAAGAACAGCTGATATTGTTGCAAATAGAATTATCCCCAATGAAACTACAATTTATTCTGGCGGTGATAAATCTAAGAAGCTTAGAAAAGAAATTAACAAAGAAGTAAAGAATCAAGGGCTATGGGCTCCTCACCTACCGGAAGAATATGGCGGTATGGGAAATGGTTTCCTAGTGCACGCTTATATGAATGAAATACTCGCCTGGTCCCCTTTGGGCAATAGACTTTTTGGTGTCATAGCACCTAACTCTGGCAATCAAAAAATATTAGTGAAGTATGGAACTGAGGAGCAAAAAAAGAAGTGGCTTATGCCATTAATCAATCAAGAAATGGAGTCCGGTTTTTCTATGACTGAACCTGATTCAGCAGGATCAGACCCAAGGTCTTTGACAACAACTGCTGTTAAAGAAGGAGATGAATGGGTAATTAACGGCCACAAGATAATGACTTCAAATGGTCAAAGAGCAGATTTCTTAGTTGTTATGTGTAAAACAGAAGACGGTGAAGATGGAGAAGCCAATCAACAAATGACTCAAATTATTGTTCCTACGGACACTCCGGGAGTCAATAGAATTAGATCAGTTCCTATCTGGGGACACACTGGCGGCGACCATATGGAAATAAAATATGAAAACGTAAGAGTTCCATTAGAAAATGCCCTTGGAGCGCGTGGATCCGGCCACCAAGCAGCACAAGATAGGTTGGGCGCGGGAAGGGTTTATCATTGCATGAATACTATCGGTCAGATGTGGAGGGCTTTTGATATTATGGTTAAGTATTCTACCGAAAGAGAAGTGCACGGAGGAAAGCTGGAAACTAAACAGTTTATTCAAGGTTTCATTGCTGACTCTTATATGGATATTCAAGCCTCCAGGTTAATGACCATCCATTGTGCAGAGGTCATGGATAAAGAAGGAGATGCGAGAGTAGATATATCTGCAATAAAAGTTTTTGTACCCCTTGCTGGTGGAAGAGTTGTCGATAGAGCAATACAAATACACGGTTGGAGAGGAGTATCAGGCGACACGCCCCTTGCTGGAATGTTCCAAGGCTTTAGAACCTTAAGATTAGCAGACGGACCTGATGAAGTTCATAGAATCCTTATAGCGAAGGAAATCTTAAAGAAATACCATGATGGACTTTCTTGGGATTTTGGAGTCTAAGACTAACCTATAGGCAGCAACTTCACAGTAGAGGTAGAAGTAGCTACTAAAGATTCTTTTTGGTAGAGCTTGCTAGCCATAAAAGCTGTACTTTTTCCGAGCTGGACAACCTCGGCTACACAATTTAGCTTCCCGGGTTTCGACGGCGCTAAGAAACTGACATTAATATCCAATGTCATAGCCATTACTTTAAAATCAAAAAGCCCCATTAATAAATGTGCCATTGGAGCATCTAACATACCGGTTACAAAGCCCCCTTGTACTATTTGACCTTCTGAATGAGTAAATTCATGCTTAGCTTCAAATTCCATCTCAATCGACGGAGGCTCAGAGCTAAAACTCAAAACTTTCATACCAAGAGTCTCAGTGCAAGGAGCTGAATGGGATTTTAAGGTCTTAAGTCTTTCTTGATCATTCATCATTAAATTCCTTTTGACCTATTTTAACCTAACAAATACATCTAAGAATTAATTTTCAATGGCGATAGATGAAACTCTAGCTGCGCCCAACTAATATTATTTTACAAGCCTCATCTACCATTGAGGTGCAGGACACAGATAAAAATCAGCTTGAGCAGCTAAAAATGAGTGAAACTGCATCCTGCTATTGAGACTTGAGAGGAAACCTTGGGAGGTTATTCTGGGGAGAATTTAGACACCTCTCAGTCACAATCTTGATATCTAAAAAGCTCACCTTGGAGAGGTACATTCTTGGGCAGAATTAAAAACCTCTTAGACATCAATATTAATTATATACATACATAAATAAAATGTATAGTCTGTTAAGAAAGCTTATTTTGTAGACATAAATCCTTTCGGGTTTTTTGGGTACTTATATTCGTAGGGCAAGGTATCTGGAGATACCCTAACGCCACTAGTTACAATAAAAGGAAGCTGATCTCCCTCTTGGTAAGTAGCTTCTATAAAATAGGCTCTCCATCCCTTCTGAGGTGCTTTCAAAGAAGAAATATAATTACCTTCTGAATTAATTTCTATCACTTCCGATTTCCAGCTTTTGCCTATTACATCAATTCTAAAGTCTCTACTTTTAAGATTTTCGGCCCACCAAAGCTTTACTTTTTTTGGTCTTACTTCTGAACTGAAAGAAATTTGACTGTTATCTAGAAACTCCCATTCATATTTGGGCCTCGCTTCCTGATTTAGTATTCCTGTATAAAAAGAAAACATTGACTCTAGAATATATGACCCTTTAAGCCCGTGCCCTACATTCGGAACGTAGCGAATATGTTTTTCATTAGGCAATTCCTCAAAATAAAATTGTGAAGAAGTTGGTATGAAAAATTCATCACCTGCAGCATTAATGATGTATTTTGGGAATTGGTATCTTTCTTTATAGCTAAAAGGATCTACCAGCTTAAATAACTCCTTTGCTTCAGGAGATCCCCACCAATCCATTGTTTTCATGTCCACATAATCTTGAATGGCTGGAGCCCAAAAGCCATAAGCTTCCCAATGATGCTTGAAAGATGGCGTAACGTTTAACATGTCTATTACAAGAGGCATGATTGCCTTAACTCTATTATCTGTGGCCGCAACGGTCCAAGTAGTCCAGCCTCTTTTAGAGGCTCCAGTAATAACGAAGTCCTTAACTTCGTCCTTTTTAAACAGTCCTTGTATTGTGTCCATAGCAGCAATAGCGCTTTTGGTCATTGCCATCCGCGCAGGCCATCGCGGATCACCCGTCTTAAAAAATTTATCCCACGTGTACGCAATAATTGCATCTTCCCACCTTTGAGAACTTTCATCTGAGAATTGCAAAGGCTGGTTGGGAACGGCCTTTAATTCACCGATTACAGAACCAGAAGACAAAGCAAATCTAACTAACTCTTCAGGAGCTTTTGGTAAAGGATCGTTAGTATCACCAGCGCCTATCATCAGTAAAGCTGTATCCGTGTTGAGTTTCTTTGGCTCTATGACAGTAAGCCAGTGAGACCAAGCGGTCTGATCAATGTCTTCACTGGTAAGGAAATTTTGCGAGGTCATTCTGATTGAATGTACAAAATAATCCTTACGTTCTAGAACTTGTTTAGTTTCATAACTAAATGAAGTGTCCTCCTCATGAACATACTTATCTAAACTATTTTGAATAAACTCTGACCTGGGGTCAGCTTGAATTAAAAAAGGAAACAGAATGATTACATTAATTAGTATTCTTCTCATATCTCTCCTCAAGATTCTTTACTTTACTAGGAAACATTTTTCTTTTAATTGACCAAAATCAAAACCTCAATCTATATACAGTGTTATTTTCAACATAATAACACTATATGTAGTATCAAGAACAAACCAAGGCATTATGAAAAGCTGGGAAGACATCGACCTTCAGAAAGGCCCTAACACGAGCTCTTCTTCTAATCATAAACACTTATCTTGGGAAGCATCAGAAGAATCGATTAGTTTGACACAACCAGTCAGAATAGAAGATAAAAGGATAATAAATGGACGCTCAGATATAAATCAACTAGCGCCTTTTAAATATCCTTGGGCTTGGAAATATTTTCTAAATGCCAATAAAAATCATTGGACTCCTTTAGATGTGAACATGACACAAGATGTTTACGATTATAAGTTTAAGCTTACAGAAGCAGAAATCCACTTATATGAGAATGTACTTTCTTATTTAACCACTTCAGACATCCTGGCTATGCGAAATATTGGATTAGCTGTTATGGAAAAAATGACAGCCCCTGAGATACAGATCTACCAAGCACGACAAGTTTATGAAGAATCACTCCATACATGGACTTATCAACACTGCATAGAGACTCTAGGCCTTAACCAAGGAGAGGTTTATAACCGGTATAGAGTTGTTCCCGAAATTAATGCAAAGATCCAAATGGCAAATAATTACATTTCAGTTATTCTTCGTAATAATATTGATCTTAATGACCAAGACGAATTACATCAATTCTTACTCTCTTATATATTTTTTGCAGCTATTTTTGAAGGGATATGGTTCTACAATGGCTTCAGTCCAATATTCTCTCTTCAAAGACGAGGATTAATGAGAGGTACAGCTGAGCAGTTCCAATACATTATGCGTGACGAAGTTATGCATTGTAGTTTTGGAATACGTGTTATCCGTCAAATTCTGGCTGAGAATAACTTAACTCTAGACTTAAATGCTATACAAAGCATGTGGGAAGAAGCTGAGGAAGCCGAATCAAACTATGCTCGTTATATTCTAGAAAGTCCTATTCTAGGGTATAAGTCTAGTGATCATATTGAACAATTTCGCTTCTTGTCGAATAGACGAGCAAGACAATTAGGATTATCAGAACCGTTCCCTAATGCTAAATGTGCTTTGCCTTGGCTTGATGAGCAAGTTAATATTTGTAAAGAAAAGAACTTTTTTGAAACTACAGTTACAGAGTACCAACAAGGCGGACTGAGTTGGGAGTAGGTAGATATATTTAGTAAATTCTAATTTAAACGGGTTCCAATTTTATCTCTTAAAACTCTTCTCTGGCTTTATCATAAGCTTCATTGATAAGAGAAACCTTCTTACTTCTTAGGTTCTTGTCGATGCTAATTGACTCGCCCATTAGCATGTAAACTTGATTAGAAGATTCATACTCAGGCCACGTAATACTGTCTTTAATTGAAGGGTTTCCTGTTTTGGCAAAATTAGTCCACATGTCCATCATCGTATTAGAGAAGACATAATCTTCTTCTGTTGCTTCAATACCAAACATATCGAACCTTCCAAACACGTATGGAACTTCTGCTGCATGAAAAGCTTTAAATTTCTTAGAACTATTTACTGTGGGGTGCCAATCCCAAAGGTAAAGAAAAGTAGGGCTATCAACGCTAGCCATTAATTGTCCCCATTTTTGCATCTGAGCAGTAAACATCGCATCGGTTGTAAAGTTAATCCATGATTCTTTGGCCTCTTTTTCATTGTTAATTGGGTAATACTTAAATATCTCATCATTAGCTTCTGGTAATATTTCACTTACAGAAGATTTGGTAAGATCAACATAAGATAAATTTCCTGTAATCCCAGGATTTAACATCTTTGGATCAAATGTAGTTGCTTCATCAGCTGTACTTCCAATTAAAGTAGGAACATTAGCTTGATCCCCTTTCTTAAAGATTGAAGATATATCTTCAGGTATGACTTCTCCATCAATAACCGTTAGCGAATCGAATTGACTCCTATACAGGGGGTCTTTCTCAATATTTTGAATTATCTGAATTGGAGAAAGACTTCTTAGTTCCTCTAAAGAAGGTTGTTCGCTCAGAGCCATAATTTCAGATAATCGAACTCCTAGACTTTCTCCACTATCTGAATATGAAGATTTCTTGTTTATATGGGTTAAGGGTATTAACCTTGCTCCACTTTGACCTATAACTTTATGGAATAATCCAGAAGCTAAAGGGCTTGCCTGTAATACATTTACACTCCATGAACCTGCTGACTCTCCAAATATAGTTACGTTATCAGGGTCACCACCGAAACTACTTATATTATCTTTAACCCATTTCAAGGCGGCTACTTGGTCTCTATAACCTTGATTTCCAGAAGTTTCGTTTTCTTGGGTCAACTCAGGATGAGCAAAAAATCCAAAAGGACCTAAACGATAATTAATTGTTACAAGGATGATTCCTTTTTTAGTAAGTTCTTGTCCTGGGTATTCTCTTCCACTTCCCCAAACCAAAGCACCCCCATGGATCCAAACCATAACAGGAAGTTTTTCATTAGCTCGTTCTGCCCTCGTCCATACATTAAGGGTTAAGCAGTCCTCGCTCATGTCTTCTAAACTCGGTCCTCTGTTATAAAATTCTGCTGATTGTTTAGGTTGATAACAGATCTTTGAATATTCTTTAGAAAGATGTCTACCAGTCCACAAGGAGACTTCTTTAGGTGGTGCCCATCTCAACTCGTTTACTGGTGCGGCGGCATAAGGTATTCCTAAATATTTCTTTAAAGTTCCTTCTTTAGAACCTTCAATTAATCCTCCTGTTACATGAACCTGTGTTTCAACTTGAGTACTGTCGCTACAAGAAATTAAGTAAGCAATAAATATAAAGGATATTATTTTTTTGATATTCATAATTATTAAATTTGATTAGTTAATAACCTTACTAAGTTTTTACTTCTAATACTAAACAATAAAACCTATATATAAGCATAGCCACAATGATGCGTTGCTAATGAAAAGGGAGGACAAGTCCTCCCTTTTCTTTGGGGTTTTATTAAAAACATCTACAGAAATAAATAACTAAAAATGTCGCGTGAACTCAACTCCAAATGTTCTAGGAGTGCCCCACTGACCAAACCTTCCACCTCCAGTTGCTGCAGAAAGATAACCAGAAATATATTCTTCATCCGTAGCATTTTTCACAAAGAACCTTCTTCTCTTAGTCTCATCAGAATTTTCCCAAATAATATTCAGATCTACAATCGTGTACGCACCTTGGGAATACTCGTTGAATTCCGAAAAGAAGACTTCAGATTTATAAGCTGCATTGGCTCTATAGATCAGAGAAGAGCCGGAGGACATATTAGTGGTGTAATTAAATCCAAGATTTAATGAAACTTTAGGTGCGTTGTTTAGATATTTACCTTCTAATTGCTGCTCACCCAATTCAGGTTGCAAACCGTTAGTGTTTAAGAACTCACCATAAGTTGCATCCAATAGAGTCAATCCACTGGTGATTGATAAAGAATTATTGATATCAGTTACTGATTCTAATTCGAGTCCATTAACCGTAGCGTCTCCGGCATTACGAGTTACAGTCTGAAGTCCTACAACTTGAAGTACTTGGAAGTCCGAGTAGTCATAATGAAACAATGTAGCATTTACATTTGTTCGATTATTTATCGCTCCTTTAAAACCAAACTCGAGAGAAGTGACTTCCTCTGGATCATAAGGGTCTGTACACTCATAAGTTGCGTAACCACCTGCCTTGAAGCCTTCACTTATCGATGCGTATACATTACTTTCAGCAGAAAGATCATGCTGAATGACTGCTCTTGAAGTTGTAGAGGAAAATTCCATCACTTCCTCTCTAAGACAAGTTTGCGCTATTGTAACGGGGCCAGGCATCATTAAATTTATGAGATTATTTTGTTTACTTGTAAATTCATCGGTCGTTTTTCTAACCCCTAAACTTAATCGAGTAGTGTCATTTAGATCGAAAGTACCGTCAGCAAAGTAGGCGTCAGAAACAGTGTTCATTTTTTCGTGATGAAAGACAAATTGACTTGCTGTAGGGAAACCAAATACAGGTTGTGGAAACTCAAAATGATTAATTCTAGAGGTTTCATCGTCCAAATAAAACACCCCAAAAACTAAGCTCATGGTGTCTTTTTCCACATTAAGGTTAAGCTCTTGAGTAAAAGTATCTGTTTCAGAAACATCAGCAACATCAATAAGCGCTAAAGCTGTTGCGTCTCTGTCTAAATTAAATTGATCATAGAATTCTTGGTTTGCAGTGATCGATGTAATAGTTCCAAAATCAGTTTCTATTTTAAGAGTAAGGGATGAAACGTCGTAATCTCTATCGCTCATATTTGCACCGTGCAAAGAATTCTGTGTTGGGGTTTGATAGGTTGTATGTGGTTTTGTGGCTATTGGCGTAGTGTCAAGTTGAGGGAGGCCATATATATTGGCTAAATCCGATCTATAAGTTAACCAGCCATAAGTATCAGGAACACCTTCAGTTTCAACAGAAGCAATCATAAGATTGGCTGATACTTTTTCATTTATATCCGAGCTGATTTTAAGTCGATAAGCTAGTCTGTCTGTGTAACCCTGTTCTCCACAACCTGCATTTAAGCAGTCTAGATAGCCTTTTCCTTGTTCAGTGGAATGTAGAACCAGTCTATAGCTTGTATTTTCTGTTATTCCTCCTCCAATAGCTGTCTCCAAAGTGCTAGTTTCATAATTTCCAAAACCTGCCTTTACATAGCCATCTCTATCTGCAGAAGGGTTTTTAGTAATGAGATTAACCACTCCTCCGACTGAGTTTCTACCATATAACGTTCCTTGAGGACCTCTTAGCACTTCTACTCTATCTAAATCCATTTCTCCAAGTTGAGATGAATGCGACCTTGATTGAAAAACGCCATCTGTGCTTACTGAAACTCCAGGTTGACCATTAAATTGGCCAATACCTCTTATAGTAATATTTTGAGATCCAAGTATATTTGTAAAATTCATATTTGGAATGATGTGTTTCAAATCGTGCATATTAGTTATGCCTCTATCTTCGATATCAGTGGAGCTGATTGCAGTTATCGAAGCTGGTGTGTCTTGCACTGTTGAACTTCTCTTAAGCGCAGTTACAATTATCTCATCAACATCTTCAGAATATATTGGTGTAATCAGAAAAAAAGAAATGAAGAAGAGAAATATTTTATTGATACGCATGCAAAACTCCTGTTAGTTATTTAAGAATACCTTTTATATATTACAAACACTATCCTATAAAGTGGCGAGGGTTAACAAGAGAATTCGTATGCCACCGTGTCCGCAATTTACAGACAAGTTTTAATGTTTTGAATCCTTCCCTAAATTTGCATCATCTATAACCCCAACATAATCCGAATTATCAAGGGGAAGAACAGGCATATCATCTGCTATTGATAGGAATTCTTTATACACCAATTGTAGTGCCGTTTCATGCTCCATCCAAAGCTTATTCATTGTTGCGTCTGAATGTTGGATAGTATATCTTTTAACTCTCTTATCTTTTCCCGATTCAATAAGTTGAAACCAACCCCAATTTTCCTGATGTTTTAGAAATCTATCAACACTTTTATTGCTTAACGAGGTTCTGTGATACAAATCCGAATGAGTAAAGAATGATTTATACATTGATTGAAATACAGCAATTGAAAAAAGAGTCTCATACCTTCTATCAAAGATATAGATTTCAAGTTTCTTCTGAAATTTATCTCCCAAGTACTCTTTTAACGAAACACAAAGATTTTCATAGGTTTGATTTATTTCAGAAATCATTAACTCCTTCTCTATAAACAAAATAATATCTTTTTTTCTATTCTTTGAAATCATCAATCTATATTAGTTGATTTTCATCTGTAAAGTGTAAAGAAAAAATAAACGAAGAGTATTGACACAAATTAATTTGAGTAAAGAGACTGCAACGAGTATAGCCAACTTAGTAAAAAATTAAGAATTTCTTAATCTCAATTGAAGGAAACTCTCATAAATACTGGTCGGGACGGCTGGATTTGAACCAGCGACCACTTGACCCCCAGCCAAGTGCGCTACCAGACTGCGCCACGCCCCGATTATTTTAGACTTGTTAACAACATCTCTAAATCCTTTACGATTTCTTTAGAGGTGTCAGCATTGCTTGCTCTTGTAATGGTGTCTGAAAGCATAGATTTCTTCGCACCTGATATGGTCATTCCGTCATCATACAGAAGTTTTTGTATTTGTTTGACCACCTCAAGATCTTTTTGCTGATAATAACGTCTATTACCTTTTCTGGTCACCGGACTGAGGTCCTTAAATTCTTTCTCCCAGAATCTTAGGGTATGTGGTTTAACCGAACATAATTCCGAAACTTCGCTAATAGAATAATATTTTTTCTTAGTTATTGATAAATCTCTAACCATTAGAAGAAGAAATCCTTTTTCTCAATTTATTACCGGCCTTAAAAGTAACTACTCTTCTTGCTGAGATGGTAACAGGATCACCAGTCTTTGGGTTCCTTCCTGGGCGGGATTTTTTATTTATCAGTTCAAAGTTTCCAAAGCCAGAAAGCTTAACTTCTTCATTCTTTTCTAAACTCTTCTTTATTTCTTCAAAAAAGTTTTCTATTAATTGTTTGGACTCAGTCTTATTCAAACCTAATTGATTGTGAAGATGTTCAACTATATCTGCTTTAGTTATTGTCTTATCCATTAGGTTCTTAAATCTCCATCCAATTCTTTCTTAACTGAGTTTACAATCTTTTCAACTACCTTATCAATGTCTGAATCTACTAAAGTGCCCTTAGATGATTGCCAAGTTAAGGAAATAGCGATACTTTTTTTATTGTCATCAATCCCCTTCCCTTCATAAACATCAAATAAATCAAGATTATTTAAATCTCTCCCTCCCTTTTCACGGATAAGTGCGCTGATTTTATGACTGGTTATATCTTTTTTAACAACAAAAGCTAAATCTCTCTGAATAGAAGGGAATTTAGAGAACTTAATAAACTTTTGTACCGGTTTTGTTTTAAGGTTATCGATATCTATGGAAAAAAGAAAGATATCTTCTTTTATTCCTAACTCTCCAATGATATTTGGGGCTAAAGCACCCAAAAAACCAACCTTCTTAGAACCATTATAAATAGTGGACGAAACTCCAGGGTGGAGGAACCTTAAAGATTTTGGTTCAAACTGAGTCTTAACACCAAAATTAAGCAAGGTACTTTCAACCGCTCCTTTAACGTCATAGAAGGTGACTTTTCTAGACTTATCCAGCCAATGATTAGGAGATGCATCCCCGTGAATAAGGCCTGAGACCCTTAACTTTTCAGAAGGTTTAGATGATTTCTCATAACCAAACACTGATCCAATCTCAAACAATTTTTGTGACTCTAATCCATTGTTTAAATTATGAATGAAAGTATTTATTAAACCCGGAAATAAGCTAGATCTCATGTATCTCATGTTTTGAGATATAGGGTTTTCAACTTCTACCATCTTCTTGGATTCTCCAAAAACTTTTTCGTCTTGTTCGCTTATAAAAGAGTAACTTATTATTTCACTAAAGCCTTGAGAGACTAAAGATCTAGAAATAGTGTTTTGCTTTGTCTCTAATCTTTTATTGAACTTTGGCTCAAGAGAAACCGTTGGTAATGAATCATAACCCTCCAATCTAGCTAATTCTTCAATTAGGTCAGCTTCAATTTCAATATCATATCTCCATGATGGAGAAGTCAAGTTCACTTTTTTAGATGGGCCTTTAGGGCTCATTCCTAGGCCATTTAGATATTTCTTAGCCTTTGTACTGGTTATGTTGGTTCCAAGAATCTTATTTGCCCTATCAAGGTCTAATAAAACCTTTTTCGCTTTAGGTAATTCTTTTGTTAATTTACTTTCTACGATAGACCCAAATTCCCCACCTACAGTTTCATGCAGAATTTCACTTGCTTTATTGACGGCAAGTTCTTGAATCTCATAATCAACTCCTCTCTCAAATCTTATCGAAGCGTCTGTTTGGAAGCCAAACCTCCTCGCCCTTCCTCTAATTGCTGAAGGTTTAAAGAAAGCACTTTCTAAAAATATAGACTTTGTGTTTGAAGTGACACAAGTATTCTTTCCTCCCATAATGCCAGCTAAAGCTATTGATTTTTTTCTATCAGAAATAACTAGACAGTCCGAATTCAATTTAATGTCTTGCTCATCAAGTAATGTCAGATTCTCGCCATCTTTTGCATTCCTTACTTGAATACCTCCTTCTAATTTATCTCTATCAAATGCATGAAGAGGTTGACCTAGTTCCAAGAGAATGTAGTTGGTAATGTCAACTACGGGGTCAATAAGCTTTTGGTCGCTTAAGGCTAACCTTTCAGCTACTAAGGGAAGCGTTTTAGCTTTAATGTCTATATTTTTTATAGTTCTTCCGACGTATCTTGGACCTTCAGGGCATACTTTAATTGTTAGGTCTTCGTTAAAGGTGTCTTTAATCGACTTAAATGTTGGATCTTTTAATTTTAGATTATTTAAAACTGCTAATTCCCTAGCCACCCCAAATACGCTAAAACAGTCTCCACGATTGGGGGTTATGTCTAATTTTAGAATTGCATCTTTCCCCGTTATCTTTGAATTAAAGGATTCATAACCTTCTACTTCGATTCCTGCCATGGTAAGTTGAGAGCAAATCTCTTCGGTCGAAAGATCCAGATCTAAAAAGTCTTTAAGCCAATTTCTACTAAATTGCATACTAAAATTGTTTTAAAAATCTATAATCATTTTCAAAGAAAATACGTAAATCAGGTATGTCATGCTTCAGCATTGCCATCCTCTCTACCCCTAAACCAAAAGCAAAACCACTGTATTTCTTGGTATCGACACCGACCATTTCCAATACATTAGGGTGTACCATTCCGCA
>PCBA01000052.1 GCA_002730855.1 Gammaproteobacteria bacterium
CTTAAAGTGAAATCAACGTAGTAATTTCTTCCATAATCTTGATGAGCATCAGCATAGTATCCATAGTATCTATCAGCTGTTGGAGCTCTTTCGTCTTCAAGGTTTTTAACAGAAAATCTAACTCTTGCACTATGATCTTTTAATTTAAAGTCATAAGACATGGTTAAATTCATTGTTGTCATTGAAGGGACAAGGTAAGGAACTCCATCTTTTAATCCCAATGAAGTCTGTACAAAAGAACCTTTTTTTAGTGCGAAATAACTAACTCTATAAGGTCCTTTATCCCAAGACATTCTTAGGGTGTGTTTGTTGTCATAGATTCCATCTTTTTCAAGCAAATCACCAAAACCTTTTATAGGAATGTCTTCCGGTATTAAACCAGCATCCTTTTGGGCTTGAAGAGCAGCAAATTCACCACTTGCTTTTTGCTCAAATTTATCAAGGAATGTCCCAATGTATCTAACATCAAAATCACCATAGTCTGTATCAAAATTGTAATAGATACCGACATCAGTTCCTTCAACAGTTCTTAATGCCATATTGGTGTAATCATTTTTTACATATTTAATATCACCAAAAGGACATACGCCTGCTGCAGCAAAACCAGCAGCATCACCTTCATCAGGAGCCTCTCTAACAACTAAAGGGTCTCCCGCAAAAGTATCACAATTATTTAGTCCATTTGCGAATCTTAGGATCATGTCATTTACCGTTTGGTTTTCACGCCCAAATAAACCAATAGTCTTATCTTTTTCAATGGTCCATGTATCAACAGTAACTATTAAGTTATCCATTGGCGTTAACACAACACCAAAGGAAGTGTTGTCGGATTCTTCAGCTTCAAGGTTTTCTGCCCCAGTAGCCATTCTTTGTATGGTGTAACGCGAATCCGAATCAATTACATTTTCAACGCTTTGAACAGCATTAACTCGATAAGCTGCTCTGTCATACCTTGTTCCAGATCGTACAACGGTCTTTTCATTTACTTGAATAATATTTGGAGCTCTAAAGGCTGTAGATACTGAAGCTCTAAAATTTAACCAAGGTGTAACATCCCAACCTAAGGCAACTTTTCCAACCGTTGAGGAGCCGTAGTCAGAGAAATCTTCTTTTCTACCAGCTAACTGCATATTAATCGATTGAGTTATTGGAATTTGCAATTCAGCTAGAGTTGATGTTACATGCCTAGAACCTGAGACGTCTCCAGTTGGTGAAGAATTTAGAACATCTGCAACTAGCGGATAAGTGTCTCCTTCGTAGTCTGTATAAGCAATAGTTCCATCTAATCTCGGATCTCTATCATCAACTATTTCTTCATCACGATATTCATATCCTAGTAACAGACCTACATCTCCAGAAGGAATCGTTAAAAATTCATTATCAGCCATTTTAAAGTCAAACATTCGAAGTTTGCTTGAGCCTTTTCTATAAACATCAATCAAAGTTCTTTCTATGTTTGAATTTACACCCGCACTAAAAGGGTTGTAAGCCGCTGGTGTAGAATCATTTAAAGCTTCTTTTAAAAGATTGTTAGACATTCTATTGCTTGTTACGTCTTCAGAAGTAGCTTTAGAAGTTACAAAAGCTGTTTCCCAGTCCCATGAACCTCTCGTTCCTCTAAAACCTTGAAGGAATCTATAAGTTTCTTTCTGAACATTAACCATTCTTTGCTTCTCTTCATATCGATAGTTATCCATATAAAGTTGTTTGCCAGCAAATATAGCAGTAGGGACACCATCTACATCTACTTTAAGTTGATTTAGGTAGTAGTTATCTGGGCCAACCCTATGCTTTGAAGATGAAAATGCATACGAAGCATGGGCAGTCCTATCACTGTCAGATTCATACCAAGAAAGTTCTGTAAAAGCTTCAGTGCCATTATCCATTTCGTGATTTATAAACATTACAAGATTAGTCCTTTCAAGTTCAGATCTAACATCAGTAGGTCCCCAGAAATTACTTCTCAAAGCGCCATTTCCATCTTGAGCTATACAAGTTCCATAACCTGTATCAAACAGAGGATGACCTCTGTTGGTGCATTTAGCATCGCCTAGAGGAAATATCTCAAATTCCCCATTAGAGTCAGTCCATACGTGATCGTAACTTTCTCCTTTATGCTCACTTGAACTTACCATATCAAACTGACCGTATAAAGAGTTTGAACTTAAGTTTCTAAAAGAAGTGCTTGTTTTCCAAGGAGAGTCATCGTCAACAAAAGGTCTGTGATCCCCTGCACCCCATCTTGGGTCTTCTTGTGCGTTTATGTTTCCACGATCATACCAGTCAAAAAATACAGCTACATTAGTGGCTCCATCATTAAAGAAAGACCCCCATTTCGCTGTTACCGTGTTGTCTTCTGCAGCAAAATGATCATATCCGCTAACTCTTGCTGTTACGCTCAAGCCTTCATAGTCAGACTGTAGAACATTATTAATAACACCAGCAACAGCATCAGCACCATAAACAGCTGAAGCACCATCACGCAATATTTCTAATCTTTCAATCCCAGAAACTGGAACTAAGTTTGAGTTTACGCTAACGGTTGGGACGTAATCTCCACCAATTAGCTCTGTCTGATATCCTGGTGAATTAACTAACCTTCTTCCGTTTAGAAGAGTAAGGGTATTACCAACACCTAAGTTTCTTAAGTTATAGGCTCCAACGTCACCACGAGATGCATTGACACCACCTGAAGCATCTTCAGCTTCATTAAAGTAGTTCTGACCTTGTTCAGCAATAGCTTCAAGCAGGTCATCACCCGAATCAGCGGCTATTGCTTCAATGTCTATACCAGTCACTACAGATACTGGTAGAGCTCCAGTAATCTTAGCTCCTTTAATTTGAGAACCAACAACCACAACTTCCTCAACTTTTTCATCTGCACCAAAAAGTGGCGCAAAAAGAGAAAAGGCTAGAAGTGTTATGAATAATTTTTTCATTATAAATCTCCCCCAATTTTAAAAAATTTTGATAACTAATTCGAATTATAAAGAATAAAGGCGAATGTACCAATATTATATAAACATCATCTTATATTTGTTTAGACTATAGTCATAGACTAAGGTTATAGGATGTATATAATAAACTAATAACTAAACAATGAAAAGTCGACAATTAGAAGTGTTCCACGCGGTTTATAGCAAAGGAACGATAACCGAAGCAGCTAGGTTCTTAAACGTTTCACAGCCTTCAGTTAGCAAGGTTCTAGCTCATACTGAAGCTCAATTAGGTTTTCTTCTCTTTTCAAGGTTTAAGGGCAGGTTATTTCCTACGCCTGAAGCCAAGATAGTTTATGAAAAGGCCGATAACATACATAAAGAACTAATTGAATTAGAATTATTAACAAAGAACATTTCTAAAAAGCCTTCAGGCTTGATTAGATTAGCATGCACTCCTACTTTAGGATTAGATTACGTACCTAACCTAATTTCTTCTTTTTCTGAAGAATTTATAGGTGTAAATTTTGAGACCCATACCCTTCACTATAGCGAAATGCTTAAAAGCATTAACGAAGGCAGCATTGATGTAGGGCTGGCTTTCGAAGCTAGGAGTAATAATGATATAGAGATTATTAAAGTGATGGAGGGCAGATTGGTAGTTGTGGCATCTAACAAATTTGATTTACCAGAAAGATCCTTAAATATTAAAGATCTAGTCAATCTACCTTTTGTTAAAGTAGAAGGCCCTTTATCAAAGAAATTAAACGATTTTTTTAATTCAAATAAATACTCGCCTGTTATTACCACAACTACTGACTCATATTACATGGCAGCTTCTTTTGCAGAGAAGGGTATTGGCATTTCTATATTGGATGAAATATCTGCTTACTCTATAGCTAGCGATGAATGTATTTGGCAGCTAAATGGATCCCCTTCATGTGATGTACATCTTATTCTTCCGAAAAACACTTCGCGTTCGTTAATCGTAAACAACCTCTTAAAGTTCATTGATAGTCTAGATTATAATTTTAAGCTTAAGGGCTACATATAAAGCTTTCTTTATTGGTTTTCATATAGGATTACCTAGTTCTTTTAAGCATCTAACTTTTTCTATAGACTTACCTAATTAACAACAAAACCTTTTTAAAGATCTAAAGTTGAATAAAAAATACATTCTTTCGCTAGATGGAGGCGGTGTAAGAACCATAGCCACAATAGTCTTTTTACAAAAATTAGAAGCTCATCTCGAAGTCTCTTTAGCTGAGAAGTTCGATTTCTATATTGGAACATCTGCAGGGGCAATTTCTTGTTTAGGACTTGCCATTAATAAGATGTCAGCAAAGGAGTTAATGAGAATTTGGTCTAAAGAGAATCTCAATAGAACCATGACTAATTCTTCTTGGGAAACCAACTTAGGAATTATGCAAATAAAGCCTAAATACACTAACGAAGGCAAAAGAGAAGTGTTAACAGAGTTCTTCGCGAAAAAGAAAATAGGAGAGGCATTTAAACCCATAGCCGCTACTTCGTATGATATAGAAAAAAGAATGCCAGTACTTCTGACCTCGTACGGAGATGCAGAGACATTAGTGGTGGATGTAGGAGACGCTACAAGTGCTGCGCCAGTTTATTATCCCACAGCCGAAGTAGGAGAAAGGTTTCTTATAGACGGAGGTATAGTCGCCAATCATCCTGTTCTACACGGCTTTGTAGAAGCAAAAAAAATATATCCAGGTAGCGAACTTGTAGTTTTGAGTGTAGGGACAGGGTTAAATAAGAGATCATTAAAAGGAAAAGACTCTACTAAATGGGGATTGATTGGTTGGATGATGCACGATCTTTTTGGCTTAATGGTGGAAAGTAGTATGGATCATGAGTTAGCAGAAGATTTAATTGGAGAAAATTATCTTAGAATTAACTCAGCCCTTGGTAAAGTAAACCGTAGATTAGATGACAGCAGTGATTCAAATATCGAAAGAATAATTTCTATGGGAGAGAGCTGGTGGGATGAATTCGGTCAAAAGACATTAGATTTGCTGAAGTAGTGAAAAAAAACCTTCTCTTAATTCTATATTTATTAATTACAGGTTGTTCCGTTAATCCAGTTACAGGTAAACAGGATTTTGTAATGATTAGTGAGAATCAAGAAGTCGCTATGGGAAAAAGATATCACTCACAAATATTACAACAAACACCTGCTTATGAAGATGCCGTACTTCAAGCTTACGTCCAAAAAATAGGAGATTCTTTGTCTGCTAAGAGTCATAGGCCTAATTTATATTACCGTTTTACCGTATTAGATAGCCCAGATATCAACGCTTTTGCTCTTCCAGGTGGGTATATTTATATTTATCGAGGGCTGATGGCCTATCTGTCTAGCGAGGAGGAATTGGCGGCAGTTTTAGGTCATGAAATAGGCCATGTAACAGCGAGGCACAGCGTAAGGCAATATTCTCAATCTCAATTATTAGGAATTTTATCAACCGCTATAGAAAGAAACCAAGGAAAGTCGGCTGGCAATATAGCGAATCTTGCTTCGGGAGCATTATTGTCTGGTTATGGAAGAGAGATGGAATTGGAAGCGGATGATTTAGGGACTCAATATATTTTTCAAGATGGATACTCAGCTGATGGAATGTTAAAGCTTTTATCAGTTACAAAGGACCAAGAGGTTTATTCAAAAGCTTTAGCCGAGAAAAGAGGTCAAGAACCTAGAAGCTATCATGGCGTGTTTGCAAGCCACCCCACAAATGATAAGCGCCTTCAAAAAATCCTTGATGAAGTCACTAGCTCTTATCCTAAAGGCTCTAGAAAAGTAATTTCTAACTATCTAAATAAAATAGAAGGAATGGTGTATGGAGACTCCGAGAAATCTGGTGTTAGAAGAGGAAATGAATTCTTTCATTCTGAATTAGACTTATACTTATCTTCGCCATTTGACTGGGAAATAATCAATAAGCCTCAAAGTTTGGTATTTACTTCACCCAAAGGAGAAGCTTTTCTTCAAGTTAATCTAGAAGATTTAAATTTTAGAGAATCCCCTAGATCTTATATGGAAAGAGTTGCTTCAAATCTTTACCAAGGCAAAGAATTAAAGATAAATGGATTTAAAGGTTTTACCGCATTAAGCAAAAGGTCTGGAAGAATTGTCCGTTTAGCCATTATTTATAAACAAAACCAGATATATCAATTTATTGGCTATCTAAAAGAAGGACTTAATTCGTTTGAAGAATTCGATAATAGCTTTTTAGAAATAATTAAAAGTTTTAATCAATTAGACGAACGCGGAAAAGAATTATCTAAACCTCTTAGAATTAAAGAATATGTTGTTCAAGAGGGCGATAGCTACAAACATTTAGCTAAGAAAAGTAGTATCCCTTTCAATCCCGAAGAGCAGTTAAGATTATTAAATGGAGATTATCCTGATAACCCATTAAAGGTAGGTAAAAGCATTAAAATAATTAATTGATTAAAGAGGGTTGACCAAATGACCTCCATCAACAGGGATGATAGAACCAGTCATAAAACTGGAAGCATCACTAGCAAGTAAGAGAAGCAATCCGTCTAATTCAGACTCTAGTCCTAATCTATTCATAGGTATACTCTTTATATAGCCCTGACCTTCTTTAGTCTCAAAGAAGTCATCGTTGATTCCCGTCAATATATATCCTGGTGCAATTGCATTTACTCTTATTTTAGATCTAGCAAGTTCCAAGGCCATGCTTTTTGTTAGCTGAATCAACCCTGCTTTGGCAGCTGCGTAGCTGGTTAAGTTTAATCCTACTCTTATGCCCAAAATAGAAGCTATATTAATGATGCTTCCAGGTTTCTTTTCTTCAAGCAACAAATCTGTAAAAGTCTTTGCTACTCGATAAGCTCCATTAAGATTAGTTTCCAAAACATAATTCCAACTCTTTTCGTCAAGATCCTTAAATTTTCTAGTGTCATTAACTCCCGCATTATTTACGAGTATGTCAGCTGAACCAAATTCAATTTTTATATCTTGAAATAGATTATCAACACTTTCAGGAGATGTTACATCTAAGGGCAGGATAAAGGATTTACCTTTTATTTCTTTTTGTAATGCTACTAGGTTGTCCATTCTTCTTGCACTCAATATTACAGTTGCTCCTGCTTCAGAAAGGGTTTTTGAGAAGTGACGTCCTAAGCCAGAGGAAGCTCCTGTTATAAGAGCAACTTTCCCAGTTAAATCGAAAATATTGTTTGTCATTTTATATTTTTAACTAGCTGCTCTGCTTCTTTAATTAATTGATCTTGATGAGGTTGTAAGTCTTGTTGGCCAAGACTACCTATTATCCTTTGAAAAGGATCTTCAATACCTAAGTTTTCTTTAGCAAGAGTCTCTATTACAGCATGCGCAAAGAAGGGAACAGTTGCTGCACTGTAACCACCTTCATGGGTCATAAGAATTTTTCCATCACATGTTTCTTCAGCAACTTTCATCATTTTTTGGGTAAGAGATCTAAAACCAACACTCGTCATCATTTGCCTTCCTATTGGATCTCCTGCTCCTCCATCAAACCCTGAAGGTATAACAATTAGTTCCGGCATAAATTTTTCTATTGCAGGAATGATAACTCTATCAAAAGCAGCTTCATAAGCCCCAACCCCAGATCCAGGAGGAAGAGGGATGTTAATGTTATAGCCAGATCCCTTACCTTCTCCATTTTCATTCATTAAGCCTGAGTTAGTAGGAAAGTTACGATCTTGATGGATTGAAATGGTTAAAGCACTTGGGTCGTCATAAAAAGCTGCTTGAGTTCCATTGCCGTGATGAACGTCCCAATCTACATAAGCTATCTTCGATAATCCTCTTTTACTTAGAGCATGTTTTCCCGCTATGGCAGCATTTCCAAATAAACAAAATCCCATAGCACGATCAGGGATGGCGTGATGTCCAGGAGGTCTGACCAAAGCATATGCATTATTTACCTTGCCATCTATAACCCTATCCATTGCTTCTAATACGCCACCAGTCGATAGCAAAGCTATATCAAAGCTACCTATGCCTGTAGGAGCTGAGATTCCAGCATTGACATTAATAGTTTCGTTTAAAGATTTAATATGTTCAAAATGATTTTCAGTATGAAACAGGAGGATTTCTTCCCTCGTAGCTTTTCTAGGCTTAATAGGTACTAACTTTTCTAGTAGTCCTGTAACTTCTAATAAATTTTTTATTCTTCTTTTTGTTTCAGGACTTTCAACATGCTGCAAAGGTTCTACAGGGAATCCATAAGGAACATAATCAGCATGGTTTCCAGTATGGTGCCAAAGATACAATTCGTGAAAAACTAATCCTGTTCTCATTATTTATATAATTTCAAAATATCTTGATAATTCCCAGTTTGAGATTTTATCAGCTTCTAAAACCTTCCTTTCTTTTTTATATTGGCTGTATTCCCAAGTCCTCGTATCGGAGAAATGATCTACAAACATATCTCCAAAAAGACTTCTTGCAGCCTTAGATTTATAAAATAATTCAGCACCCTCACCTAGATTCGTAGGTACTTGGTGTTCTCTGGAAACTTTAATGTCATAAGCCCCTCCTTTAATTGGAGCATTTGGATAAATTTTTTCTTCGATTCCTAATAGTCCTGCCCCTAATGTGGCGGCTAATGCTAAGTATGGGTTAGCGTCTGCCCCACCTAATCTATTTTCTATTCTTTGACTCGACGGACCCCCTTGAATAACTCTAAAAGCTGTAGTTCTATTTTCTAGCCCCCAAGTCATGTTAATTGGAGCCCAAGCTCCAGGACAAAGTCTATTGTAAGAATTGACTGTAGGTGCAATCATTACTGAAAGTTCTCTCATATATTTTTGAAGTCCTCCAATAAAGAACAGCATTTCTTCTGGAAGAACTCCACTTTCTTCAGAAGCAAATATAGGTTGTCCGCTTAAATTTAATAAGGAAGTATGTATGTGTCCAGACTGGCCAGGATATAACTCAGACCATTTGGCCATGAAATTTGCCATTAAACCGTTTCTTTGTGCTAATACTTTGGTAAATGTTTTAAACAAAGAAGCTTTATCTGCCGAGGCCAAAGCTTCGTCTACTATTATTGCAGCCTCTATTACTCCTGGCCCCGTTTCTGTGTGCAGACCTTCTAAGGGCATGTCCATGTAAATGCACATATCCAAAAGCTGATGATATAAATCAGAATGAACAGAGTTTCTTATTACAGAATAACCATACATGCCTTGAGTAAAATTCTCTAAGTCTTTATATTTTTTTTCTCTAACTGAAGAGGGGCTTTCATTAAATAGAAAAAACTCATATTCAAAGGCTGACTTAGATTTATAACCTAAAGACTCAAGTCTATTAAGAACTCTTTTTAGAGTTGACCTCGGACAGACATCTCCGTTTAAAAGCTCAGCAAGAAATAAGGGTGTGTCTTTTTCAAAAGGAATATTTCTAGCGCTTTCAGGAATAATTCTAACTTCTGTATCCGGATAGCCTGTATGCCATCCGGTAAATAGACTTTTCCCTTCTTTCTCTTTAAATTGGTAAAGATCGTCATTGCTGTCCCATCCAAAAATAACGTCACAAAAACCAAAACCTTTTTCAGTTGCTTTAAGAAATTTATCCTTATGCATGTATTTGCCCCTTAGGACACCATCTATATCAGTTATAGCTACTTTGACGTAATGAGTATTGTTAGACTCCAAATAAAGCTTTACTTCTTCAGCATTTTTAATTTCTCTTAAGTTCATCTTGTACTCTTTTATGACATTGTTTTGGTATAAAACCAACCTCAACTGGTAGAATTCTATTGTAGATTGTATCTTGAGAATCATAATTGTCGAAAAAACACATGAAGGTTAAAAATATTTCTGTATTAGGTGGCGGGAGCTGGGGAACAGTTCTGGCCAATCTAGCTGCTTCCAACCGGAATAATGTAACTCTATGGATGAGAGATTCAGTTGTAGTTGATGAGGTAAATAAATTTAACAGGAACTCTAAATATTTGCCTCAACTTAAGCTTGAAAAGAACCTTAAGGCTAGCTCAGATATTTCATCGATTGGAGATTCCGAGATGGTTATCTTTTGCATTCCAAGTGATTCATTTAGAGAAGTTTCAAAGATGGCTTCTAAATTCATTAAAGATAATGTTCAGCTCGTGACCGCTACTAAAGGGGTTGAGAAAGATAAGTTCCATCTTATGAGTCAGATCCTTAATGAATACATGGATAAGAATCCAGTAGGCATACTAAGTGGGCCTAATTTAGCTGAAGAAATAGCAGCCAAGCACTTATCCGGAACTGTAATTGCAAGCAAAGATAGATCTTTGCAACAAAATGTGACAGAAATTCTTGGTTCAGAGTTTTTTAGAGTTTATGAAAACGACGATCCGTATGGAGTAGAAATGGGAGGAGCAATTAAGAACATCTATGCCATAGCTTGTGGGATTGCAGATGGTCTTAAATCAGGAGAAAACACCATTGGAATGATTATGACAAGAGGTCTAGGCGAGATGAGTAGATTGGCCATGGAGTTAGGAGCAAATCCTCAAACATTTTTAGGTTTATCTGGCGTAGGTGATCTAATTACGACATGCGCTTCTCCTTTAAGTCGAAATCATAAATTTGGTAAATATATTGGTGAAGGGCTTTCAGTAAAAAGCTCAACAGATAAAATTGGGCAGACAGTTGAGGGTTTAAAGACACTAAAAGTAGTTAAGCTTTTATCTGATGATAGAAATATTAATATGCCAATAGTAGATTCTCTCTATAAAATCATCTATAAAGGAGAGGGTCTTGATGATTCTATTCAAAATGTTTTGGGTGAAGATCTAGTTAAAGATGTAGAATTTTTTAAATAAATATTATGGCTAAAAAAGATAATGAAGAAAAAACTAGTGTAGGTTCGGAAGAATTTATTGATAGCGAAGAGTGGAAAGAGAATCTGCTTAAACAAGGGAAGTGGTTAAGGCTTTTATGGATGATAGGGTTTTCGTTTATCTATTATTTGTCTATGACGGTTTTATGGGCAATCGTTTTAATTCAATTCTTGTTCGTTCTAATAACAGATAAAAGAAGTTCAAATGTAAGTAAGGTTTCTCAAGGCTTTAGAAATTACATGGTTCAAATTTTAGACTATATAAATTATCACTCCAGCGAGAAACCTTTCCCTTTTAGCGATTTTCCGGACTCTAAGGAAGAAAAATAGTCGAGAAATAGTGAAAAGTTTTAATAATAAAATTGCCGTGGTCACAGGTGGTGGCACAGGAATGGGAAGGGAGCTAGTTCTGCAATTAGCTAAAGAAGGTTGCAGTGTCGCTATGTGTGACGTTATTGAAGAAAACATGGAAGAGACTTTTGGTCTAGTCTCAAAAGAATCTCCAGATGTATTAGTTACAAAACATATCTGTGATGTCTCTAACGAAGATGAGGTTATAAAATTTAAAAATGAGGTTTTAGCCGAGCATAATACTGAAACGATTAATCTTCTTTTTAATAACGCCGGAATAGGGGGAGGGGCAAGTTTTGTAACCGGTTCTAGAGAAGAGTGGGAAAAGTGTTTTTCGATCTGTTGGTATGGTGTCTATTATTGTTCTCGAGCATTTATACCCCACATTGTTTCCAGTGAAGAAGGGCATGTAATAAACACTAGTAGTGTGAATGGATTTTGGGCCAGTCTAGGAGGAAATCCTCACACTTCTTATTCGGCAGCAAAATTTGCAGTGAAAGGTTTTAGTGAATCTTTAATAGATGATTTTCGTTTAAATGCTCCTCACGTCGGTGTTTCGGTTGTAATGCCAGGACATATTGGTACTTCTATAGCAATAAATACAGGAAAAATATTGGGCGGTGAAAGGTCTGAAGAAGAATGGGAGATGGTAAAACAAAATATGATAAAACTTGGAGCCCCTGTTCATAATCAGTCCATTGACCAGATTAAACAGATGATCCAAGAAAGAACCGATTCTTTTGCTGAGACTGCTCCAACTTCTTCATCTGAAGCTGCAAAAGTAATCTTGGATGGGGTTAAAGAAAATAAATGGAGAATATTGATTGGTGATGATGCTAAAGCTCTTGATGAAATGGTAAGGAGAGACCCAGAAGGAGCATATAATATCAACTTTGAAGGAGAAAAAAGAGAGGAAATAGAATGAAAACTTTTAGAGATAAAGTGGCTGTCATAACAGGAGCTGGTTCTGGTATGGGTCGTTATTTAGCGGTTTTATTGGCAAAGGATGGAGCCGATGTGGTTGTTTGTGACGTTAATGCAGAAACCTTAAATGAGACCGTAGAAATGTTAAGGCAATACAACGTGTCAGTTTCTTCTCACATTTTAGATGTTGCAGATAAGGAAGCCGTTGAAGCTCTTCCTGAGAAAGTTATTGAACAACATGGCAAAGTAGATTTAGTTTTTAATAATGCAGGAGTAACTACCGGGTCTCACTTTAAAGATATGGATGAAGAAAATTGGGATTGGGTGATGGGCATCAATTTAGGAGGTGTAATTAATAGCACAAGAGCATTTATACCGCATATGATTGATAGACCCGAGGCAGCAATTGTAAACACTTCATCAATTTTTGGGATGGTCGCTGTTCCGGGACAAACGGTCTATCATGCAACAAAATTTGCCGTAAGAGGGTTCACTGAAAGCCTGGCATTAGAGATGTCTGAATCAAATCCTAACTTACAGGTCCATTGTGTGCATCCTGGTCATATAGGAACTAATATTGCAGCTTCTGCCAGAATGGATGAAGAGGAATTTAAAAAACAGTTAGACGAACAGAAAAACAGTCCTAGTATATTTACTCGCAAGGCCCCGAAAAGCTTAGAAGAAATGGCTGATCAATTTAGAGAAGGTGGTATGCATCCTAGTAAAGCTGCAAATATTATTTTAAATGGGGTTAAGAAGAATAAGAGCAGAATCTTTATAGGTTTAGACGCAAAATTGTTGGATCTTTCTCAACGATTATTCCCTAAGCATTATCATAAAACCTGGCCTTTCTTTATGCTACCAATGATGATATTTAGAAATAAGAAGCCTCTTAAATCACTTGATTAATTTTTTATAAGTAGAGTAATTAGGGTTATCTATAGCTATCTTGTTTTTAGACAAAAGGACTAATAACTCCTTAAGTTTGATATCTGTTAAATCCAAGTCTCCATTTTTAATTAAATCCGAAAGTTTTTTTGTAGTTGCTTCATCAGAATTGATCAGATTAGACATAACTTCTATAACTTCTTCAGACAACTGCTCTCCTTGATCAATTTCTCTTTGTACCATTCCTAGTACGTTATTCGTTATCCTAATCTTAAATGCCAAATGCGCCGGTAATTCGTGTTTTATTTTAGTTTCTAAGAAATCTATTACTGCTTTTATTAATTCGCTGCTAGTAGGTCTATCAAAAATCATTATTTACCACCTAAAAACAATAGATCTGCAATATCTATTTCAGTTTCGGAAACTCTTCTACCAATTGCCGCCTTTTCAATAGAATTGATAGCCCCATTCAGATGTGCGTAGGCCTGTATAAGGCAAATCACCCCCCACCTGAAAGTTCCAAATACTTGCCAACACTTAACCATTTCTTTATTTACTTTAAATTTACTAATCGAATTATAGCCTTTAAGTAAATCTTCTAAGTCACCAAAACCTCCCACGACTCTGTCATTATTACCAAACCTCCAAGAATTACCACAAAACCAACCTAAATCTTGAAGAGGATTTCCTATATGAGCCAATTCCCAGTCTATGATTGACTGGAGTCCATCTCTATTAACAATTATGTTTCCTAACCTAAAATCTCCATGCACTAGACTTTCATGTAGGTTGCTAAAATCTTGATCTTTTAACCAAAGATAGGCGTATTCAAAAACAGGAGAAGGTTGCCCGAAAGACTGATAAGTTGAGTAAAGATCTTCTAGCTGATCTCGGGCCGGTTTTTTGGGTAAGAAAGTGAAATTATTAATATCCGCATTATGAATCTTTGCAATCGCTTCTCCGCATTGATAAGCCAATACTGGGAGTGCTTTTTTATATTCTTCATCTCTTAATATTTTTCTTGCAATGGATTCACCTTCAACAAAATTCATTATGTAAGCATCTCCTAAATCTTCTTCATTTTTAGAAACTGCTAGTATTGTTGGTACTGGAGCGCCTACTTTAATTACTTCTTTTTGTATCAGAGCTTCGTCTGCAGTTTTGATCGCAAGAGGACCTTCTATACCCGACCCTCTCCTTAGAATCATCTGAGTGGATTGACCATTTTTAGAAACTTCAAATTTCCAAATTTCTTTTGAGGCTCCTCCAGTGAGCGGTTCTAGATTACGAACTTCTCCCTTTATATTAACTTCAAGTAGTTTTCTAGAAAGTGCTGATGCCAGGTCTTCTTGCATTAATCAGATTCTAAGCTAGCGTCTCTTTCTCCAAAGTCCCATCCAGCACCATTGTTTTGATAGTTTTTCAAAATTCTCCTAGCAACCGACTGTACATGAACTTCGTCTGGTCCGTCATAAATTCTGGCCTCTCTAGCATGTCTGTACATTAAACTAAGTGGAGTATCGTCAGTGAGCCCTTTAGCTCCATGAACTTGTATAGCACGATCTATAACGTTGTGAACCATTTCTGCGCCAACAACCTTAATCATACCTATTTCAATCCTGGCATCATCACCTTGATCTATTCTTTTAGCAGCATCTAAAGTAAGTTGTCTACTAGCTTGAATTTCACAAGCGCTATCAAATACAAATTTTTGTAACAATTGTTTGTCTGCTAATAAGCTACCAAATGCTTCTCTTTCATGCATCCTCGAACACATAAGATCAAAAGCTCTTTGGGCTTGCCCTAACCATCTCATGCAATGGAATATTCTTCCAGGACCTAATCTTCTTTGAGCTATTAAGAATCCTTGCCCTCTTGGACCTAAAAGATTTTCTTGAGGGACTCTTACGTTGTCGTACTCAACTTCATAATGGCCACCATGGCCTCCGTGTATGCCCAATACTGGAGTATCTCTTAAGATCTTGTAACCAGGATTATCGGTTGGCACTATAATCATGCTAAAGGCGCCATGGCTGGGGACATCCAACTCAGTTTTGCACATCACTGTAGTGTAAGTAGCTCCGGCCGCTCCAGAAGTAAACCATTTTCTTCCATTGATAACCCATTCATTATTCTCCAACACACCCGTAGTTTGTAGTTGTGTAGGGTCAGAGCTAGATACATCTGGTTCAGTCATTCCAAAGCTTGGGAAGATTTCGCCCGCAACCAGTGGTTGTAGATATTCATCACGCCATCTTTTAGAAGCAAATTCCCTTAACATTATGGAGTCTTGTAAAGAGTGAGTACCTAAAGCAACCATCGCACTAGAGGATCTTCCTATAACTTCATTTATATACACATATTCCATAAAAGGCATACCTTGGCCTCCTATGTCCTCAGGGTGTCCAAGAGCCCAAAGAGAATTGTCTTTGGCCTTCTGCATTAATTCTTGCATTTTCTTTGTAGACTCATCATCTCTCTTATGAAGAATCTCTTCTGCAGGATAAACTTCGTTTTCCACGAATTCTTTAACTTCTTTTCTTACTTTTTTCCAATCTCTTTTCATCTTTCCCCTTATTAAAATTTTATCTGTTTTTTAAAACCTTTTAATTTCATGCCTTTTCTTGAAATCTCTATATCTTTTTCTCCGTTAAGAACATTTTCATTAAATTTATACGTGACTTGATAGTCTCCTTTTAAACATGATGTATTATATTTATAAGATTTCTTTTGAGTTGATCCTACTTTATTTAAGTATTGATTATATTTATTTTTTGAAAACAAGCTTTGCAATTTTATCTTTGTTTCATCAGGCGAAAGAATAAAGGCGGAGGCATTATTCCCCCCAAACCCTTTAGCATTTAAGAAACAACCTTTATAAAAGTTTAGTTCTTCTGTTTTATTTTCAAGAAGGATATCTAAGTGTTTGGAGTAAACATCATCAGCTAAAATTTCAGTGGAATGAATGCCAGGTATTATTCCTTTATTCCAAGTTCCAAGTGAAGTTATAAGCTGATCTCCTGAGGCCGGGGCCATGCTATGTCCAAGGTAGCTTTTTATAGCAGTAACAGGCCAGTTTTTTATACCAAAAGTATTCGCTATCTCATTAAGGATGTGTGATTCAGTTACTCTATTGGCGGGAGTACCAGTTCCGTGAGCATGTACAAAAGTATTTCTCCTTAAAGATTTTATACCTATGTTTTTCTCTGCATCTGCAGCACATTTTGCCATGGTTATATAATTTCCTACACCTGGACCGCTAATAGAACTTTTATGTCCATCAGAATGAGAGTGCACTGAAGTTACTGACCCATAAACGTCTGCTCCGAGCTCAATAGCAAGACTATCTTCCATTAGAATAACAAATTGAGATGATTCTCCTAAAACCATACCCGCGTTATTACCAAAAGGACGACAGGCCTTAGTTTGAATAGGCCCTCCCTCAATTGATTCACCATTTGAGGCTTGTAGTTCGAGCATTCTTTTGTCGTCAGATAAAGCTGACATTGCGAAGAATCCGTCAGTTATCTCAGGAGTAATGGGAGCTTCCGCTGCTCCCACAATCGCGACTTTTGAATTTCCTGACTCAATAGCCTCTTTCCCCATTTGTAGGTTGTAAAGGAAAGTAGCACAAGCTCCTACAATATGACCAGTTCGTCCAACATTTCCTAGCACATAGGCGTTAATAAAATCTGCAGACATTTCTACCAAGCCCAATGGAAGATTCTTTGAACTTGCTCTTGAGCCTTTAATTCTAGATTGCATGAGTCCACCAAAGCCAAAACTATCCAACTGACCGATTGCGGCTCCACTGAATACCGACACTTCATCTGGTTTAATTAACTCTTGAACTTCTTCCCATTTAAAGCCCAACTGACCGATAGCATCGCTCATACCGAATATAGTCATTTGTAAGGCTTTCGGGTGTTGTCTGGCAGGATAATAACTGGCTGGATCAAAACCTTTGGGAAGTTGACCAGCAGCACTAGCTTTTATTTGATCCAGAATAATTCCATCAGGATCATAAACTTCTTTATCAATTTTTCTGACGAAACAGTCACTTCTAATAGAGGAATTATTTTCAAGTAAATACTCTTTTAAATTAATAGAGTCTCCTGAAACAGTTTCCCAGCTACTACCTACAGTTTCTATTTTTCCTTGTAGGACTGCTAAATCTTGAAGAACTTCTAACTGCTCTTTTTCTTTAAGAGATTCAAATACCAGATTTTTATATCCCAAAAAATTTGAAGATCTGCCTGATGAGTTTATACCTCCAAATCCAGAGATTACTGCTAAAGGTTTATTACTGTTCATTAATGAAATTCTTTTACTTAACAGCCTATTGTATGGCAATATTTGTTAAAGAATATCAATTTATAACAAGGGAGAAGTTATGCATCCAGGAATCAATGGAAAAAAGTTTCCAGATAAACCCGCCCTAATCATGCAAGGAAGCGGGAAAGTGGTTACGCATGGAGAGTTAAATGATTTATCTAATCAAGGAGCACAGCTTTTTAGGTCTTTAGGATTAGTGCCAGGAGATTCCATTGCGATTATGCTAGAAAATCATTTTTTATTTTTTCCTATTATCTTTGCTGCTTGGCGTAGTGGACTTAGGTACACTGCAATTAGCTGGAGGCTTCAACCAGAAGAAGTTGAATACATTGTTAAAGATTGTGAAGCTAAAGTTTTTATAACTTCTAAATTTCTAGAAGAAACTGCTGAAAACCTAGACACCTCTCTTAAAGATGTTCATAAGCTCATGCTTGATGGAACAACCGATAACTATCTTTCGTATGAAGGGTCTATAGCGACTCAACCTGAAGAACCTATTTCTGATGAGTGCGTTGGAGGTCCTATGCTTTATTCTTCTGGAACGACAGGAAGACCTAAAGGGGTTAGCAGGGAATTAACTTTAGATCCTTTGCCTTATTCAGAAGAAGAGGGCGACCCAAGTTTATCTAGAGTGTTGCTTTTGTATGGAGCTAATGAGGATAGCATTTATCTCTCTCCAGCACCTCTGTATCACTCTGCACCTCTAAACTTTTGTACAGGATTTCTTGCCGAGGGCTCTACTTGTGTCATTTTAGAAAAGTTTGATGCAGAAAGTGCTTTGCAAGCTATAGAAGAGCATAAGGTAACTCATTCGCAGTGGGTTCCAACTATGTTTGTAAGGTTTTTAAAGTTTGATCCTTCGCTTAGGACGCAGTTTGATTTATCTAGCCACCAGGTTGCCATTCACGCTGCCGCTCCTTGTCCTGTAGAAGTTAAAGAACAAATGATAGATTGGTGGGGGCCTATTCTTTTTGAATATTATGCGGGAACGGAATTTAATGGAATGACTATTATTAATTCAGAAGAATGGTTGAGCCATAAAGGTTCAGTAGGACGACCTCTTTTTGGAGAACTTCATATCTTGGATGACGACGGTGAAGAGATGGCACAAGGAGAGACTGGCGGTGTTTACTTTGGAGGAGAGACAGCAACTACTTTTAGATATCACAATGATGAAGAGAAAACTAAAGGCGCAATATCTGAGCAAGGTTACAGCACTTTAGGTGATGTGGGCTATCTGGATGAAGAAGGGTATTTATACTTAACTGATCGAAAGTCTTTCATGATTATTTCTGGGGGTGTAAATATTTATCCCAAAGAAACAGAAGATGCTCTAGTAATGCATCCTAAGGTTGCTGACGTAGCGGTTTTTGGTGTCCCAAACGCTGAAATGGGTGAAGAAGTTAAGGCGGTAGTTCAACCAGAGAATATGTCTGATGCAGGTCCAGATTTAGAAGCTGAACTGATGGCTTATTGCAAAGAAAAGATTTCCTCCGTTAAATGCCCTAAGTCCATTGATTTTGAAAAGGAGTTACCTAGGCATCCAACTGGTAAACTTTACAAGCGTCTTTTGAAAGACAAGTATTGGCCTTAAGTGAGCGCTAAAAGGTCACTGGTCGTTGGTTCTACTGGTCTAGTCGGAGAGATGCTTGTTAGGCAGTTAGCCTCAGATAAGAATTATGTAAAAGCTCTCTCTAGAAATGAACTAAGTTATTCTGACCCTTTAGTTGATCATATTAAAGTAGATTTTGAGAATTTAGATTTATACCATGAACACTTTAAAGAGGTAGATGAAGTTTACATATGTCTTGGGACAACTATCTCAAAAGCTGGATCTAAGGAGGCCTTCGAGAAAGTTGATATAGATTATTGCTTAGATACAGCAAAACAAGCGATCAATGCAGGGGTAAGAAACCTTTCATTGATTACTTCAGTTGGAGCTGATTTAGATTCTTCTAATTTCTACCTAAGAACAAAAGGAATTATCGAAGACAAAATCTCACAATTAGATTTTGAATCACTTTCTATACACAGACCGGGTCTATTAATAGGGCCTAGAAAAGAAATGCGACTTGCTGAATTAATTGGGCAAAAAATCGCTCCAATTTTATTTAACCCAATCTTGTTTGGGAATTTATCTAAATACAAATGCATTAAAGTTAACATGCTGGCTAGAGCAATGATGAATTGTTCTGGTTTAGAAACAGGAACCAAATATTATTACTATAATGACTTTGTTGAAAAGGGAAGTGGTTGAATTAGCCTGCCTTTTTAAATTTCAAATTTGAATCTTCTATACTCTTAAATCTAATTTGAAAAAGATCTTTTAGATAGTTTTGAGTATTTATCCATGGATCTTTAGAACCTTGTTTGGGGAGCATGTGAGCAACTCTTTGAATGTAACCAGAAGTTAGATCTAGGAAATCGCTATCGGCAGCTACATCTTTACCAGCTTCGGGACAAAAATAATCCATGCCTTTTTTATCTAGAAGATTAATTAGTTTACAAGCGTACTCGCTGGTTAGATCAGCCCCTAATGTCCAAGAAGCTGTTGTGTATCCAAATGTAGCTATAAGATTAGGTACATCGCTAAACATCATAGTTTTGTATTGTATTTTTTCTGAAATATCTAATGTTTGGTTATCAATTTTTATATCTATTCCATTTAGAAGCTGCATGTTTAATCCGGTTGCAGTAATAATAATATCTGCTTCAAGTTCTTCTCCAGAATTAAGCTTAATTCCTTTAGGTGTAAATTCATGAATAGTATCTGTTACTACTGAAGCCTTACCAGAATTAATGGCTTCAAACATATCAGCATTGGGTACGAGGCATAAACGCTGGTCCCAAGGCATATATTTTGGAGTGAAGTGTTTATCAATATTATAGTTTTCACCTAAGTGCTCCTTAACGCCATTAATCAGCATTTCTTTGTACTTAAGAGGCTTCTTTTTAACTTGCGAAACAAAAAAACGACCTAGTAGAATATTTTTCCATCTAATCAAGAAGAAGCCCAATTTATCAGTAGTTATTTTTTTTATAAACTCATCCAAGACACTTTGATCTGGAGCAGCCATATAATAAGTAGGCGACCTTTGCAACATGGTGATGTGAGACACTTCTTCAGCCATTGAAGGGATTATTGTTACGGCTGTTGCCCCACTTCCAATAACAACAACTCTTTTTCCTAAATAATCTAGATCTTCAGGCCATTTTTGCGGGTGGACAATTAGACCTTCAAAGTTGTCTCTACCTTCAAATTCAGGAGTGTATCCCTCGTCGTAGTTGTAATAGCCTCCACAAAGGTAAAGAATGTTACAGCTCATTGTTTGAACGGATTTATTAGATTGATCTTCTACTTCTAAGCTCCAAATCGCTTCAGTCGAAATCCAAGATGCGCTTATAACTTTTCTCTTAAACTGAATTCTTTCTCTTAGCTTATTTTCATCAACTGCCTCATTTAGATACTCCATAATTGAAGGACCATCAGCAATTGTCTTAGGCTCTGTCCATGGTTTAAATCTGAAACCCATGGTATGCATATCAGAATCAGATCTTATTCCTGGATATTTAAATAAGTCCCAGGTTCCTCCAATGCTCTCTCTTCCCTCAAGAATGGTGAAGGTCTTTTGAGGGCAAGTTTTTTTAAGGTTGTAAGCGGCACCAATTCCTGAAATACCTGCACCAACTATGATTACGTCTTTGTGATTAACTTCCATATATAAATTGATTTATTAATTTTACTTTAAACTTTTTCTTGTTTATTTAAAACATTTTAACATTAAGAATTTTCGCAAGCCTCTACCGTCTGTAGAATTAAAGTATTTATGGTCATTGGCCCAACTCCTCCTGGAACAGGAGTGTAAGCTGAACTTCTATCTATAACTGGATCCAAATCAATATCACCACACTTTTCAGGGTGATAACCGGCATCTATGACAATCGCATCATTTTTTATCCATTCCGCTTTTATAAATTTAGGTATTCCAACAGCACCAACTACAATATCAGCACTATTAATTACTTTGTCTAGATTTTCTGTCTTAGAGTGACATATAGTTACGGTAGCGTTTTTATTTAGAAGCATCATTGCCATGGGCTTGCCTAATATAGGACTTCTTCCTACCACTACAGCGTGTTTACCTGAAACTTCTATTTCATAGTGTTCTAATAATCTAATTATCCCTTGAGGCGTACATGAACCATAAGCCGGCTCATTCATAGACATTTTTCCAAATCCTAAGCAAGTTACCCCATCAACATCTTTGGTTATGTCTATGGCGTCAAAGCAAGATCTTTCATCTATTTGAGGAGGGACAGGATGTTGCAATAAAATACCGCTGACATCTTTTCGCTCATTTAGTTCACGTATCTTAGTTAAAAGTTCTTCCGTAGTTGTTTTTTCATCTAATTCGATCTTAAGGGATTGCATGCCTATTCTTTTGCATGCGTTACCCTTCATGTTCACATAAGTTTCAGAAGCAGGATCATTGCCAACTAATATAGTGGCTAAGATTGGTACGAATCCTTTATCTCTTTTTATAATAGCTACTCTTTGCTTAAGATCTGCTTCACAAATAGAAGATAGCTTTTTTCCATCTAATAGAATTGTCATTTACGTATTTTCTCACGTGAAGGGATTTTTATAAAAGATTTTTCGTTAAAAAAAAACCCATAATAACTAGTGATAAGTTGTTGCTTTTATCCTACTATTACTTACAACTTAAGCAAAGGCGAAATTGTCTTTGATTATTTAACTAAATGGGGAAAATTATGAAATTAAAATATTTAGCCTATATGGCTACATTATCATTTCTTTTATTCAATACTTCATATGTATTTTCAGCTGACGATGATTCTGAAGATGCGGACGAAGTAGTTGTAACTGGTTCTTATATATCTAGATCCAACCAAAACCGATCTGTTCCGGTGGATGTTATCAGTTCTGATGAATTAGATGCTCAAGGCAATCCTACAATCACTGACTTGATTTTAAATCTTCCATCTATGTCTGGTGCACACAACCAACAAGATCAATTCCAAGGTAGTGGGGTAGCAACGGGAATGAAGAATATAAACATTAGAGGGATGGGTTCTGACAGAGGGCTAGTTCTTTTAAATGGAAAAAGAATCGCAGCTGCTGGAGTTAGATCCTCTAAATCAGCTGTTTATCCAGTTGATGTAGGTAACTTTCCTATGATCGCTATGGAGAGATTAGAACTTCTAAAAAATGGCGGTGCTGTGACTTATGGTTCAGATGCTGTAACGGGTGTTTTAAACTTTATAACTAGAAAGGGTTTTGATGGGTTTGAGATTACTGCTAATCACTCTGACTATGATGGAAGTGATGACGGTGATCAAAATTTAGGCTTAATTTGGGGAACAGCCAATGGTGCTAATTCCTTAATGATGGCTTTCGAATATGACAAGCGTGGTAGATTGCCCGTTTGGAAAAGAAGTTTTGCTGATTACAGTTCTCCAACTGGATGGCCTTTAGGTATATCTTCTTTTGGTAATCCAGGGGCTTATGGAACAGCGAAGGGCTGGCCAGGAACACTTTATGGTGGATTAACTCCAGATCCTAAATGTGGATACAGTAGTGAGTTCACAAGTTCGTTCGCCTTAAGCTTAGGAAGATGTGGTTATAATTACACTCCATTTTTTAATTTAATTGATGAACAAGAAAGACTTAAATTCTTTACTCAATTTGAATTTCAAGTTGATAGCGATACTACGGTTTATGGAGACTTCCTGTTTTCAAAATTAGAAGGATGGTATAACACTTCTCCAAGTTTTCCACACACAAACCCAGGTTCTTCGAATTACTGTACGAACACTGATGATGTATTAAGCTGTACTTCAGCAATTCCTTATTTTAACTTTGTTCCACTTCACAACCCTGGTGCAATTGATTTCTTAGCTGGTTTAAGTCAAGAAAAAAGAGATGAATTTACTGCAGCCGGTGGAATTCAGTGGTGGGGAAGAACTCTGGCTGTTGCTGGACCTTCTCAAAGTGGTAAACGTTTTCACGAAACTGCACGTTTTCTAGTGGGATTAAGAAAAGGAATAGGAAATTCAGAAATGGATGCTTCCCTATCTTATACAAACCATACCGTGGATGGCTTTACTTTTGATCCTTTAGCATCGAGAGTACAAGACTCATTGTCAGGTTTAGCTGGGCACGGTTGTCCTAGAGTTGGTGATGACCCTTGGTCTTCGGCTAACGATGCTTTAAGAGGAAACAACGCTATAGGATGTTATTACTACAATCCATTTGGTTCAGCAATTGATGCAACACCAGGTAGTACGCTATACAATGATCCTTCTGTTAAGAAATACTATGATGGTCTTTCTTCAGGCATCACCCAAGTAGAACAACTAGTTTCTGAAGTTATTTTTACTGGCGAATCTGATACAGAATTGGCAGGCGGAAATATCTCATGGGCAGTAGGAGCACAATATAGATGGTGGGAAAGTAAGTATGACCCAACTGGAGATAATAGAGTCGACGGTCCTCAAAGGTCACCTTTTGTCTTCTTAGGAGTATCTACAAATAGTTACATTGAAACCAGAGTTCACTCTTTCTTTGGAGAGTTGAATCTACCCGTTTCAGATAGCACTAATATAGAAATAGGTGTGAGACACGAAGATTATGGTGCAGACACTGTAACTAAGCCCAAGTTAGCTATCTTGTCAGACCTAAGTGATAAAACCACATTTAGGGCTTCTTACGAGCAAACCTTTAGAGTACCGACAATGCCTAACCAAGAAACAACTTCGTTAGAGCTATATGCCCCTGCCGGCGAGTACATTCAAATTAAAACTCCAATTCCTACAGCTTTAGGACCTGAAGAGTCAACCAATATAGGTTTTGGTGTTATTTATAGACCTATAGAAGGGATGACCCTTAATCTTGATTATTACTCTCTTGCTTTAGAGGGACCATTTAACAGAGAAGCTGCGACTTGTGCTTGCTCAGTTAAGATGACAGCTGATGGTACTGTTTATGATGCGGCAACTGATACTCCTCAAGATATCACTAGTATTATCGCTGAGTTGATAAATGGTGATGATGTTGATACTGCGGGAATAGATTTAGAGGTAAATTATTCTCTAGTTGGAGACATGGGAATTTGGTCAGTAGGTGGAAATATGAATCATATTTTAGAGTACGATGTTTCTGGTACAGCGGATGGAAGTTCGTATGATGCCGCAGGTCTTTATAATCTAAGATCAACAGTACTGCCTATCGAAGTTAGAGCAATGCCTGATCTTAAAGTAAATGCTTATGTTGGTTTATTAACTGGCAGCGGTCTTAACGCGAGACTATTTGTTAGGTTTGTTGATGAAATGAAAGTTCCAGCGACGTTTGATTCGTTAGCTTCTTTCCCAGGCATGGATTCAATAGACGATCATATAACTTATGACTTCCATTTAAGTAAATCTTTAATGGACGATAGTATGGATCTTACTTTCTCAGTAATTAATTTAACTGATGAAGATCCTCCAATGGCTCCACATGAGTTAGCTTATGATGCTTACACTCATAATCCGTTAGGAAGAATAATGAAACTAGGGTTTAAATATAAACTGTAAGTTTTGTTAAGAAAAAAACCCCACTTTCGTGGGGTTTTTTTTACCTCAATATATTATATGTAGGTATAATTCTGAGTCTTCGGGGCATAGCGCAGCCTGGTAGCGCACCTGCTTTGGGAGCAGGTGGTCGCAGGTTCAAATCCTGCTGCCCCGACCAGATAGAATGAAAGAAGATCAAATAATCATTATAGGTGGAGGCTTGCTGGGGCTGGCAACAGCAAATGCCCTTCTGGACAGAGGAGAAAAGGTTCTTGTACTAGAAAGAAGTGAAGAAACAGCACTTGAAACTAGTTTTGCAAATGCTGGAATGTTAACTCCATCGCAATCTGCCCCATGGAACTCTCCTCCAGACATTGCTCGTATTCTTTCGGGAATAGGACGAAAAGATTCTCCTATGACTTTAAGTGTAAAACAAATCCCTTCCTTATTTTTTTGGGGTATAAAATTTATGTTTTACTCTAGACCTCAAAGCTTTGAGAGGATTTCAAGAGAAATATTCTCTTTAGCAAATTACAGCAAACTCCTTACTAAGAATATTAGGGACTCAGAAAATATTAGGTACGATGAATCCACTAAAGGAACAATGAAAATCTTTAGAGATTCTGAAAGATTGCAACAATCTTTTGATTTTTCTAAAAGAATTTATGGAGATTCAACAACTAAACTTTTAAATAGAGAGGAAGTAATAGATTTAGAACCTCAATTAAAAGAAATAAAGGATCTTGAGGGCGGGTTGCATTATCGAAGTGATGAGACTGGCGACGCTTATAAGTTTTGTAAAGCACTTGAAGACATTGTTAGAAGAAAAGGAGGCAGGATACTTGTTAAGACAAATATTAAGAAGATCCATGTTAATAAGGGCAAAGTTAATAGTATTGTTACAGAAAGGGCAGTCCTTAGAGCAAGAAGGGTAATAGTATGTGCCGGAAGTTGGTCTAAAGATTTATTAAATGATTCAGGTATAAGGATACCTATAAGGCCGGTTAAAGGCTATTCGCTTACCTATGACACTTCAGGAATTAATGATAAACCTAAAATTTCTATAATTGATGAGGGTGTTCATATAGCAATCACTCCATTTGATAATAGAATAAGAGTTGCTGGAACTGCTGAATTTGTTGGTTTCGATGAAGAAATTCACCCTAAAAGAATAAAGTATTTAAACGCTATGCTTAAATTAATTTATCCGGATTTATACTCGAAGATTGATCTTGACGAAGGAGAGGTGTGGCAAGGTTTTAGGCCTATGAGCGCAGACGGACTTCCCTTCATAGGTGAAACAAGAGTAAAAGGTTTATTTGTAAATACTGGACACGGACAGCTTGGATGGACCTTAGCTATGGGGTCAGCAGATTTAATTGCAGATCATGTTATTGGAGTTGAAACTCAGATTGATAGCAAGCCCTATTTAATGAATCGATAAAGTGTCAATTAGTATCAAAAACTTATATTAAGATTGTTAGCTTAATATATAATTCTTTGCTTCTCCTCGTAGCTCAGTTGGATTAGAGCAACTGCCTTCTAAGCAGTGGGTCGCAGGTTCGAGTC
>PCBA01000053.1 GCA_002730855.1 Gammaproteobacteria bacterium
ATGAGTGACAGAGGAGCAGAGTTAATGACAGGGTGGAATATGACTGAACATATTGAATCTGAATCTTATACATCTGGACATGAATCATTAATCAACATCTTCTCATAGAATATTAATATTCATTTCTTTAGTTCTAATTCCTGGAGTAACTGCAATGAACTCTTTGCCGCATAATTCCTTAATAACTTTTACTTCCCTTGGTGAACAAACAATTCCATCAAGTCCATTGCTTTTGGCAAGTAGAGCTAATTGCATTACCTTTTCAGAAATATCAGATATACCAATCTCTTTTACATCTTCGTTACTTAAGCTTGTCAGCATGGTAACGCCTATAAGTAAAGGCGGATTGTTATAAGAGCTTAAGGCCTTTCTTGCAGACTCTAGCATTGATGGTCCTCCTGAAACATGCACATTCACCATCCAAACTCCTAAATCAGCAGCAGCTCTTATTGCTTCAGAAACAGTGTTAGGAATGTCATGGAATTTTAAGTCTAAAAAAATATCAAACCCTAATGAGGATAAATCTTTAACAACCTTAGGTCCCGAAGAAGTAAATAATTGGCTTCCTACTTTTAAACGGCATTGTTCTGGATCAAAATCATTAGCAAGACTAATAGCTTTATCATAATCCACATCTAGGGAAACAATAATAGGGCTACTCACCTTTATCGCCTTTATTTCTTAAGGAATAAATAATCTCTAAACTAATAGTTACAATAAAGCCTACCAAAAAGAAAATCAGCAGGATCATTCCTAGGCTAATTTCAAGATCGTAAAATAATAAGTCAACAAGGACAACACTGGTATTAAGATTTAAGATTAAGTAACTGAATAGACTGGTGATTGCAATAAGTAATAATAAAAAAATAGAAGACCAACCCATTATTTAATATCCTTAGTTAACCACCCGCTATTTAACAGCTTATCTTCTATATACTGAAGCATTGCATGGCCCGCCGTGATATGGCTTTCTTGAATTCTAGCAGTTATTTCACTAGGAACAATAAATGCGTTACTGCAGTACTCGAGTGCACTACCACCATCCCCACCTAAAAAACCAAGGGAATATATACCTTTTAATTTTGCGAGTTTTAAAGCTTCAATAATATTAGAAGAGTTACCAGAAGTTGTTATTGCAAGGAGCACATCACCTTCTTGAGCCATAGAGGACATGACCCTTTTGAATATGGAGTCAGCTCCATAATCATTTAAGCATGCTGTTAAGGTAGAGGTATCTTGAGCTAAAGAGATTGCCGGTATACCTTCTCGATTTACTTCAGACGTCAAGCGAACTAAAAATTCAGCAGCTAGGTGTTGTGCGTCTGCAGCAGAGCCTCCATTGCCACATATCATTAACTTACCTCCTTTTGCTATCGAATCTGCTATAACATCGCCAGCTTCAATTAAAGCCTCATAAGCCTTCTTTTCTATAACTTCTTTCTTTACAGAAATAGACTCTTCGAAAGTTTTCTTAATATTTTTTTGAATATCCTCAGACATGACCTTCCTTTCTCAAAAGAATATCACATGCTGACATATATTTAATTATTTATAGCTTCTTTTAGACTTTTCGAAGCCCTGAAATAAGGGTGGAATTTAGTTGTTACAGATATAGATTTACCTGTCTTAGGATTTCTGGCAATTCTCTCTTTGCGTTTTCTAACCGAAAAACTTCCAAAGCCTCTTATCTCTACTCTATGACCATTAGATAAGGAACTGGAAAGACAATCAATTATATAATTAAGAGAATCTTCTATATCATTCTTTGGGAGCAATTCATTACTCTTATATAAAGTTTCTATTAAATCTGACTTATTCATCTTCAGATTCAGTATCTTCCATTTCTGCTTTGATTAGATCTCCAATATTTGATTTAGTTGCCTCTTCTATTTCTTTATTCTTCTGAGCATTATCTTTAAGTGCACTTTTTTCTTCTTGTTTTTCTAAAGCACGTAGAGAAAGAATTATCTCTCTATCTTTTCTATTAATATTAGCAACAACAACTTCAATTTCTAGCCCCTCTTCTAAAGAATCATCAGCTGCTGAGTTTATGAAATCTTTCTGCTGTAATGAACCTACAACGCCTTCGGCAAGCAATAGGTTTATTTTCTGATCATCAAAATCTAATACCTTTCCTACCACTCTAGAGCCTTTACTGTGCGCTTCTACATAATCACCATAAGCATCAGAAATTAACTGTTTTATCCCTAGAGAGATTCTTTCTCTTTCAGCCTCAACCGAAAGAACAAGAGCATCAATTACATCACCTTTATTCAAGGCCCTTAATTCATCCTCACTTTCATCCCAAGATATATCTGATAAGTGGACCAATCCATCTATGCCACCCTCTAATTCAATAAACACTCCAAAATCAGTTATTGATTTAATGGCTCCATTAACTCGATCTCCTTCTTTATGGGTATGGGCAAATACCTGCCAAGGGTTTTCAGTTAACTGTTTGAGTCCAAGAGATATTCTTCTTTTCTCTTCGTCTACCTCTAGAATCATTACTTCTACTTTATCTTTTAACTGAACCACTTTAGATGGATGAATATTTTTATTAGTCCAGTCTATTTCAGAAACATGTACTAACCCTTCAACGCCTTGTTCAATTTCAGCAAAAAAGCCATAATCGGTGAGGTTAGTGACAGTAGCCATAACAGAAGTATTTAAAGGGAATTTGGCTTCTATGCCAACCCAAGGGTCTTCAATGAGCTGCTTTATACCTAGAGAGACCTTTTTCTCTTCTTGGTCATATTTTATAATTTTAACTTCCATCTCTTGGCCTATCTTAATGGCTTCAGATGGATGGTTAATCCTGCTCCAGGAAATGTCTGTTATATGCAATAAACCATCTATGCCGCCAAGGTCTACGAAAGCTCCATAATCGGTTAAATTCTTAACAACCCCTTTTACAACTTGACCTTCTGCTAATGTTGAAAGGAGCTTCTCTCTCTCTTCAGAATTAACCTCTTGAAGGACGGCTTTTCTGGAAAGAACTACATTGTTTTTGTCTTTATCAAGCTTTATAACTTTAAACTCTTCGTAATTGCCTACTAAATGTTCTAGATCTTTAGTAGGGATTACTTCTGCTAAAGAACCTGGAAGAAAGGCCTTTATGCCTTGAACGTCTACAGTCATTCCACCTTTTACTGAACTAGTAATTAACCCTTTTAGGATAGTTTCTTGGGCCAAACTGTCTTCTATTCTCTTCCAAACTTCTTGCTTAATTGCCTTTTCTCTCGAGACTCGAGTATTTCCATGACCATCTTCTATTGCCTCAAGTGTCAATTGGACTTCATCCCCGACTTCAATATCCAGCTCACCTGATTCATTATAAAACTCGCTTACTGGTACTGCAGCTTCCGACTTTAAGCCCACATGCACTACAACATGATTATCTTGTATATCTATAACAATTCCCGTCACCAGACTTCCGGTCTTCATTATTACTGTGCTTAGATTCTCATCTAATAACTGTTCAAAATTAACTGACATTTTTTCTATTTAGAATTAAAGATTTTTCTTTATTTCTTTTATAACTCCTTTTGGGTCTAAACTACTTGTATCTATAATTACTGAATCTACCGCAGGCCTTAAAGGGGAATGCTTTCTCTCAGTATCCTTTTTATCTCTTTCTTCTAACTCTTGTAAAAGGACGCGCATGTTAACCTCGCTACCCTGTCTTTTCAACTGTGTTTGCCTTCTTTTTGCTCTTTCTTTTGGAGAGGCAGTCAAGAATATCTTATGTTTTGCGTCTCTAAAAATTACGGTGCCCATGTCTCTCCCGTCAGCAATCAAACCAGGCTCTATCATAAATTCTCTCTGACAAGGCTTAATAAAATCTCTAATAAGAGGTTCTGCTGCCAATTCTGAGGTTTTTTTAGCTATTTCTTCTGTTCTTACTAGGTTGGTAATATCTTCGTCACGGAAGATTACTTTTACAGGCTCTCCTACGATACCTGGATCAAATTTAACTTTGAATCTTTCTTTAATAAATTTTTTCTTTTCTTGGAATTGATCCAGTGAAATCGCTTCTTCTGCCATAAAAAAAGCTAAAGTTCTATAAAGTGCTCCGCTATCCAAAATGTTCCAATCTAACTCCAAAGCAAGCATTTGGGCTATTGTTCCCTTCCCAGCTCCACTTGGACCGTCAATTGTTATAACTGGAATTATTTTATTACTCATGACTCTTCTATCTTTATACCTACCTTCGTACAAGTATCCAGAAAATTAGGGAAAGACGTACTAACATTATTACAATCATTAATTCTTGATTCTCCGTCCGCCCTAAGAGAGGCTATGGAGCCTGCCATTGCAATTCTGTGATCGCCATGAGAATTAATTTCAGCTGCCCTAAAGACTCCTTCTTCTCCTAAACCATGTATGATTATTCCATCTTCATTTAAATGATATTTAACACCAAAAGCCTCTAAAACCTCTGACATAACCTGAAGCCGATCGCTTTCTTTTGTTCTAAGTTCTTTCGCGTCTTTTACCTTTGTGATTCCTTCTGCCAAAGAAGCTGCTATAAAGAATGCAGGCATCTCATCAATCATATTTGCTACTAAATTAGTGTTTAAACTTATGCCTTTAAGATTGGAACTTTTTACAGATATGTCTGCTGTAGGTTCAAAAGAATCAATCTTATTTTGCAATTCAATATCTGCACCCATATGCCTTAAGGCATGTAAAAAACCTATTCTTGTTTCATTAATACCTACATTTCTTATTATTAAATGAGAGTTAGGAGAAATTAAAGCAGCAAGGATAAAAAATGAGGCAGACGAAAAATCTCCACAAATATTAATATTTCTCGGTTTAACCACATCTACCTTACCGACTTTTATTAAATTTACTTTTTTTTGTCGAGAAACTTCTACTGGGATATCAAATTGTTTAAACATTGTCTCGGTATGGTCTCTTGTTGTTACTGTTTCTTCTATCTCACTAACACCTTCCGCATATAAACTTGCAAACATTATGCATGACTTAACTTGGGCGCTTGCAACAGGTAAAGAATATTTAATTCCTATTAGAGAATCTACAGGTTCTATATTTATGGGTAGAGTTCCCTCTTTTGTTCCTGAGATATCTGCGCCCATTAAGGACAAAGGTTCTACTATCCTATCCATAGGTCTTGTAGAAAGAGAGTCATCTCCTATTAAAGTTGAACCAAAATCTTGTGCCGATAATATTCCAGAACATAATCTTATAGAAGTGCCTGAATTTCCAAAATCTAAAGAAGAAATAGGCTTCTCTAGTCCCTTTAACCCATTACCTTCAACAAAATAATTGCCATTCTCAGTTGAAATATCTACTCCCATATTATTAAAAACACTAATAGTAGATAGACAGTCCTCTCCTTCTAAAAGACCTGAGATTTCAGACCTTCCTTCGGCCAAAGAAGAAAGAATGATAGCTCTATGAGATATAGACTTATCACCAGGCACATCAATCTCACCTTTAAGGCCTTCTCCAGGTGTAATCTTGAAATGTTTCAATTATCCTCTATAGATATTGACTTATCTCTAGCCTGTTTTACAAATGAAAAGAAATCTATTAACCCATCAGAATTATTTTCTTCTATTAGTTTTGATAGTTTATCAAGGCTATCTTTAAAAGATGCTATTGAGCTTAAAATAGATTTATCATTTGCAACCATTATATCCTTCCACATCTGAGGGTCGCTTGATGCAATTCTAGTATAGTTCTCTAGACTTCCTCCAGAATATAAAAAAGTCTTTTCATTAAGGTCTTGAAATAAAGAATCCATTAACGCGTAAGAAATCACGTGGGGCATATGGCTTGTCTTTGCAAATAATTCATCATGATCATTTGCAGATAATTTTTTAGTATAAGATCCTAAGGAGTTCCAAAAACCTTCTATTTTATTGAGGTCAGCATTTGAATTTCCTTCGTGAGGACAAATAATGGTTAATCTGTTTTTAAATAAATCTGAGGCAGAGGCTTCAAAGCCACTTTTTTCAGATCCTGCTATTGGATGTGATAACACAAACCTATTCAGTATTTTTTGATCAAGGTTTCTTAAAGCACTAAGAATAGAAGATTTAACACTAAGTGTATCTGTATATAAAACATCTTCGGATTCTATAATCCTTTCTATCTTATTTATTGCATCTTCTATGGAAAGTACAGGAACCGAAAAGACTACTAAAAGACCGTCTAGATCTGAAGGAATGTTTTCAGTTTTATTTTCAATAAAGCCATAACTATGAGCTAGGGTAATTGCCTCTTTATTATTGTCGATTCCATAGACCTTTCCAGAGAAATTAGTATCTTTTAAGGAACGAATGATAGATCCCCCTATCAGACCAACTCCAACAACTAGTATGTTCTTAAATTCTATTAAAGTATTCATGCGAATTAAGGCAATCTTGATAATTTATCTAAAAGAATAGAATTTTCTTCAGGAAGTCCGACTGTTGTTCTTATATGATTAGGCATTCCGTATACGTCTAAAGTTCTAAGAATTATTCCTTCTCTTAATAAAGCTTCAAACAAACTTTCTCCGCCTTGCTTGCAACTAAAACTAATAAAATTTCCTTCAGTTGGTATACATTCATAACCTAATTCCTCTAAACCCTCTATTAAAATTGCTTTTTGGACGAAGTTCATTTCCATTGACTTCAACAAATGTTCTTCATCATATAAGGCAACCTCAGCAGCCATCAGAGCTAAAGAGTTGGCATTAAATGGCTGCCTAACTCTGTTTAAGTAATCTGCAATTTCTTCAGAAGATACTGAATAACCTATTCGAAAACCAGCCAAGCCATAAGCTTTAGAAAAACTTCTGCTTATTATCAAATTAGGATGATTACTAATTAAATTAAAATTAACATCTTCATTCTTATAAGAAGAATAATCAAAATAAGCTTGGTCTAACAAGACAATAATATTTTTATCTATTTCTTTTAGGAAAGTATCTATTTCTTCAGGGTTTAAGAAAGTACCTGTGGGGTTATTGGGATTAGCAATAAAAATTAATTTAGTATTATCTTTTATAGAATTCTTCATGCCTTCTAGATCATGACCAAATTCTTTGGCAGGAACTTCAATACACTCTGCTCCTACTGCTTGTACCGCAAGAGGGTATACAGCAAAAGCATGCTCAGAAAAAACCGCACTATCGGCAACAGAAAGGAAAGTTCTTGTTATGAATTCAATTATGTCATTGGATCCATTTCCCACGGTCAAGCAATTAAGGTTAACTTTAAACTTTTGACTTATTTTCTCTTTTAACCTTAAAGCATTTCCATCAGGGTATCTGTGCGTACTATTTAATACTTTTCTAACTGCCTCTATAGCTAATGGGCTTGGACCCATAGGATTTTCATTGCTAGCTAATTTAATAGCGTTCTTTATTCCTAGTTCTCTCTCTAGATCTTCTACAGGCTTACCAGGTTTATATGGGTTTAGACCTACAATCCCTTTATTAACTAAATTTTTAAGATCCATAAAGGTTAGTTAATAGCTTTCGGGTAAGATCCCAAAACTTGTACTCCCACACTTAGTTTATTTAGTTGCGTTAAAAGCTCTTTTACGCTCTTATCATTTTTATGACCTTCTAAATCTAAAAAGAAGGAGTACTGCCATTTATCTTTCTTAGAGGGGCGATAGGTTATATGAGTTAAGTTAAGAGATAGATTCTTAAAAGGCAATAAAACTGAATACAAAGCCCCTTCTTCATTTTTGGTTGTAATAACTAATGAGGTTTTATCATTACCAGTCGATACAGGTTCGATGTTACCAATCGTTATAAATCTAGTGGTGTTTGAAGAATGATCTTCTATGTTGTTATCTAAAATATCTAACCCATACTTATCGGCAGCCTTAACTCCGGCTATTGCCAATACACCCTCCGACTTGGATGCGTTTAAAGCAGCTTGAGAATTACTACTTACGGGTATTAGCTTTACACCAGGACAATATGAATCTAACCAACCCTTGCATTGAGCCAATGTTTGCTCATGAGCGTGAATCTCAAACCCTTCTTTGGGTAGGGGTTTGTTATAGCCAATTAAATTATGATGAATACTAATTTCTATTTCACCACATATTGTTAAGCCAAATTCTATTAAGCAATCTAAAGTTAAATTAATAGAACCTTCGGTAGAGTTCTCTATTGGAACAATGCCAAAGTCACAAACTTTATTTTGTACATCTTCAAAAACTGATTTGATAGTAGGTTCTGGGTTTTTTATAACAGACTTACCAAATTTATCTTCAAGAGCTGATTCAGAATAAGTTCCTTCAGGGCCAAGGTAAGCTATTTTTAAATCTGACTCTTTTGATCTACAACTTGAGATAATTTCATTGTAGATTGAAAATACTTGTTCATCATTTAAAGGGCCTTTATTTAGATCTTTTAACTTATTATGTATAGATGCCTCTCTATCGGGCCTATATTTAATTGAATCTTCTTTCGCCTTGCCTGCATTAATTGCTAAATCTGCTCGTTCATTTAGTAAAGATAATATTTTTTCATCCAAGAAATCTATTTTTTCTCGGATAGAGCTAAGGTCTTTTTCTTTCGCCATAACAAGTTTAAGATTCTTTTTTTTCGAAAGAATCCATGAAGTCTATGAGGGCATCTACTCCCTCTTCAGGCATAGCATTATAAATACTAGCTCGCATCCCGCCTACTGATCTATGTCCTTTTAAGGCCAACAGTCCTGCCTCAGAAGATTCTTGTAAAAATTTTTGATTAAGATCTTCTTTTCGTAAAAGAAAAGGTATATTCATTATCGATCTATCTGACTTGTTCATTTTATTTTCATAAAAGCTTGATTCATCTATAAAGCTATATATTTTTTTAGCTTTATTGTTGTTGATCTTTCCCATCTCCTCAACCCCGCCAATAGATTTTAGCCACTCAAATACTTTACCTGCTACGTACCATGCGAAGGTTGGTGGAGTGTTATACATAGACTCGCCTTCATGTAGGGAAGTGTAATTAAGCATTGTAGGTGTAAGTTCTTGTGCTGAACCCAGCAGACTCTTTTTTATTATCGCGAAGCCTAATCCTGCTGGGCCTATATTTTTTTGTGCTCCTCCGTAGATCAAAGAGAATTTATTAACATCAAGTGGTTCAGAAAGTATTCCTGAAGAATAATCTGCAACTAAGGGTAAGTGC
>PCBA01000054.1 GCA_002730855.1 Gammaproteobacteria bacterium
ATCTGTCCAGCTCCAATACCAATTGTTTGATTATTTTTTGCATAAACTATTGCATTAGATTTAACAAACTTACATACCTTCCAGGCGAATAAGCAATCGTTTATTTCTTCATCAGTGGGTTTTCTTTTAGAAACAATCTTTAGATCTTCTAAGCTAATGGAGGCATTATCAGTGTTTTGAATTAGCAACCCTCCAGTAACACTAAGGATCTTATTACCTACTTCAGGGGAGCCAAGTTCTTTTGTATCCAGGACCCTAACATTCTCCTTTGATTTCGTTATCTCTAAGGCAGCGTCTAAGACACCGGGAGCAATTATTACTTCTACAAATTGATTATCTACTATCCTTTTAGCAGTGGTTTCATCTAAAGGTCTATTCAGAGCTATGATTCCTCCAAAAGCAGATGTCTCATCTCCTTTAAAAGCTTTTTCATAAGCTTCCGTTAGATTTTTGTCTGTAGCTATACCACAAGGGTTGGCGTGCTTAACTATCACGCACGTAGGTTCTTGAAAACTTTTAACACATTCGTAGGCTGCATCAGTATCGGCGATATTATTATAAGAGAGTTGTTTTCCTTGCAGCTGGATTGCATTTCCTAATCCATTAACTGGCTTAGTTTCATCAATATAAAATGCTGCTTTTTGATGTGGGTTTTCTCCGTATCTCATTTCTTCTCTTTTTTGGTATTTAGCAAAAATACGATCTGGAAAATCTTCTCCTGTTATTGAAGACAAATAACCTGAGATAGTAGTATCGTAATTTGCCGTATGGGTAAAGGCTTTCTGAGCTAACGACAGCCTTTTCTCATGTGCAACAAAGCCTTCGTTATTTCGCATTTCTTCTAGAAGTAAAGAATAATCACCTGGGTCAACAATTACAGTTACGTGTTTGTTATTTTTTGCTGAAGAACGAACCATGCTTGGCCCCCCTATATCAATATTTTCTATTGCAATTTCCATCGTCACATCTTTTTTTGCGATGGTTTCAGCAAAAGGGTAAAGATTTACTATCACAAGATCTATAGGCAGGATATCGTTTGCATCCATCACCTCTTCATCTAATCCTCTTCTTGCCAGAATACCTCCATGGACCTTAGGATGAAGTGTTTTTACCCTGCCATCCATCATTTCTGGAAAGCCCGTAAACTCAGTTATATCTTTAGCTTTAACATTAGAATCCTTTAAAGTGCTTAAAGTACCGCCTGTAGATATTATCTCAATGCCAAATTCTGTTGTAAGTATAGAGCATAGCTCAACTATACCGTCCTTGTTTGAAACACTTACTAGTGCTCTTTTAATGATTGGATTGGCGACTTGAGCCATCTATTTATTAAAGTAATTTATATTCTTTAAGCTTTGTTCTCAGAGTGCCTCTATTTATTCCTAATATCTCGCTGGCTTTACTTTGGTTGTTATTGCATTCTTTCATCACAATTTCTAGAAGAGGTAGTTCAACTTCTTTTAGAACCATGCTGTAGACATCGTTTGGTTTCTCTCCGTCTAGCTCATGAAAATATTTGTGCATACTTTTTGAAACTTGATGGCTAAGTTCTTTGCCTTCGCCGTTAAATTTTTTCTTTTTTTGAATAGCCATTTATTAAAAAAATTGATCTTTATAAGTTTCTTGATTTGGACAAATGATGATACCCAACTTAATATTTCTTTCAAGGTATTTAACGCACTAACTTAAATTTACTGAACAACAGTAGTTAGCTCATCACCCAACTTGTTTAGTTTGAGTTCATTTCCCGTCTTAGATAATTTTGTGACTGAGCAATTATCAGGGTAGAAATTAACAACTATTTCCTCCTGTTTTAGCCAGCCAACCACACAATTAATCACCATGAAGTGAGAAAAAATTAGTGTATGCTTATTTAGATCATTTATAGATTCTATAATCTTATCTCTCCATGCCATTTGAGGAGCTTCTAGATCTGCAAGCTTAGTAACAAAGATTTTCTTTAACCATTCTTTTCTTTCAGCAAGAGGAATACCAGGAGAAGGTATCTCGGCAAAGATGTTATTAATTTCAATATTAAAGCCAAGCTCTCGTTGGAGAGGTTCTGCGGTTTGTTGAGCCCTTAACAAAGGGCTAGACAGAACATTAAAAGATTTATTTGCCAATTCTTCTTTGAATTTCGTTACTAGTAGTTTTGATTGAGATTTTCCTCTGTCACTCAAGCCAGGATCGGGATCTTCATCCCACGACTTGCCAGCCTCTCCGTGTCTAATTAAGTATATATTTATTTCTTCTTCATTTGGATTCATGACTGCCTCTATTCAATTAGATGTTTTAAAATATTCAATATAAGTAAGAATGAACTATAAAAGAAATTTTTTAAATCAAAACTTCTCTCTGGATAAAAGTATTTATTTGGACAAGGCCTCATCTCATCACCTTCTTAAGGTCCTAAGAAAAAAAGAAGGGGACGAGGTTGAATTCTTTGATGGTCAAGGGAAATCTTGCATAGCTTTAATATCTAAGATCCATAAATCAGAAATGGAATTAAAAGTTATTTCTTTACTAGAAGAAGATCCTAGATCTGGAATAAGCATAGATTTAGGGCAGTCGTTAATAAAAAATGACCCTTTTAATTGGACTCTTCAAAAAGCAACTGAACTAGGGGTGAAATTCTTTTCTCCTCTTTTTTCGGAGAGGTCCGTTATAAGGCTCAAAGAAAATTCGATAACAAACAAGATGAATAAATGGAACTTAATTGCTCGAGGCGCTTGTGAGCAATGTGGAGAGAATTGGCTACCAATTATTGAAAAACCTATGGATCTAAAGACGTGGGCGGAGAAGAGCAGGTCAGATACAAAAATAGTTCTATACCCTGAATCCGAAATGAAAATATCTGATATAGATATTGGGAGCTCAGTTTCATTAGCCGTTGGGCCTGAAGGAGATTTTACTAAAATGGAGATAGATTCTTTAACAGGTATAGGATTTATTCCTGTTACTATAGGTAAGAGAATTTTAAGGGCAGAAACCGCAACCGTCTCTGCCTTAAGTGTTTTAAGATTTGCAGCCAATGAATTTTAAGAATTTTATTTTTTAGATTAGATGAAAATAGGCATCGTAATGGATCCGATTGAATCCATAAATTTTAAAAAAGATAGCACCTTGGCAATCATGCTCGAAGCCCAATCTAGAAGTCATTCATTGTTTTATATGACCCCAAACTGTTTATTTATTAAAGAAACTGGGGCGCATGCAATTACCAGAAGAATTGAGGTAAAAAGTGATCCTGAGAATTGGTTTTCGTACGAACAAGAAGAAGAGGTTAAGTTAACTGAATTAGACGTTATATTTATGAGGCAAGACCCTCCATTTAATTCAAATTATATTTATAACACTTATGTTTTAGAGTCGGCAGAAAAGGAAGGAGTATTAGTAATAAACAAACCTAACAGCCTCAGAAGCTGCAATGAAAAAGTTTTTGCTACTGAGTTTCCTCAATGCTGCACCTCTTTTTTGGTTAGTAGTGAGGAGCTATTGCTTAAGAAGTTTATATCTGAAAATATGGATACTGTGGTAAAACCGCTAGATGGTATGGGCGGTTCTTCGATCTTCAGAGTGAAGGTTAACGATCCGAATTTAAATGTAATTTTAGAAACTATTACCAATTTCTTTAGTACGAAAGTAATGATTCAGAAATATATCCCTGAGATAGTAGAAGGAGATAAAAGAATATTGCTAATTAACGGAAAAGCAATGAATGCCGCAATTGCTAGAGTTCCTGCTGAAGGTGAATTGAGAGGAAATTTGGCTGCTGGCGCAACCGCTGTAGCAAGATCTTTAACAGAGAGAGACATTTGGATATGCGACCAAGTGGGGCCACAACTTAGCGAATTAGGTTTAACCTTAGTTGGGCTAGATGTAATTGGAGATTACTTAACAGAAATAAATGTAACTAGTCCAACATGCTTTAAAGAGTATGAAAGTCTTTGTGATATAGACGTTGCAAAGAAATTTCTAGAATCAGTTGAGAGTCAATTACAAGATGGTTAATTCTCCACGAGTAGTTATTGCATTTGATTTTGGATTGAGAAATATAGGGGTAGCAATAGGACAAGAAGTCACTAAGAGCGCATCAACTTTTTACGTTATCAAGGCAAAAGAAGGAGAGCCCGATTGGAAAGAACTTGATATCATAATTGAAGAATGGAATCCGAATTTGTTAGTGGTAGGAGACCCATTAAATATGGATGGGACTGGTAGTAATATTAAGAAGAGGAGTGATAAATTTGCTGCTTCTTTAAAAAATAGATATGGAATTGATTTACATCTTATGGATGAAAGGTTAACCACAAAAGAGGCTGCTGAAAGGATTAAGAGCCCATCCACTGGTTTAAAAGAAGCCACAAATATGCATAGTATTTCAGCTCAGATCATCTTAGAAGATTGGTTTAGGAGTTTTGGATAATGGCTGGATCCATTCCCCAAGACTTCATAAGAGAAATCGTTGATATAACAGATATAGTTTCTTTGATTGATGGGTACCTTCCTTTAAAGAGAAAAGGCAAAGATCATTGGGGAATTTGCCCTTTTTGTGACGATGGGAAAAACCCCTCTTTTAGTGTAAGCGAACAAAAGCAATTCTTTTATTGCTTTAAATGCAGAGCAACGGGGAATGTAATTGGTTTTTTACAGTCACATCAAGGCTATGATTTTGTTGAATCTATAGAGGCATTGGCGGCAAAAGCGGGTTTAGAGGTTCCGTACGAATCAAGCAAGAGCTTTAGTCAAGAAAAAGATCCACTTTTAGAGTGCATGAAAGTGGCATCCGATATCTATGAAGTAAATTTATCTAAAGATGATTCTGCTGAAAAGGTTAGAAAATATATCAAAAAAGAAAGAAAGATTTCGCCTGAAATTTGTAAGAAATACTCTATTGGATATTCCTTAAACTCATGGGATTCTCTCTATAAGAAATTATTACAAGAAGGGTTTGATGAAGGTGTAATTATTAAGTCTGGTTTGGCAAAGAAAAATAAAGAGGGAAAATTATTTGATGTTTTTAGAGATAGGCTAATGTTCCCTATTAAGGATAGAAAAGGCAGGGTAGTTGGATTTGGTGGCAGAGTAATGAATCCTGACGACCAACCAAAATATCTAAATACAGGGGACACGCCAATCTTTCAGAAAGGAAAAGAGCTGTATGGGTTGTATGAAGCTTTAGAAAATCGAAAAGACCTTAATGAAATCTTTGTGGTTGAAGGTTATATGGACACAGTGGCTATGGCTGAGCACAATATGAATAATTCTGTGGCTACCTTAGGTATAGCGACCAATAGGTTTCATGTTCAAAAATTATTGCAAATAGTTAATGTTATTATTTTTTGTTTCGATGGAGATGATGCAGGAAGGGGGGCGGCATGGGGTGCTCTTAAGAATGTATTACCCGCAATTGTAGATGGAACAGAAGTTAAATTTCTTTTTTTACCTGAGAGTGAAGACCCTGCAAGCTTGTTAGAGAAGGAAAGCGAAAAGGAATTTAAAAAAAGAGTACAAGAAGCTAAGCTGCTTTCAGAGTATTTTATTGAAAGGCTTACCCAGGCGGTTGGCCTCACTTCTTTAGAAAAGAAAGCATCTTTAGCCTCTAAGGCAATGGAATTACTAACTTCTATGCAAGAAAGCTCAATTAAGAAGCTTCTAGAGGTAGAAGTGGCAAGAATAACTGGCCTTAAGAAGGAAGATATCAATACTCACAATGAGAAAAGAAATTATCAAAGAAGGCGGGTTTCAAACAAGAACGAAGCCTCTAAAAACCTACCTGAAAGAACTTTTGAGCAAACTGGGTTAGGTTCTAAAGCTCTCTCTGTTATTCTTTCTTACCCAAATTTATCCAGTGAAGTTAAAGACTTAGATAGATTCGAGAACTTTAACGAACCAGAGGTAAGACTGATGGTTGAAGTAATAAGGTTTTTTCTTTCCAACCCTAAACAAGGAGTATCTGATCTTTTAAGCAATCTGGAATCGGATTCATCTTCTTTTATAGGAACTTTATTGGCTACTTCTGCTCCAATTGAAGAAAAAAACTCTCTACCTTATCTGTTAGATTGTTTATCACTTTTAAGGAAAACGGATTCAATTTCTAGAATCATAGAACTAAAGGAGATTTATGAAGACGGAAAATTAAGTGATGATGAAACTTTTGAATTACAGCAACATTTATTATCTAACCTAGAAAAGCTTGAAGATCCTGAAAAGAAGCTTCTAAGAACTTTAAGCCAAAAGGGTACTTGAATTTATAATTTTTTTTTAAAATAAGGAATTAATGCAAAAAAACTATATAATTGCGCACCCTTAGAATTTAGTTATGGCCAGAAAAGCAAAAAACCCCAAAGTAGAAGTAAAAGAAAAGGAAGTAGACGCACCTGAGGATTCTGAAGAAGTCTTATTTGGAGAAGAAGATCTTGAGAATTCAGGTTTAAGAGAGTTACTTGATAAAGGAAAGGACCAAGGGTTCTTAACCTATCAAGATATTAACTCGATGCTACCCGAAGATATTTCTGATCCCGATCAAGTAGAAGAGACTATACAGATGCTTATGGATATAGGCATTGAAGTTTTAGAAGCAACGGCTACTTCTAGTGACGATAATTCTGATGCTGCCCCAGAAACTATTGCAGACACTCGAACTACTCTTACTACTGTGGAGTCTGAAGTTGGAAGAACCACTGATCCTGTAAGGCTTTATATGAGAGAAATGGGAACGGTTGACCTTTTGACTAGAGAAGGCGAAATTGCAATTGCAAAAAGAATAGAGGAAGGTGCGAGAGAATTACTTTTTGCTTGTTGTTTTTATCCAGGAATAGTAGATCGCATACTGGATGAATATCAGGAAGTCGTTATAGAAGAAAAAAGATTATCTGAAGTTTTAGTTGGATTTATGGATATAGAAGAAGGAATTCCGCCACCTGCTTTAGCTCAAAAGAAAGAAAAAGAAGAAAAAGGCGAAACTGACGAAGAAGAACATACTGGGCCAGATCCAGTTGAAGTAAAGAAACGCTTTAGTTCCTTAAAAAGGCAGTTTAATAAAACAGAAAAAGCTTGTGTAAGATCTCGAACCAGCAAAGCCGCTATCCTTGAACAAGAAAAATTAGGAAATATATTTCAATTCTTAAAATTATCTCCTACTCAGTTTGAAATAATTGCTAATCCGGCAAGGGATGCATTGGAAATAATTAGAGAGTGCGAAAAGTACATTTTTACGATAATGGTTAAAAGAGGAAAAATGCCTAGAAAAGATTTCATAAAGAACTTTACAGGCAATGAAGCAAATTCTAGTTGGTCGGAGAAGATTGCTAAATCAAGGAAACCATGGACTAAAGTAGTTAAAGAGAACTTAGATGAAATAGTCCGTTTACAAAATAAATTATCGAAATTAGAAAAGATAATACAGCTACCAATCGCAGATATAAAAGATATCAATAGAAAGATGTCTATTGGAGAAGCAAAGATAAGAAGAGCCAAGAAAGATATGGTCGAGGCTAACTTAAGATTGGTCATATCAATTGCAAAAAAATATACAAACAGAGGTTTGCAATTCTTAGATTTAATACAAGAAGGCAATATAGGCCTTATGAAGGCAGTTGATAAGTTCGAATACAGAAGAGGTTATAAATTCTCCACTTATGCTACTTGGTGGATACGTCAGGCCATAACAAGATCTATAGCAGACCAAGCAAGGACCATTAGAATACCTGTTCATATGATAGAGACAATCAATAAGCTAAACAGAGTATCTCGTCAGATGGTTCAAGAGATGGGAAGAGAACCCACTCCGGAAGAGCTTGGAGAAAGGATGGAATTGCCGGAAGATAAGGTCAGAAGAGTTCTTAAGATAGCCAAAGAGCCTATATCCACTGAAACTCCTATTGGAGATGAAGAAGATACTACTTTAGGGGACTTTATAGAAGATACCGCAATAGATTCGCCAGACGAGGCCGCTACTGAGGAGAATCTTCAAGAAGCTACTGACGATATTTTAGGCAGTTTGACTGCGAGGGAAGCGAAAGTTCTAAGAATGAGATTTGGTATTGGAATGAATACTGACCATACATTGGAAGAAGTTGGGAAACAATTTGATGTGACGAGAGAAAGGATAAGACAAATTGAAGCAAAGGCTTTAAGGAAGCTTAGACATCCTACTCGTTCTTCTCATCTGAAAGGTTTTCTTGACGAGTAGGTTTTCTTACTTGGGCCTGTAGCTCAGTTGGTTAGAGCAGTGGACTCATAATCCATTGGTCGGAGGTTCGAGTCCTCCCGGGCCCACCATTTACAAGGGTTTCAGAGGTTCTTCATTTTCAAAAAGTGTGAACACCTGTGAACACCTATTGATATGTTCACAAATAACATTTTCTGATGCCTAAAACACTGACACAGGGAGACGCAACTTTCTTTGTCAGATTAAGAAAGCATCTTATCTTTAGTCTCATGAAGCTTATGGTGTTTCAATAAAATTCTTTTTAGATTTAAATAGTCTTCTTTGCCCAGATCCTGAATTATTTTTTTTTCAATCTTGATTAAATTTTTTGCTCCAACTAATCGAGCTCTTTTTCCTTCATCAGTATAAAGAACAATTTTATCCCTGCTATTCTTCAGCTTTTCTAGTTTCAATAATCCCAAATCTACTAACTGATGAACAGTTTTATGGGTCGCTTGTCTTGATATGCCTAATTTTCTGGAAAGTGAAGAAATTGACCTTTTTTCTCCTCTTAGAGTGTCAAATATTTTTATCTGCGCAGATGTTGCCCGATGATATTTCCCACTTTTGTTTAAAGATATGGATTCTTCTTGCATCTTTTCTGCCATTTCTAAAACTAACCTCATCAAGTTAGTTTCTAAATAATCAAATGTTGGTTTTAGATTGTCAATCATAGTTGACATTATACTAAATTTATATTCTAATTGGAACATGCAATTATTAAGATCCCTCAAGAATAAAATATTTTTAAAAGGCCTTTCCTTGTGGGTAGTCGCAACTTTTTCTTATTTTCTCTTTATCCAAAAAGGTCTCAATGTATCTCCTATAGCAGAAGATGGTTTAACCAGTTTATTAACTATTTACATGCCTGTATTAGTTCTTGCAGTCTTTTTATTGTTATATCTAACCCGAAAGAGAGAAGCAGTTAATTGGATTGAGCTTTATTCAGTTAAAAAATCTTCTGCAAAAAAAGAAGCTTGGTTGACTGTAGTTTACTTGCTAGTTACTCAATTGATTTTGGGTTTAGGTTTTAATATGGGACTTCACTTTCCAGGAACAGATGTTTATTCAACTGGAAGTCACTCTCAAGCAGATGTGTGGGTTTGGGCAATTACATATACAATTATCTATACCGTTCTTCCCTTAATTTGGCTTAGACGAAGGGGATTTTCCTTAAAAAAACTTTTTGGTTCATTTAAATGGATAAGGGATTTATGGATAATCATTGCTTATTGGACAATAGATTTTTTTGGTCCAATTCTCGTAGGGTCTGCAGATTTTTTTGGTGGCATTTCTACAAGTCAATATGCGCAGGGAGTTCCACTAGGAATATTAGTTAATTCCTTGGGAGCTGGATTGCCTGTAGTGGTGATGATGCATATGATTTTCATTCCACGTGTAGCAGTATTAATTGATAATAAGCTAACTGTAATATTGCTTGGAGGCCTTTTTTATTCAATCTTTAGTTTGTTTGATCAAGGTACTGATTACAGCACTTTATCTACCGGGTTAACCTCTTTCACATATATAGTCATGACTCAAACTCTTGTTGGGATGGGCAAAGCAACTTTCACTGTTGTTACTGGAAATCCTTTTGTGCACTTCATAACCCTGCATGTGATAAGTGCTAGAGTGCCTTTCGATACTAGAATGTATATTGAAATCTTCAGATTAAAGTGATTCTTTTAAGCAAATACACCGCTCGAATGAATTTTAATCGATCAAAGCCCTCATAATCCATTGGTCGGAGGTTCGAGTCCTCCCGGGCCCACCATATCCCTTTTTTAACTGGCTTGTAAACGCCAACATGGGTTAGGGTGCTGTCTATGGAATTAGAACAAATGGCGGCTATTTTGTATGCCTTAATCATTGCAGCCGTAGTCCTTTTTCAGTTCTGCTTGATCTTTGGCGCACCTTGGGGACAAGTTACCCAAGGCGGACGCTATGAAGGGCCTCTACCGGTTACTGGGCGAGTAGCAGCCTTGTTGTCCGTTCCAATATTAATCTGTATGGGAGCGAGCATTACATCAGCAGCCGGACTAGTACCTAATTGGGCTGGCTGGACAGCGTATGCAGCTATCGCGATGCAAGCGTTAAGCACGTCTTTAAATTGGATTACGCCATCTCAAAAAGAGAGACTCTTGTGGGGTCCGATAACATCCATCATGCTTTTGCTTGCCGCTTATGTAGTGTTTATAAAATGACGGAGACATACCAAACTCTTTTACTTTCTTTAAGTTGATGTTTCATTGTCCCTCCTTTACATACTTATGGAGGAAGATAAACTTAGGGAGTAGGTGGTTCTAATTTTTAATCAGAAGATCCACCAATCAAAACATAATGCTTTATTTTATTAGCTTTTTATTTATAGCAATCTCTATTTGGATTGGGAACGCTGCTTTCTCATTATTCTTAGGGATATTGCTTGCTTTATATAAAGAAGTTCCTAAAACCTTCTTTACGCAGAAGTATGGAACAAAGATCCTTCAAACTGGTATAGTTTTTTTAGGGGGGAGTTTAAGCCTACATTCTATCTATGAAATAAATTCATCTTATTTTCTATGGATATCACTTTATGTTATTTGCGCTTTCTTACTTGTGTTATTAGTTGGAAGGGCTTTAGGAGTTACTAAAAAGCTAACCTACTTACTCGCTTCGGGTACTGCTATTTGTGGAGGTACAGCAATAGCTGCAGTAGGACCTGCCATCAAAGCTAAACCTGAAGAATTTACTACAGCAATATCTATAGTATTTTTACTTAATGCAATTGCAGTTGTTGTCTTCCCAATAATAGGAGACCTTCTCTTTTTATCAGAAAGAGAATTTGGAGCTTGGGTTGCTTTGGCAATACATGATACTGCTTCAGTTGTTGGGGCTGCTTCAGTGATTGGAGAAGAAGCTGTCGAGGTGGCTGCCACTCTCAAGGTGGCTAGAACTTTATGGATAATCCCATTAGTTCTAGGTTCAGCCTGGTTCTTTAGGAATAAGTCTAAAGGAATTGGACTACCTTTATTCGTAGTGTTTTTTTTAATTGCAACCATTCTTAATTCATATACCAATCCTTCAGGCGAAGTAGTATTACTTTTAAAGATGATTAATAAAGTGTGTTTATTAACTGGTCTATTTTGTATTGGAACTCAAATAAATCTTAATAGTTTAAAATCAATCTCCATGAGACCAGTTTTGTTAGCAATATTAGTGTGGGCTCTAGTTATTCCAACTTCGTTATGGCTGATAACGGGCACCTAAGTAAAGTCTTTTCGATCTAAACCTTTTTATTTCTTTTTTGTTAAATTGTAGGCATTCTTACTGGCTTGCCCAACCGTGTAATTTTTAGAAAGCTCTTCTTTTGACGATCGAGGTGATAGCTCTCTAACTCTCTCATATTCACCCTCATCATAAGCAATTCTAAAAGGTTGCATATTTCCCCAAACATCACCTACTTTTCCTCTGGCACCCATACCAAATCCTTCCATAGTAGCCCCGTAGACTATGGCCTGTAGGCCCATTCTATGAAGTAATTTAGGGCTAGCATTTTTAATGATTTCAGGAGCAACTGAAAGAGACCAGTTTTCTTGAGTTCTCATCCAAGATTTAACATTGCTCATTGTTGCAACAAACCTCCTCTCATTGGTTTTATTTACACCGGTGCCGTGCAATATTCTCCCATCAAATATCATTATAGTTCCTGCTTTAGCTTCTAGATTAACCGTAGGGGGTAATTTCCCTATTTTTCCTGCACTGCCAGCTTCAATCATTATTTTGTGGCTTTTAGGGATAATTAATGTACCTCCATTTTCTTCATTTACATCTTGTGGGATATACATTGTATTAACTAATGCCGGGGCTTCCTCTGTTATCCAAGGCACCAGTGGGCCTTGATCCATATGCATGCCCTGAGGATAACCTCCTGGGTCAGCTCCATTTGATAAAAAACTATGGCATATCCAACCAGAACCAAGGGTTTCATTTAGTAATTGCTCAATTAATGGCCCTGCTTGAACTGCATCAGGATGCTGTTCAATGCATTTCCCAAATATCTCACCCTTATTGATTAGTGTATGAATATATTGACCTGTAGGAGACATTGCTTTTACGCCAGCTAGTTTCTCTCCTTCAGCTTGGTCTAGTATTCTGGACATGAATGCTTTAGTTTGCTCTTTCGATAAAGCTTCTTCTATTAGGCAATAGCCCCATTCTTTAAGGTTTTCTCTTAGAGTGTGAATATTTTTAGTCGGTTTGGGTAAATCATACTCCTTCCAGTAAGGGTGTTTTCTTGCAACTGTTGTATTCCAGTAGTTTTCCCCCCACTCCAAAGGTCTTTTTTGATTGGGAGGTATCATCCAGGGGTTGTTTTTGAACATTGATTCATAGGGCTCTTTTGAGTTAAGAAAGTCATGAAAGATTGAATCTTCTGGATTAGAATTTTCTGCTATATGTTCAGCACTAAATTCAGGGATTGTTTTCATGCATAAATCTTAACAAATAATCCCTTTTAAGTAACACTTATGTAATATAAGTTATTGATACATAAACAATTTTAGGAACAGCAAATGAAAAATATATCAATTTTTATACTTTTATCTTTATTTTCCCTCGAAAGTTTTGCTCTAAGTGACCCTAAGCCAATGTCCGATAAAGAATTTAATGTGATGTTAGAAGAAATCTCTAATTGGGGTAGGTGGGGAAAAGATGATCAATTAGGTACTCTTAATACTATTACGCCTACAAAAAAAATAGAGGCCTCAAGACTTGTACAAAGCGGCAGAACAGTTTCTTTGGAATTAGAACTTAATAAAGTACAAGATATAGTGAACCAAAAACCATTTGAACATGAAGTCTTTGTCTTTGGTGGTGAGGAATCTTTTGAAGGCATGGAATTAGGATCAACTCAAGCTGCAGGAGATGTATTTAAAATAGATTACCATGGATTTGGTCATTCTCATTTAGACGGTATTAATCATTTTGCAGTGCATGGAAAGATGTATAACGGTTATTCTTTTGAACCTAATGTCCCTAATGGATTTTCTAAATTAGGAATAGAGAATATAGGTAAAGAGGGAATATTTACTAGAGGAGTTTTAGTAGATTTCCCCAAATTCTTTGGAAAGGAATTTCTTGAACCAGGTCAGGCTATTACGACAGAAGATCTTGAAGCATGGGAAAAAGCTTCAGGAGTTAAAGTTACTTCAGGAGATGTTTTGCTAGTAAGAACAGGTCGTTGGAAGCAAGTAGAATTGGAAGGTATTTGGAATTTTATTGAAAATGCCTCTGGTTTTCATGCATCGGTAGCTGCTTGGTTAAAAGATAGGGATGTAGCAGCTATTGGTTGTGATGGTGTTTCAGACGTGATGCCATCTGGAGTTGAAGGAAAACTTAACCCCCTCCATGAATTAGTTCTAGTGGGTTTAGGTATGCCTATATTTGATAATCTAGATCTAGAAGCATTATCTGAAGCTGCCTCTGAAGAAAACAGGAATACTTTCTTATTTGTAGCTGCGCCCATGAGAGTGAAAGGCGCTACAGGAAGTCCTCTAAATCCTATTGCAGTTTTTTAACAGCAGTTATTTTCTTTATAAAGGCTACTTCTTTTTTGTCGAAAGGAGTCCCGTTTTTTCTTAAGATGTCGTGAAACCAAACTTCAGGCTCCGGAATGCTTTCGTCGCCTTCTAAAAAATCTTTAGATTCTTTTTTCTTGTGTAGATCTAAAATAGTAGACCAACCAAAATGGGTTTGGCTTTTTCCTGCAACGAGGCCCCAATTTATACATCCAACTTTATATTTTTTAAATAATGGCATGCTAAATTCAAATGTAGTTCCGAATTCACGTGCCATATATTCTGTACAAATAAGAGGTCTCTCATATTTCTGTAGCCTTTTTATAGTTTCTTCAAGTTTATCTCCTTCGTAGGTATGAAAGGTGATAATGTCAGAGTTAATTGCATTAGTTTTTATAATTTCTTCACCCACAGATCCATCTAAACAGGCTGTTAAGGGTTGAGAAGGCCTAACGGATAAAGCCCATTCCCACGTAAGTTTTAAAAGAGAAATAGATTTCTCTCCTACTCCAAATTGACCAGGCTCATTATAGATATCCCACATTAGAATTCTTTGATCTTCTTTATAGTAAGTAAGTATTTCAACTACATAATTTTGTAGCCTTTTAATTTCTTTATCAGAAATTGTTTCATCATGAATTTCATGAACTATTGACATTCCAGGACTCTGTTTCCATCCGGAGTTGTGAACACCATTTACTGGTAAAGGTTGTTTGCCTATTTTTGGGTAGGGTCTATGACAGTCATCGAACAAGACAAGAATAGGAAAAATAGATAATGAATTACAGATTTCTAGAAAAGAATCTAATCGTTCTAAAAAATTGTCAGGATCGTGCCAAAGAAGATCATGAAGATAAACTCTGACACTATTAAATCCAAGGTCGCTTGCCCACTTTAACTCTTTATTTAAGGTTGTAAGATCATAAGAATCTTCCTGAAACATCTCAAGTTGATTTATGGCAGTACTAGGTAGAAAGTTACACCCCACAATCCATTCTTGGTCTTTATACCAAGAAGCTGCCTTATTTTTGTCCCAAGTTGTCATTTTTCGCTACTCGATCTTTTTACATCTAGTCATACCTCTAGCAAAAATACCATGTCTAGCTATTTCGCAATTCTCTCTTAACTTGAAAATTTCTGGATAAACAACCCAATTACAGTCTCTGCAAGCTTTTATTAATAAATTAAAATCGTTATTAGCTCTAATTGGAGAGTAAGTAAGAATTAATATTAAGAAAAAAGCTATACGGAGAGGATTCATGTTACAAATAATCTTTTATTATTTTAATTATACTGTTGATAGATGAGTTTCATAGACACTAAAGACATAACTATCTATTACGAAAAATCTCCCAGTCGGAGCAAAGGGCCTTTATTGTATATTGGAGGAACAGGAAGTGACTTAAGGAATAGGCCAAATCAACTTAACTCGCCTTTAACTGAACATTTTGAATTAATTGGATATGACCAAAGAGGCTTGGGTCAGACCTCAAAGCCTACTCAGCCGTATTCCATGAAGCAATACGCAGATGATGCAGCCGATCTGATAGATAAATTAGGTATTTCTAGTTTACCAGTTATGGGAGTCTCTTTTGGAGGAATGGTAGCGCAAGAATTAGCAATTAGACACTCGGAAAAAGTCAGTCAGTTAGTTTTAGCTTGCACATCATCTGGAGGAAAGGGTGGCTCCTCTTATCCACTGCATAAGCTAGAAGAGCTAGATCCAGAAAAAAAGTTAGAAGCTGGCATTAAGATTAATGATTTAAGGATTACCGATGCATGGGTGAAAGAAAATACTGAAGATTGGAAGAAGCTTAAAGAATTATCTGCTAATAGGATTCAATATAAACCGGAGCCTTCTGGTTTTAAGAATCAGTTAATGGCAAGAAAAGAGCACGATACTTCAAATCGATTATCTGCAATTAAAGTTCCTGTTTTACTGTTAGGAGGAAAATATGACGGCATTGCTCCTGTAAAAAATATGGAATACCTTCATAAAAATATTAAATTTAGCACTTTAAACTTTTACGAAGGAGGGCATTTATTCCTCATACAAGACAAGGAAGCATTTAAAGATATTATTGAGTGGATAACCAAAAATAGATAAGTGGATTCTTTTAAAATTAACTAATAAGCTATAATGCAGTTCATCTTAATAAAGATGGGGGTTATTAATGAAGAAATTGCTTGCAGTTCTTTTGTTTTTTGGGGTTTCCTTCTTATCAGCTGACGATGAAGACTTTTCTTACACTTATTTCGATTTAAGTGCAGTTCAGGCAGATGATACTGGCTATGATGCA
>PCBA01000055.1 GCA_002730855.1 Gammaproteobacteria bacterium
CTATCTAACTCCATTAACCACATATGTACATTTCTTGCTTGAGCTCCTATAAATGGTGTAAGATTTTTTTGTACCATATATATTTCCATGGTATTTAAGGAAGATTGAGGTCCTTCCATCCTTGCTATATTTAAATACTCCTTAAACGTCTTATCACTAGCAGATTCAGTTATAATATCTTTATGAAATAATATTCTACCACCTTTGCTCTCTTTTATCATTTGATCTAAAACTTTTTCCATATCCTTTTCCGCGTTATATCTTTCTGGTAAAAGATATAAATTATCATGAAAAGATCTAAGATGGTCACTAAGTCCAATTTTAGCTGGATTTTCATTCATTGAAGCAGCTAATAACATTGTTTTTGCAGATGCTAGTCTAGACCTTTGAAGAGCTTCAACAGCTTCTCTTCTTCCCAATTTACCCGTCTCCTTCCAATCATTAGCTTGTAAATTCATAATATATCTTTGAATTAAATCGCCATCGTAGTCACCTCTCTGTAATAAAAGTTCTAAATTATTTATAAAAACAGTAGATTTTTGAGTATTTGTATCTATCCCACCCATTAGCAGTAATTCTCTGCTATATACAAATGGTTGAGAAAAATTTCCATATTCATAATTAGCAAATTGAGGCTCTCTTTTTAACAGATCAATTATTATTTCTGGAGCATCGCCTCCTTTGAGAAGCTTTATTATATCTTCTGCTTTTACTTTCATTAGTTTATCTGGCGTTTTCTTTATACTTTCGCCGAGCCATTGTTCAAAGTTAGGAGCTGTGATTATAGTTTCACCTAATCCTGCCCCTTTTGCTGCTAAATATGCCGGCCGCTTTTTTAAATCCCATGTATTTAAAGCATCCGGGATATCGTGCATTACTCCTGCTAAGTTTTCTCCGAAAGTCATTTTTAACATTCCTTTCTTTAGAGTAGTAAGCCACTTATGTCTTTTTCGTATTTCGTCTACGGACGCCCGACTCACGCCCTGCTTAGCGCTTGCGGCAGAGTCATGTAAAGCTATCTCCTGATCTAATTTCTTTATAAATGAATGATCTGTATTATATAGTTTTGAACTTAGAGTTAAGCCACTTAAAGGATCAGCAAGAGAAAGTACTTTACTTGGTTTTTGATCAAGAGCACCTATTAGATCTGTTAATTGATCTTGAAGAACTCTCTTTGTAGTCTCACCTACTTGATTAGCTTTCCCACCTTCATATTTTTTTACAAACTCTTTTATGGCTTTTTTTACACCAGGATATTGATTACCTTTTGAAACATGGCCAACTAGTCTACCTATAGTGCCTTTCAAAACGTTTAGTGGTGCAATTTTTTGATAAGGAGCTCCAGGTTCAGCAAAAAATCTCTGAGCCTTTAATTCAAATACACTTATTCCAAATAAAGAAAGTCTCTCCCATTGTCCTGCAAGTTCTTTCGCATATTCTGTTTGAGATTCTCTTACTAAATTAATAATTTCTTGTACCCCTTTTATATCTTTACCTTTAAGTAACTTATTGATCTCTGTTGATTGTTTTTCTAAAAACTTATTTCTTTCAGCTATAGTATTTACTAATTCCATTTTATACTTACTTGCGCCATACAAAAAAACTTGATCATGTGCTCCAGCTAAAACTGGCCCTTCTTGCCATAAGTTTGCTATAGGAAGATATCCATGTATTTTACCTCTTAAAGCTTTATCTGTTTTATTGGATAGTCTTGCTTTAAATTTTCCTCTTTGGGAGGAGTTATCAATTGACTCTATTGCAGCTTGTTCTATTTGTTTAAAAAACTCTTCTGAGAAGTCATCTCCTATGAAGTTAAATACTTTTATAAATTCGTCACTTTTCATCTTAAGATTATCCATCTCTACTATAATTTTAGCTGATAGGTTTGGATTTACTTTAGGTAATTCTAAATACATTAATTCTTTTTGTATATTATACATCCCTCTAGAATCCTTGGTGGGATCTATCTTCCACATATGATCTCTTCCTTTTTGTCTTTCTAATTCCATTGCATCCTGTGGATGTAAAGAAGCATCAGGGCCATATAATGCTGCAAATTCTTTTTCAACTCTTTCTCTCGACAGCCTGGTAACTGTTTTTGATTTCATTAATTCTGTAAATTCATCTTCCTTTATCCCTAATCCTTGTCTAATTATATTTTGCTCCCTTGAGCCCATTTGATGTATTGGTATATGTCTTAACTCTTTACTTTCATTATATGCTGCATGAAGTTTTTTCATTGTAACCATGTCCATAACATTTATGCCTGCAGGAACTTTACCGAACTCATAACCATGTGCCAGGGCCTCTATTACTTTCTTGTGTGCTCGCAATCCTTGTCTTATATTTGGATCATAGTGCCCGCTTGTTGACATAAGAGTTGCTGAAATTATATTATTCATAAGAGAGTCTTTGCCCATTCCAGCAAGCTGTCTTTGAAGCAAAAGCATTTGCCAATGACTAAATGATTTTTTAATAGGAGTTCCATAACTATCTCTCAATAATCCAGAAGTCCATCTAAAGTCTCCCGTTGTCTCTATAACTGACATTTCATCTATATATAAGGCGGCAAATGGGTCTAATTTAAGAGCTCTATGTAATTCCCCTTGTTCATCTAAAATTCCATGTTTCTTTATTTGCTCCATATGAGGCCCTAGAGTTGTTTCATCTATATGTAAAAATAGATCTCCTAACATAACTTTCTTCTGTTGAACTGCTTGCCTAACTTCATGGACTATGGCAATTTCATCAGCAGTTTTTAACTCACCCGAAGCTAATAATCTATTTAAGTTTTTGTCAGTTTCTTTCATAGTATCTTCAAATAATTTTCCGAGCTGGCTTTTCATCTTTCTTTTACTTACTAATTCTGACAAACGATTTTCATTAAGTTTTATAAATCTTTTTTTCATATTTTCATGAGTAACTCCGGCTGCTTCTAAAACTCTATGTATACTCTTAAACATATTTAAATTATTTAAAGGAATTTTAGTATAGTCTTTTACCTTTACAGAGTACATGTAACCACCAAATTTTTCAGAATATTTAGGTTGTAGATCAGGATAAACTATTTTCTCAGGTACTATATCAAACGTAAGATTAACTTCATTAGTAGTTAAATCAAATCCGTCAGATAACATTTTTATAATTTTTCGTTTTTGATCACTTAGTGAGTTTGAATTATCATGTATTTGTGTAAGTGCTCTTCTCATATGTTTATCTATATACATATCAACTGATTGTGTTTTATCGGTCATTAAAAAAGATGCTCCGCTAGCATCTGCTCTGTAAGCAGGGCCTTCAACTCCATATATATATGTTTTATTTGCACCAACTTGTGTAATAGCTTTTATACCTGTACTAGTTGAAACAGGAATAAAATTAAAAATTATTTTAGCAGCTTGTATATCCCCAACATCTATTCTAATAGAATCAATTATTGCTGTTTGTCTTATCTTATTTTTTAATTGTTTATCCATATAAGAAGATAATTCTTTAGGCTCTTTATTCATTAGTCGTAAAGTTTCTTGATTAGCTACTTTAGTATCTAAGAGAGTATTTTGTTTACTTGGATCGTAGATTAATCGTTTAAGTACTGGGTCTCTGCGAGCTGCGTTTATATCATCAAAAAATTTCTCTTTTTGTGCTTCGTCTACTAAGTCTAGTAAAGCGATTGAATCAGCCCTATCTGCGGCTCCCCCAATAATTTGTGCTATAGTTTGTTTACCGTATTTAAGTTCAACAGCTTTAACTAAGCCTTTACTTAAACCACTTAATTCTAATATTTTTGTAATAGGTGTTTTTGCTATAGTAGTTTCATTTATATGATACCCAATGGCTGGCCAGTCAATAGAAATTTTATAACCTCCTCCTTTTGGTAAGCTTCTTAACATTTCTAAGGATTGTCTATGCATAGCAACTGCTGTATCTTCACCAAATATTCGATTACCAGTTGAAAGATGCCAAGCCATAACAGGTACTTTATTAGGTAGAGGAAGTCTTTCTGTTGGATACACGGGGATATGTCTTCTTAACTTTTTATCATATTTAAGACCTATTTTATTTCTAGAAGATAGTCCTAGTTTATATGTAGAATCTTCATTAGTAAAAGCATCTACTTGACTTCTGTTCATAGTATCCCATATTCTACCTGTAGTTACGGGATAAAAGCCACCAGCTACTTCTATTGCTTTTCTATAAGCACCAGGAGCTAAGGATCTAGCCGCAGAGACTTGATATCTTTGCTTTTGTAAATTAGAAAACATAGCAAAAGGCAGATATTTTTCAATTCCATAAGCAGCACCAATTCCTGCAGCTGCTTGGGTAGGACTAAAGGAGAATACAGAAGAATAAAGCCAAGTATTTCCAACATTTCCAGGATCATTACTATATAAATCTATCTGACTAAGATTATCTATGGGAGCATGCCATGATTGATATCTTCCTTTCTCAATTTCTCTAGCTACATTTCCAATCTTTATCATATTCTCATATTGAAGTGGTTTATAAAACTTCATGTCTGTTATCTGATCGGAAAGTAAATCACTAAGTAAAGCAGCAGCTCCTACATCAAATCCAGCAGAGTGATGTGTGCCTTCACTTATTACTTTTAATAAACCAGCTTTATCTGATTCTAACCAAGTAAGTATGTTGGCTTTAAGAGATTTTGGTAGTCCCTCTAACAATCTAGTTATTCCAGAAGAGCTATTTGATTTAATTGCTGTGCCGAGGTGCTTAAAAAATTCCTGAGTTGTCATTTTTTCGGTTATAAATCTAGAATGCGAAGAGGCTTGTTCAGAGATTAAAGTATTAAATAGATCAGTGAGACCTAGAGGTGTAGGAGAATGACTTGTGGCTAGCCTACCCATAGTATAAGTATCCATAAAATTATGTTTAGATAATAATGCTTCAGAAGAAGTATCTTCAAATAATCTTAATAAAGCAGCAGGTGGCTTGCGTTGTACATTCTTCATCTCTCTTATTTCTCGGTCGGCTGCTCGATGTAATATAGGAATATCCGCTTCATTAATATTATGACCTGCAAACAATATATTAGAGCCCTGTCCAACATTTTTATATATATTCTGTGCAAAAGCAAGAACGGCTGAGCCTTCATTTCTATAGATATGAGTTGGTAATATTCCTAGTAATCTATTTGGTAAACCTTTAGTGCCTACTATATCTGCTGTTTTTATTACATTTCCTTTTGTGTTTTGGAATTCACCGCGTGCGCGTTTAATAACTCTTTCTAGCTCTTCAAAAGACAATGAACCTTCACCGTGTCTTGACATAAAGTCTTTAATATTTCCACGCATTTCGTTCCATGTTGCCTCTTGATGCAATATTAAACTTTCATGTAAAGACATAGCACCGTCTTTTTTTAATCTATATGCTAACATGTATGGCCTTGTTCCTGAATGCTTTGCCATTTGTTGAGAGCCACCAAAACGACTACCAGGGTAACTAAATTCCAGATCAAGGAATACTTCAGCAGCAAAATCTTTAGTTAAGGTTTCTAAAGACCTAAGACCTCCAGCTATCCCACGATACCAAGAGGAACTAAAATAACCTTTTTGTTCTCCAGAAAGTACTCTCATAGAGTCTGATATTAATTTAGTACTTCTTATAAAATCTTGAGAAGTACCTCCTGCAATACTTGTAGATTCTTGTACTGTTAGAAAGTGTTTTCTCCATGATCTATTTACTTTTTCTGGATCAAAATTATTTTCTACAAAGTCTCTCCAATAGTGAGAGTTATTCTGATTAAAATGTTTAGCTATATCTAAAGTTGCTGTTTGTACATTTTCAACAGAAGAAGTTTGATTAAGACCCAATCGTAAAAAAGTAGAACGGAGATTTGTACTAAAATCTGTTAAAAATCTTCCTTGACTTTCTAAATGGATAGGTATTTTTATTTTTCCTTTAACTCCTAAATCTGTTTCTATCATTAAAGTTTGAAATGGCAAAGCTCCAGCTCTATGAGTATTAACATAAACACTTGTTTTAACTTCTCTAACCCATTTAATAAATTCTTTTAAAGCCTTGTCATCTATCTTAGATGATGTACTTAGTGTAGATCTGTATTGTCGAGCAAGTCTAATAAGCTCAGATTTAGCTTGAGTATCTCCTCGTGAAGCTTTAGTTTGTAGACTTAGTATACCATCTTTCCAACCTTGTAACTCAGTTTGCCACTTTACTAAACCTTCTCTAACATCTGCTATAAGTCTTGCCTTTAAATTCTTTGTATTATAGGCTTGATCATATAAAGGCTCTTGTCCTGCGGCAACAAATATATTTCTATGTAAACTTTCCATCTGTACCATAATATTTTTATCTGTGCCCGTATAATGGTAAAGATTGGTGTCCATCCAGTTAGTTAAACCCTGTAATTTGGGATCGCTCTTAATATCTAATGTATGTAATGTTCCTGTTTCAGTAGATAAGCTTCCTCTAAATACATCCTCTGATAATATTGATCCATAATCTCTTAAAGTTATTTGACTTTTAAGATTTTGATGCACACTAACCGCGACTACAGGACTGAATAGCATTTTCCGTATTAATTCATCTTGTACCTCTGGCTTGCTACTAAATACTCCATAAGACTTTTGTAATTTTCTATGATTTTGTAAAAATTTTCTTGCCCAAAGAGCTTTACTTTTATTATCTCCATCTAAGAAATCCAGTGCTATGGACATTTCTCTAGGATCATCAAATGCAGAAGCAATATTTATATATCTAGCTGCTAATTCTTTTCCTGAAGGAACTGCAGTAAATAATGGTCTTTCATAAGGAACCAAAGTTCTAGTAGAATCTAAAAGTGAATGTTTAAATTCAGCTTCAGTACGTATGATAGCTTTTTTAATTATTTCTAGTCCACCAATTTCTCTAGCTTGTTTTAATAATTTAGCTTTATTCGGATCCATTCTCCCTGCGTGCCCCAATGTTAATATCCTTGATAAAGCTTTCATTCTTTCCTCTAGTTCTAAGGTATAATTTCCGGCTATCTTGGCGTATCTCAGGGCACTTTGATCTAGACCAATCGCCTCTACATTAAATGATGCTGTAGAACCTACCTTTGCAATTTCCCTTCTCGCTCTAGAGACAGTATTTTCATTAGCTAAGTCTATTATTCTACTTCTAGATAAAATATCTACTTCGGGAGAAGAGCCGCCTATCCCCATCATTTGTTTTGCTATCTCTAAATTAGATTCAATAAATCCTTTTTTCTTTTTAGTAAGATCATTATTTAGTTTTGAACCAATATCCTGAATGAAGTAAGATATTGGTTTACCGCCTGACATGCTAGTAACATTTGGATCCGTAACTGCCGCTTTTACTATAGCTGTTAACTGTTCTTCTATACGTATATATAGATCTTTCCAAATACCACCAATAATAAATTTATCTTGTGCAGCAACTATGCCTAAAACACTTGGTAACCAAAGTAATCTAGCAGCGCTCCAAGCACGTTCTCCGACGTCTTTATAATCTTTATCGGTTCCTCTATCTACTATATCATTTATTCTAGCCATATATTTTCTCTATTATCTGTGAGGTTGCAGCTCTGGCAACATTTAAACGTACAATAGTTTCATTTATTGAACTATGTTGAATATTTACTAATACCGTTGCTCCTACATATCCCATTCTATCTAAAACTTTTCGTACTGCATCTTCTAGTTCTCCTTTACTTAAATTGCCTTTTAACATAGAACCACTCCTTGATTCAGATATGTCTATAGGAAGAATACTAATTGGACTGCTTGTTATTCTTCGTAATTGTTCTCTCCATCCCATTCCAAAATCATGTGCGTCAAGTCCTTCTTCTTGAACCGATACAGTTTGAAAATCATCTAAATTTGTGGTTGGATCCATTATAGGATGAAGAGCAGGTGGCTTATAATAAGTATTA
>PCBA01000056.1 GCA_002730855.1 Gammaproteobacteria bacterium
CACCAAAAATAATCTGCTAGCTATTAATTGAAATGTACAGGCAAATTGGAATGTAGCTAATCCCTTGTTGATTAATCAGACTTTCAAAAGCCTCGTTATAAAAGCTTGTTGCTTCTTTCCTTGGATAAAAATTACTATTTAAACAGCAAGAGCCGCAGTTGGGTAATTTTTGGGCAGCTTAATTTTTGAGCTGATCGCTGCGGTCAATCTTTTGGCTGAGACTTCTCGACCTTGCTGATTTAGCTCGCTGTTACAAGCAGGCGGAGAAGGCCTAGAGGTTTGCAGCCTTGAGCGCTTGCAGGCTCAGCATCAAATATCACCCTCACATCTGCGGGTGGCTCTGACAAATTTATTGGAAAGCTAAATGCAGAGGGTGCGAAAGAGCTGATGTCAATGGCAACGAGACCGAAAAGGGCCGTTGTAGATGGTGTAGCCGAGAGAATCTAGGCTGAAAAGACGGCAGTTGTCAGCCAAACAGCATTTCGTTGTCCTACATTGATGCCTAAGGGCCAGAATCAGGAATGAAAAAATGGTAAAAAAGTGACAAGATGAGGATTTAAAGGATAAATTCGACAGTGTTATGGGAAACCAAAGCAAAAACAAGAAACAATAGAAATCAAACAAAACAAGATCAAGTTGATATTATCACAAAAGAATTAGACTCATGGATAATCAAAAGATCGAACAAGCTCACCAAAAAAGCAAAACAATAAGCAGATCTAGCAACTAGAAAATAGTTTAAAAGGCAATTCAAAAACAAAAACACAATAAATAGCCTAAAAGAGGACAATGAAAGAACTGACACAGCAACAAAATATATTTATCCAGAAAAACGTAAGATTAAGGTATGGTATATAAAGTATAAAATGTATCATCAATTACGAAAATTAGTTCTTTTAATATCTTTTTTAGGTTTAAACGGAAATATTTGCGTATTAGCAGGGACGTCACCGTCACTTAAAAATCCGTCAAACAGACAAGAAATAAATTTTGAATATGACAACAACAGTGTAATCCCTTCGGCTATGCCCATAATGCCAATTAACGAGGAAGCAAGGCTTCAAAATAACTTGACTGTAGAAGATTTAATGAAAATCGCCTCAATTGATTATGAAAATGATTGGAACATTTTAGTAGAAGAAATAACCAACTACCAAAAAGGATTACTTAAAACAAAGAAATCTATCAACTTAGACCAAGCTCTCGAATTAGCAATTAGGAATAATCCTACATTATCAGCAAATAAATATCAAGTTTTGGGGAGTATTTGGCGAGAGAGAGCTGAAATGAGGAGATGGTTGCCTAGCATAAAACTTGATACAGGAAATACAGGATTTTACAAAGATGAATTATATGTAAATTCAAGATATCCTAAAAATCCTAGCGACGGAAATGGATCTGTCACAAGTTATTTCTCTGATTATTATCAATCAAATCCAACTGCAACGATATCATGGGATTTATACGACCCAGAAAGGGGGCCAAGCATCCAGATCGAAAAAAGAAACGTTGAAAGAGACAAATTATTGTTAAATTATTCAATAAGATCTCTAGTAGTCGATATATACAACAGCTACACAGATATTGAGATACTCTTAGAAGAAATAAATGCATATTCCGAGCTTGTGGCTCTAGAAATAGCTATTGCCGATGCAATCTATGAAGTATACGCAGAACAATTAACATCAATTGCAGAAGTTGCTAAATGGAGAGCACAAACTTATAGTAGCATTACTCAGTTAATAAAGTATTACCAACTTCTTGATGAAGCATATTCTGAATTTAGTTCAGTAATAGGGAGTGAAGAATACTTTCCAGTTTTAGCAAAAGGCAAGAAGCTTTACCTAGGAAAGTGGAAATTATCATTAGAAGAATCAATCAAGAAAGCAAAAAGAGAAAACGAACGAATAAAAAGCGAATATATAAACGCACAGGTGAGCGCAATAACAGCTCAAAAATTTATAAATTCATACTTGCCAACATTTACTCTAAATGCTTCAGCCGGAAATCAAATAATTAATGGTATTTATGAAGCAAGCTTATTCCAAGCTGAACCAATTCTTCCTACATCATCCCAAAACACTACAAACCCTCAATACCAAATATATGCTGGAATGACTTTAACTTTTGATGGAGGGGTAAACCTGGCAAGAGCAAGCGCAGAAAAGATGGATCAAAAAAGAAGTTTATTCAAAACAAAAGAATTATCTAATGAGGTAACTCAACTAGTGAGAAACTCCTATAATGGTCTATCAAATGAAAGTATAAATTATATAAGTTCCGAGAAATCGGTAGAAAATTCAAAGATATCATTAGTAGTGTATAAGCAAAGGTATATGGCAGGCTTAACTGATACAACACCATTCTTACAAGCTGTAAATCTTTATACAACAGCAATAATTACAAGAAGTGAGGTCAAAAAAAATCTAGTAATTCATTACGTAAATCTATTGAAGTCAACTGCAACTTGGCCAAAACAATTCGAGACAAGCCTTGACTCAGCGCTAGAATCAATAATGAAAAGGCGAGAAGAAGTTCCAAGTTTCAAAAAATTATGAACGCAACAATTAACAAAGAAATGGACAATCAAAAAGAACCAATCAAAATTTTATCAGCACCGTTGGGGGTACTGCTTAAGATTTCATTTGCCGTAAGTGCCGCAGGTGCACTGTGGGCAATTTTCGCAAAAGTACCTTCTCAAGTAGATGGATTAGCAACTATGACTCCCCCAGGAGGACTATCAGGCGTATCTTCACCCAACGAAGGTACGCTTATTTACGTAAGAGATGAAAAAGGAAGAATAATTGCCGATGCAAAAGGCAAACAAACGCTAAAAGCAGTAACTGGTTTCCTAAATGGTATGTATGATTTCGATAAAACATCTAAAGAATACATTGAAAACCCAAGTCAAGAATTGTATTCAGCATTCAACCAAAAAATTGATAATGTTATTAAAATCACAACAGCATCGGTATTTGATGAAAAAGAGTTAGGAAAAGGTGGTAGGGCAATCTTTGAATCTAATTTCCCCTATTTAAATAAAAATGAAATAGTAGCTTACATTTACAACCCAAACAGAAAAGTAAAAGTAATCAATGCAGCTACGGATGCTCGGTCAAAATTGAAATCACTAAGGCGTACTATGGATACATATCAAAGACAAAAACAATCATACAATTCACGGCTACTAAAATTAGAGAATGCATACAAAGATGTAGCTAAACATTTCACTATCAATAAAGACTTTGAAACAACTCTAAGAAAGCTAAACCAAGCTGGATATGTGCCTAACAACACATATATATCAGGTATAGCATCAACTGCAAATTTCAGTTCACTAGGAGAACAATACCTACAACAAGGACAACAACTTACAATTGAATCAAATAATGTTGACAACAAAGTCAATGAAGCGATCAACGAAGTGGTGGCAACAGTTACAGATTTGAGAGATAGTGTGAACGAATATATTTCAGAATCATATGTATACATGCCGCAAAATGGCTATCTCGTAGAATATTCATCAGTAAATTTGACAAACATTACAAAAGATACACCTATCTTCGAATACACTGATAGTACACCAAAATTACCAGAATATACTTATGCCTTTTTTGGAGCACAACAAGCATCGCAGGTATTTCCAGGAATGAAGATTTTGTCAACGCCACTTGGAATCTCTCGCTCGCAATATGGAGGCATCAAAGGGAGTGTAGTATCGATCGATGAAAATCCAGCATCTCAAGCATCTATAAATAGTGTCAGTGGAAGTAGTCAAGTCGCAAAAACATTTATTGAAAGCCTAAATATCCCATACAGAGTATTAATAAAACTTGAAAAAAATGAAAATGTTGATATTAGTAGTTGCACAAAAGAAAACAGAAAAGAAACTTGTTACGTATGGAACTCTGGGGCAATTCCACCATTCCCTGTAAAAATTGGAAATATTTTAACGGTTCAAGCAACAACAACAGAATATACACCCTTACAATTAATGATACCTCGCTTAAGACTATTCTTTGGACTGGAAACAGAGGCACCAGGGATGAAGAAGGCGAGTAATTAAATGAATAAATTAATCAACTCTTTTAATTGGATTATACCAATAGTTGGAAGGTATAAAAAAGGATTTATTTTATTAATACCGATATCTGTCGCGATTACGATACCAACTCTAATAATTGCTGGTTGTTCATCACAGTTTATCGATGGGTATTTGTTGAACACAAGAGACAATTTTGCAATTCCAATTGCATGGTTCCTGCTCATATCTACATTAGTAATGATAACATTACTAGCACTACAATCAATAATTCTAGTGAGAATAGAGGCGTTTATAATAAAATCAGCGTCTGTAAAAATATTTAAGAGAATATTTTCATTACCGTACAGTTATTTTGCTGTGAATCCATCGGGGGAAACAGCCGGAAGAATAGGTTTGGCACTCCAGGTAGGACAACAATTAGTTACTCAAGTTACTGGCTTCATTATAGTACTCTTAAGAGCGGTAATAGTTTTAGCATTTTCATTAGTCATATCCGCTGAGCTAACATTGTTGAGTACAACACTTTTAGTGGTAAATGTAGCTTTTTCATTCTATATAACCTCAAAAAGAGAGAGTGCCAATAAAGAACTTGCATTAAATAAAGGTCTTGCAGAAGGTGAAGGTTTAAATGCTGTTGCAAATATAGAAAGTATAAAAGCATCAGCACTTGAGTCTGAATTTTTTGAGAGTTGGGCAAACTTATTTGGAAAGTCAGTAAACGAACAACAAAATCAAAGCTATTATAATGCAATTGGATCAATGATAAGTACAGTCTCCTCATTTCTACTCCAGACTATAGTCATTATTTTAGGAGGATTCTTAATATTGCAGGGTGATTTGTCGTTAGGATCGTTGGTAGCGTACCAATTCCTATTGTCTACAATAATCACCCCTATTAATCAAATTCCACAATTAGTGTCCGGACTGCAAACCTTAAGCGGTCTATCTGGACGTATTTCTATGATATTCGATGAAACAACTGAAGAATATGTAAAAAGCCTAGATCAAGATAAAAGTAGATTAAAAAAAGAAACATCACAAAAATTAAACGGTTATATAAGCTTGAAAAATATAGTTTTTAGCTACCCAGGCTCTAAAACAAAATTGTTTAATAATATTGAAATAGAAATCGCTGCTGGAAGACATCTAGCAATAGTTGGTGGTAGTGGATCTGGCAAAAGTACCCTTATTAAAATGATTGCTGGTCTCTACCATTCAGATGACGGTGAAATACTATTTGATGGTATTAATTGGAAAGATCATCCAGATTTAAAAATGAGACAATCAATAGCATATGTTCCTCAAGAAATGTTTCTTTTCAGTGATACAATACAAAATAACATCTCATTATGGGACCCAAGATTCACAGCAGACCAATGCTACCAGGCAGCAAAAGAAGGTCTTATGCAAAATGAAATTGATTCATACCCATTAGGTATTCAAAGAAAACTCAATGATAATGGAAGTGATTTAAGTGGAGGGCAAAAGCAGAGAATAGAGATTGCTAGAGCACTTGTTAGAAAACCATCAATCATGCTAATTGATGAGGGAACAAGTGCACTTGATGATTATACTGAAAAAGAGGTAATGAAAAATATTAAAAACACAAATTCTACGTTAATAACAGTGGCTCACAGGATGCACTCTGCAGAAATTAGTGACTATGTCATAGTGTTAGAGAAGGGAAAGATAATTCAACAAGGTACGCCAAAAGAATTACGAGAAAGAAAAGGCCGATATTCGCAATTACTAGCAGCTGAGAGAGGGTAAAATGAAAGATTTTTCCTCTCAAAAATTACAAGAAGTATTCAAACTCGAAAACTCTGATTTTAAACAAGAAATAGTAGATATAAGTCAAAGTGCAAGTTCCTTCCTGAAAACAACAGCTTATATATGCAATAGCTTAGAAGTAGTTGAAATACTAACTGATATAGAAACAGATAAACTAAATGAATTCCTGTCCTATAATGATATTGTGTCAAGACAAATCAAACTTGAAGATATGCCAAAATTGAGAAAAGGAATTTCAATAATAATCGATTTAGGGAATAGAAAGTCAATTGCGTTAGTCAAAATGAAAGGTAATAGTTACATATATGATCCAGACAATGGAATAGAAGGCTCATACAATTCTATTGCAGAATTAGAAAAGCTATATGATCTAAAACAATACAAGGCATATGAAATATTTGCAAAGCTACCTTATGGAACAAGAGGACCACTAGACGCATTAAAATTCACACTTGGTTCATCATGGTTCACATTAATTGCGTTCATAGGGGCAACAGTTGCAGTTGTATTAATGGGCTTAACAGCACCAATAATAACAAACTATTTGGTTTCATATGTCTTGCCTCAATCGAGTTACTCGCTATTAATTACAGTTGCAGTGCTGGTTGCAATAATAGCAGTTTTTAATTTTGCAATTACTGCATTTAGTCAATTCTTTCAAGTTGAATTTGAAGCCTTAATAGATGTAAGATTGCAAACTGCTGTATGGGCACGTCTAATAAGACTACCTGTTCCTTTCTTCAGAGAAAATAGCATTGGGGACATTGCCTCAAGAGCTGCGGCAATTTCTCAGGCAAGATCGGCAATATCAGGTGGCTTCCTCGTGGCAGTAATCAATCTTGGATTTGCATTTAGTTTCTTTGTACTAATGTTTCAGTACGACCAAGCTCTGACTTGGATATCTCTAGCTGTTACGGCAGTAAATACTTTTATAGTAATCAAATATTCCTTGAAGCAGGGAGAATATTTAGTTCCATTATTTGAACAATACGCAGATGTAACAAATTATTCATTACAAGCGATACAAGGAGTCGCTCAAATAAGAACATCAGGGTCTGAACCATTTGTTTTCTTAGAATGGATGAGAAAGTTGATAAAAACAGCTTATACAAATACCAAAATGGGGTATACAGCTGCGGTAGTAAATACAGGGGCAATATCAGTAAATCCAATTGGAACATTAACAGTGATAGTTTCAATAATATTACTTAATTCAAGGGACATCAGTGGATTCAGCGTTAATCAAATAGCAAATTGGATAGGATTCCTCGCAGCATTTGCAGGATTTAATACAATATTATCAGCATCAGCTGTAGTTATATCAGTGAGTCTTGCTACCTTAAGAAGTCTATGGGCTAGAGCTAGTTTGATTATTTATGCTGAACCAGAAAAAGGATACAGTGAAGACGCCTTAAGAAAAGACTTAAAAGGGAATTACAAAGGCGAGGATTTATATTTTCAATACAAAGGGATGAATAGACCTGTACTAAATGGATTGAATTTCACAATCGAACCCGAAAAATATACCGCAATAACAGGTTACAGTGGCAGTGGAAAATCAACACTACTAAGGTTATTGATTGGTTTTGATGAACCTCAGTCTGGATTGTTAACTATAGACAATTTAGCCTTAGAACAATGGTCTATACATCACTATCGCAAACAATTAGGTGTTGTTTTGCAAAATACTCCATTACAACCAGGATCAATACGTAAAATACTAACTGCGGGAAGAAATATTAGCGATGAAAAAATATGGATGGCACTTGAGCAAGCATCATTAGCAGATATCATTAACGATATGCCAGATAAGCTAGAAACGTTTATTGAAGAAGGATCCTCCAACATATCAGGAGGACAACGTCAAAGAATAGCCCTTGCGAGAGCTCTAGTTGGAGATCCAAAGGTTTTGATACTGGATGAAGCGACAAGCGCCCTAGATGCACCTACACAGCAAGTCGTAACGGACACATTAAACAATCTCAAAATAACGAGGATTGCAGTAGCTCATCGCCTTAGTACTATCGAATCAGCGAACAAAATCATAGTAATCAAAGACGGAAGAGTTGTTGAAACTGGTTCTTATCAAGAACTAAAAGAGAATAAAAATGGATATATGAATAAACCATCTTGAGAAATCAAAAATCAAATCGTTTGAAGAATGAATCACTTATAGGTTGTTCTGGAATAAGATTAATATTTAGAAGCTCAGAGGCAATTTTCGCATCATTCGAATAGGGAGATACAACTGAGTCCTCAGATATCCAGCGAAGAACAAAACCAGTTGAATCAACATTTGATAAAGGAGGAAGACTATGGAGGGTTAATCCATTAAAAACTATCGCATCTCCAGCAGAAGTTGAAACAGATTGTATATCATATTCGGGGTTAGTTTCGAGATCATCTGGAACAGGCGAAAAGTGTTGGCTATAATCTAAAGAATCAGAGTAATGAAAAGATCTGTAAAACTCCTCCATAGCATTAAACTGGCTACGTTTTGAGGAATCAGTAAAGAATGCAGATGGCATATACCTCAAACCAGACTTATGTGATCCACGAACAAAACGAAGAGAAGCAGAAGCTGGAATGTCAGAGAGAGAGATCCAGATAGAATAGAAAGGACCCTCAATTGACTGGTCATGATGCCAAGGAATTGATGTAGTACAAAGGGATGAGCGTTGAAACCATGTATCTTGTAAAAGAAGAACAGATTGCCTACACATAAGAGAAGACATCAAAGAAGGTAAATGGGAAGGTACATATCCACTATAAAAATTGGAAACAAAATGAGAAGACCAAATATCAGAGAAGAATGAACCAGGTATGTTGTTATCTAAATCCCTAAAGAAAGGTGATGCTTTTGATGATATAGAATCTCTAACAGATGAGAGGATAGACAAACAATAATTAGTATTGACAAAAGAGGGAATTTTGATAAAACCGTCAGAATCTAAATCCGAAGTAAGCTGAGAAACATTCATAACATTACCAACCCAGACGATTCATAATATCAGATTCATCATTATCCGATAAGGTAACTGAATCGGATAACATAGAATGTAATGATTTAAATGTAGAGTCTAGTTGAACTGTAGAGATTAAAGATTTATCATAATAAACTACAAATTTAGATGCACAAGAAGAGCTTGTAACCTCAATCATAAGGGGTGACCAAGGTAGTGGAAGAGATTCAAAAGAGGAGAGCGAATGTTTTACAATTGAAGTTATAGTTGAAGTATTAATAGGTACATGCTCTATTAGATTAAGAGAACAAAAAGGAATCATTGGGAAACTAGATGAATTATTGGCGAGATAGGAAACAAGAGAAGGTGCAATACTATTAAGTGTCCTAAACTTATCAGAGATATAAGTGTTATCAAGTTTCTCAAATACACAAGGAGCATGGAGAGAGAAATAACCAAGAGCTGAATTGACGGCTGGATCAGAATATTGACGAGATGCCAACTCTATGTCGAAAAGGATAGATTGATGAGTGTTATCAGTAAATATAGATGATAGAGCACGAACAAGAAAGGGGAAGATATAGGATGAATAATGGTCAAGATTATTCAGAGAAATTAATGCATAATCGATAGAAGATTCATATATACAAAAGTCTGAAGATTGAAAAGACTGGCGAAAAGAGAAGGGAGCAGAAAGAATGCAAGGCTGATCAGTTAATACATTTTGAAAGAAAGAATGTGCTAATTCATGATCAAGATTATTAGACTCTGGTAATCCTAACGAATGCAGATTGACCTTAGATGAAGAATCAGATAGAGAATCAATAATTAGCTGAACAGAAAGATAATCGAACAAGTAATGAGGAAGAGCAATAAGTATATAGTCAGAAGAACTATTAGAAATAGTTAGAGAAGAGATAGCTAAATTAACACCTTGCGAGGGATTAAGTTTAGCAATTGAGGAATCAGCAACACTAACAAGCGACTCAAGCATTGATTCATAGGAATCAAAAGAAATTTTACTAAGATTTATATCAGCAATAGCCCGGTTAAAAGAAACAACACTATTAGCAGTAAAATTATAATTAAACAATTGACTATGAGATAAAATAGAAATAATTCTACGCGAGAACAAATCAGACAAATCCTTGGGGGTAGAGATCAGAAAAGTGAAATACCAGTGATAAACATCAAAAAATGAAGAAACATATTTCTGAGCAGGTGTGAGTCTATAGACTGTTGAATTAGAATTTCGGGATGTTTCTAAGGTATTAGAAGAATGACTAGCCAAATCAAAAATAGATTGGAATAGAGGATTAACTAATATAGAATCAGAGGAAATATCGAAACCAGAGCGGGACAAAGATGCACTCAATCTGATTGCAGAGAGAGAATCACCACCTAAACTATAAAAGTTGGAGGAAAGCGAAAGAGATTGATTTGGAAAAATAAGCAAACATGCATCAATAAAAGATTTTTCGGAAGAGCTATACGTACTTGAGGAGAGAGAACAGGAAGAGCTTAAGTTATCAAAGAAGGAATTTATAAGAGCATCAGTATCGACTTTGCCATTAGGGTTCAAAGGAATACAATCAACAGGAATAAAGTAATGGGGACAATAATAATTAGGAAGATCAATACGAAACTGCGATTGAAGTTCTTCGAGATTTAACAGTTCATCGACATAAAATAAAATGATTTGGTCTGAATTATGATAAACGTCAGAATTTTGGGGAACTGGAAGAAGATAAAAATTTAATGAAGGAAGAATTGATGAAATCCTATTTGATACATCACTTAAATATACTCGGTAACCATTAATCTTGAGAAGACCTCCTACTCGGCCGAGAATTATAAGTTCATTATTCTGATCAAAATACCCAAGATCGCTAGTTAAAAAAGTGTATTGATCCAAAGAAGAGGTGAAAGAATCAGTAGAGCCATCAAAATATTTTCCGTATGAAAATTTAGAAGTAATAGAAATCAAGCCAATATTATATTGGAAATCTATAGTCTCAATAAATGATGAATTATCAGGAAAATCATACTTAACAATATCAATGGTATAGCCATCAAGGGCTGTGCCAACTGGTATTTTACTGGTAGAAGTTAAATTTGGATTAACCTTAAAAGTAGAACAACCAATGCAAGTCTCGGTTGGACCATAATGTGTATAAATAGATAGTTGAGGATTGAAGTCAAAACAAATTCGAGATGAATCAGAGGACAAAGAATCACCACCGAAAATAAGAATATCGGTTGGTATAACCTTAGAAAGAGGAGCGATGTCTGTTAGAGCTAAGAAGTATGGAGGTAAAAGCTTTAAAAGCGAGAAATAGTTATCCGGAATATTTTGCCAGAATTGAGATGATTTAACAACTTGTGAATCGGAAATAAATAATTCACCACCGTGATGAAGCCAAAGTAGTAAAGTAGTAAAAGGAAAATCAAAATTAAGGGATGAAAGAATACCATAACGATATTTAGAAGGATCTACTGATAAAGACAAACGAGAAACAATCGATGACTGATAATTAGCGAGATGATGAATGGAAATAGGGACTGGTTTGCTCTTACCTGTAGATCCAGAAGTAAATATAAGATGAGCTAGATTAGAAAAATCAACAACAATAGATTCAGTAGCAGTAATAGAATTAGAGAACTTGCAGAGAACAGAAGAATCTATAGAAATAATAGTATTAATGCCAGATTCAAAAAGACGCGAGCTATTTGTAAGGTCATTTTCAAGAAAGTTCCAAAGTAAATATGACTTACCGGAATTCCAACAAGATAGAATTAATAGAATCTGATCAAGACTAGAAGATGTTTTGATACATAATATAGAATCGGGAATTAAAATAATAAAGGATGAATATTGAGATAGTTTGGAATGAAACTCTTTGCATGAAAGTGATTGATCATGAGAACTTAATGAATGCGAATCAAGTTTAGATGTTAAGAAACTAAGATAGTTCTTGGGAGTAAAATTAACGAAATTTGGATCAAAAGAAGTAATTACTGATTTAGGTAAACTAGATTCATTGCTGAAAATTTTACTAGGAAACGAGTCAGTGGAATCAAGGTGAGATGAGAAAATATCAAAGATTTGGTCAATAGATAACTTATTAATAATAGAAGGATCAAAATCAATACAAATGCGCAGAGAATTAGAGTCATCGATAATATTTAGAAAAAGCCCCCACCTTGCATAATCAGGAATATTGTCATTAAAGCGAATATCAAAGGAAGAATTAGAAAATATGCTAGATATCTTGTCATAGTTAAAAGCAATGTCAGACAATGGGTACTTAGAAGGAGGCTTCTTAATAGAAAATTTAGAGGCCAATGACGAGTTATTAATAGTAGTATTAAAAACAATCTTCGAGACATTATTTTGCAATTCGCTTAATGCATGAGATTCAAAAAGAAGCAATGAATCAATAACTAAAGGCAAAGGTGTGACAAATGAATCATAAAGATAAGCTATTTCGGGTGTAACCAAATTAGTACCAAAGATTGCTACAATAAAATTTTCTAAATCAAGATAAGACTGAATTGACTGAATATAAATAGCGAGCAATAGTGAAGGCAACGTAATAGAGTAAGACTCAGATATTTCAACAAGTTTCTGACGTACCAATGAATCAAGTTGAAATTCAACACGTTCTGGTGGCTTTGAACTGAGTGAAATCTGATGAAAAAACTTTGGAGAAAGTTGATCAAGAAATTCAGAGGTACGGTCGACTGGTGAATAGGCAAGTTGCAGAGACGAGGGTGTAGGAGTTGAGTGTAAGATTTTTTGAAAAAGTGTATTAATACCCTTACCATCAATTGCATAATGTGCAAAAGAGAAAAAAATCTTATGAATATTATTGTTCTTTAGATAAACTAGACAACAAACATGACAGTCATTAGAAGGTGAAAAACTAATATTAAAGTTAGAAGAGTTATCAAGATGATAGATCCAGTCAATACCAAGAGAATCCTTAGCTATAAAACTAGAGGAAACAATATCATAATTGCCAAAAAGGCTTGTTTCACGAGATATATGATAAGTAGCATCACTTAGAAAAGGTAAAATTTCGGAAGATTGCTTAAAGCAAATCGAAACAGTCTGATTGAACGATTGAGACTCCAGAGGAGACTGATCATAAGCAGCACATAAAGTTAACTGAGTAGGGGCTAAAAGATAGATATCAGAACAATCCGCACTTGGAGTGTTAAGCATTCCAAATTTAATCAATGAATTAATAGACTGAATAACTGCTTGCTCAAAATAGTCAAGGTCCTCTGACGAATGGGCCTCTGATAGAAAACAGGTTCGTCCTTCCCAAATATAAACTTTTCGTTCTAAAAGCTCAAGATAGAATCCAAGAGGAGCACCGATAAATCGGAAGAATGAAGAAGCATATAAAATACGAATAGGAAGAGACTTTGAGGTGAAATAAGCATTCAATCTTTTACATAAATCACGGGTTGTACGATTTAAACTGTACTGTAAAGCGCCTTTATCCTTGACAAAAAACTCTAGAACTGCCTTACAGCTACTCATAGTCAGTGGATTCTTATTAAATGTACCAGCGAAAAAGATACGGTCATGGGAAGGTTCGGTATTATAATAGTGCCACGCACCACCATCAACATAGTTTAAAATATTAGTATTACCAGCAACTGCTCCAATTGGTAAACCTCCACCGATAATTTTTCCATAAGTACTTAGATCAGATTTGACTCCAAAAAAACCAAATGATGATCTGACATGACATCTAAAACCTATTAAAACCTCATCAAAAATAAGAATAATCCCATGTAAGTCACACAAACGACGTAAAAGTCGTAGAATTTTCCCCTTGTTAAGTGATGGTTGTCGAGACTGAATAGGTTCGACAAGAATAGCGGCTAAATCTAATCTGTTATCATAAATGACGCTGGAAATAGACTCTTCGTCTTCATAATCAACCAAAACTGTATTAATGACAGAATCAGATGGAACCCCCTTAGAAGAGGGTACTGAATCACCCTTCTGGTTGACTTGTAAAGCAAGGCTCATGTCATTATGACCATGATATGAGCCATTAAATTGAAGAATTTTTGTACGATTCGTATAGGCTCTAGCCAGACGAACGGCTGTCATAACAGCTTCGGTACCAGTATTACAAAAAAGAGCTCTATCATGCCCAGTCAACTCACAAAGTAATTTTGCATTATGTACAGCAAGATTAGATTGTGGACCAATAAAGAATGCGTTAGTATCAATTGCACTTAAAAGAGAAGATTTAATAAACTCTGCATTATGACCAAAAAGCTGAACGCCAAATCCCATTGTAAAATCTAAATAGCGAATATTATCAATTGAATAAACAGCTGATCCAGATGCTTTGCTTGCAGATAAGGGCAACTGAATGTCACGATAAAGAGATGAGTAACCTGCAGAATATCGAGGATCTGCTAAGGATGTATCTGAATTACGATTTTCACGGGATGAAGATAAAATAGAAAAAAGTCTCCGCGATAAATCTATACTGTGAATAACTTCTGCACGACTAAATGATGGTTTGGAAGATGTGGAAGAAGTAGAATCATTTTTGACAGGAACTTCACTTTGAGAAGCCAGTGTTAAGGCCTTGTTTGGGTAAGGCGGTATTTGAATCTCATCAGAGTGAACAGGGGACTGCTCATAACGACGAGAAGCCTCATCAATTGCTTCTTGAATAACTTGATATTGGCCGATTAACTCGTCTAAGGGGAAAACAATTGAAAATTTTGAAGTAAGTTTTGCAGCAAGTTGTGCTAACTCAAGAGAATCTAAACCGCATCTGGTAAAAGATTTTGAAGTATCCAGATCAACAAGAGGAACTCCAGAAGAAGTGGAAATAAATTCAAGAATGAAATTAGCAATAGAAGAGTTTACTTGCAAAAGATTAACAGAAACAGTAGGAGAGGAAGAAGAGTTAGAATTATCTAGTGAAGTTGAATCTTCGTTGGGTTGGAAAGAACAAGAATACTGATCATCTTGAAGGGTAATATTTTGGTCACATATACGCCTGAGGGAAACCTTGGAAGAAATTTCTGTAATCTTAAAATGATCAAATTGAGAAAGGTTCAAAGAATTGAATAATGCAGAAAAATCAACCATCTCAAGGAAATGTGATTCCAATGATAAAGTTAGGCTTTCTTTAGGGGGAAACAAGTACCAAGAAGGAACAAAACGAGAAGCATCTGATAACTGAATACTAAAATCAAAAAAGGCCAGTGGAAGGCTTGAAAGATCTACAAGTAAAGAAGAGTGGTAACAGTAGTTAACGCCAACATACTTTAAACAACGAGCAGCATCGTCAGACTTAATCAAATCGTCAAGGGACGAAGAAACGGCATAAATAGAACTATCTGGACTGCATTTTATAACCTCATGCAGAAAATACTTATCTCGTAATTCAGTAGTAAGTTTATTGTGCTCAGCGTAGTAGAGTCCGAATAAATCACGCAGAGGGTTAACAATTTTTTCTCTCTCTATCAATGACTTTACACAATCATCGAAAGATATAGAATTATCAGCAACTGCAGCAACGTATTCACCGAAAGAATAGCCAATCAGCTTGTCATAATGATCACCATTGTGAATAGAAACATCATACAAAGATAGCATATGAACAAGTGACAATAGTTGCTCAATAAGAGGTGATATTAAGTGTCTATCAGAAAAATTAGATGAAAAATGAAGAGAAGTATCAGAAGAGATGATTTTGGAGATTTGCGACCAATATTGATCTGCAAAGGAATGATAGAGGGTTGAAGTTAAATATTCAGATAGACCCAATTCAGGGGAAAATTTCCCTTGGCCTGGAAAGAGAGCTACAGAACACGAAAGAGAATTAGATGGAGTGAAACAACGCTGTATTGCTAAGGATGCATTGGTACCGCTAAAACCAAACGAGCTGACCAAGGAGGTCTTATCAATGGTCTTTAACTTCTGTAAAAGATCAGAATCAGAACTATGAGTTAAACAACTATCCAGAAAAGAAAACTTATTGCTTGAAGGTGAAGAGTCAACATATGAGACATTACCGTCCTTAAAAAGAGATAAACAACTAAGTAAACCGGCTGCTCCAGCAGCAGACTCTAAGTGACCAATCTTGGACTTAAGTGAGCCAACAACAATTGGTGTTTTGGAGAATAACTTATTTAAAGCCTTAAGCTCAATAGGATCTCCAAGAGGGGTCCCTGTACCATGACATTCAACATAGCCAATATCAGAAACAACAAGATTGGAACTACTAAGCGTATGTTGATGAAGGAAATATTGACTGTCTAAAGAGGGGGCAGTGATGCCAGGACTAAGACCATCATGATTAATAAAGGCACCATGGATTTTGGCGATGGGCTCTATACCGAGCTTATTAATACCATTTTCGGATGCAAGTAGAAATAATATTCCACCTTCACTACGGACATAACCATTTGCAGTACTTTTAAAAGTAAAGCAACGATGATCAGGACTAAGCATATTCATACGATATAGTTGTTCGAACTTAAAGGGATCATTAAAAAGATTTACGCCGCCACATATAGAAAAATCCGATTCTCCAGCCTGTATTGATTGAAAAGCCTCTACAATAGCAACAAGGGAGGATGAGCAACTAGTATCAATAGTCTTTGATTTTGATGTAAAATCAAAATGATAGGAAATACGTGCACTCATCATGGAAAGATGACAACCAGTGAGTAAGAAACGATTATCAGAAGGCAAAGTATTATATTGAGACCAACCAGTATCTGTTGCCCCAATAAAAACAGAAGTGTTTTTTGGCAACGAATAAACAGAAAGCAACTCTTGAGCTAGCGATAAACAATGTCGTTGCTGTGGATCCATACATTGCCATTCTTTTCGACTAATACCCAGATCAGAAATATCAGCAAAAAATGGATCAGATAAAATCCCACCAAATAATTCAGTATCAAAATTGGGAATGACAATATCCCGACTTTGCCAAAAGACGTCTGTTATCCTCTGAATAGGAGATAAAAGACTAGTTTTAACTTCACTTAATTGTTGCCAAGAATTAACAGATGGAAGCCTGAAGACTGCATTAACAACATAGACACAACTAGAATCAACCATATTAATTAATATCCATGTTGATGTGATTCACTAGTTTAGAAATAGTATCGTATTCCCAAACAAAGGCATCATCTAATAAGACGCCTGTTAATTCTAGAACGTATTTTTTTAGTTGGGAGGAGCCAAGTGAATCCAATACAATAAAAACCTGACCACGGGATATCCTCATGGCTGACTCTTGATTAACCAATTCAAAATATTTCAACCAATCGATAATTTGCTGTTCCGAAACCTTAGCTTTAACAGTTGAAATCTCATTTAATGAAGAATAAATAACATTAAAAGACTGATCAAGATAAATCCTAGCCGCCTTAAGTCTTTGCAATTTACCAGATGTAGTCTTTGGCAATTGAGCACGCTGAACAAATACAACATCTTGACAATTACGTGAACATAGATCTAAAACAATGGTGTTAATCTGATCGGCAATAACCTTAAAGTCAGAAATATTACTATGCCTTTCAAGTTCGCTAACGAAAACAACTGATTCCAGTTGGCTCGCATCAGAAACAGCAAAGCATACAGAAGTACTATTGGACAATTGAGGAATTGATGACTTAATCGCAGATTCAATATCTTCAGGATAAATATTTCTTCCATTAATTATCATCAATTCTTTTTTACGTCCGGTAATGAAAAGGTGATTATTATAAGTGAATCCAAGATCACCTGTTTGAAGGTGCTCATTGGCACTAAGTGGTGGGTGGCCAAGGTATCCATGCATCACAGTAGGTCCATCAATCACAACCTCGCCGATCAGACCCGAGGGCAGTTCATGACCAGCATCATCACGAATGGAAATCTGAGTATCAGGAAGTGCATATCCGCTCGAAACAAGCAAACGACCATCTAAAGAAGGATCAGCCTTTCCAAAATTCAATTGTTCCTGATCAAAATACTCAAAATACAAAGATTGATTTAAACGATCACCAGTGACGGCAAGAGTCGATTCGGCAAGGCCATAAGCAGCAGTTAAAGCAGTTGAACACAAACCCAATTTTTCAGAAAGATGAATAAATTTTTGTGCAACCGAGGCACTAATATGTTCAGCAGCAATCATACAAAATTTGCACGAATTTAAAGACAAAGATGGAGGATATTCATGAAGAGATGCCATCGCATATCCACTGGTAGAGCCAGCTGTATGAGTAATGGAATATTTAGACAAATTAGACAACCAAACACTAGGTTTTTTTGCAAAATCGGCAGAAGAAATCACAAATGAACTACCACCAAACATAAGAGGTAATAAAACACCAAATATTAGTCCTAAATCATGATAAAGTGGAAGCCAAGAATAGAATCTAGAGGAGTTAGAAATATCCCAAATGCAAGCCATCGACTGGAGTGAACTTAAAAGATTATCAGCAGTAATAAGTACTCCTTTAGGTTGCCCTGTAGACCCAGAAGAGAATTGAATAATAGCTATGTTACTCGGATAGGCCGGCTTGCAGGGTATATTTGATGGTAAAGTATGACTTCTATCAGTAAATTCTGCTAAACTAGAAAGAGAACTAGACTTATCATCTCTAATCTTAAACACCTGACTATGCTTGAAGTCAATAGTGTAAATTTTAGATCCACACTGATCAATTACATTATTGACGAAATCAAGACGTTTTTTTGATGGGAGACAAACTGGAACCACAGGCCTATCACCATACCAACAAGCGAGAAGATTTATGATGAATTCAGTGCTGTCTTGATTAAAAAGGATTACAGGGTTCTTCTCGGAATCTAAATAATCAAAGAAAGTCGATCTATCCTTAATTTTCTGTAGAGAATCACGGAAATTAAATATTGATAGCTCTCCGTCAAGTGAAAGAAAAGAGTTCGAAGAAGATGCCAGGCAATCGGAAAAGTGGGAAAGGAGATCACTTGTCAGATACATTACAAAATCTCCCCTAGCAAGCAATCGATATACTGATTAATTGTAGACGTCTTAACGATGCTATAGTGATTAGCGTGCACGTTTACAACCCGTAAATTGGGACAATACTCATCCCAAGAGAGCTCAGAGAAAGGATGATTTAGATCGAGAGAGGCTTTAAGGAAAACAATCAAATTAGAATTTTTACAAATTGAATAATCTCGAAACAACCTGAATTGTGCTTGAGCAGCTTCTATCAAACAAAGCAAATCGTCAATCGCAGTGGAATAGGGAATTGCCTCCAATTCAATAAGTTTATATCTAATTTCACCAATCAAATCAAAAATTGGAAGTCGACTTTCTTCTATCTTACTTATTACTTCGAGTATTAATGAGTCAGATATATCAACACTTTTAAGTAGACGCATGCAGACTTGAATAAACCAATATTCAGAATCATTAGAAGAAACAGATGAGAATTCTTTATGTAGAAGTGCTGGATTGGGAGTATCAATAATGACTCCTTTATGATGTGATCCACAAAATTGCGAAAGTAGAAAATTAACTAAGATACCTGAGTAGGAGTAACCGATAAAAGATGAGACATTACGAATATCAATCAAGTCAATGATTCTCTCAGCCTGGGAAGTAACAGAATCATCACTTGGAGTAGATAAAAGACCGTAGGTA
>PCBA01000057.1 GCA_002730855.1 Gammaproteobacteria bacterium
AGTTTCGTCGGAGGATAATATGCATTCGGATCAGGCGGAGTAAATGAAAAGGCCGGCGCCTGCCCTCCTTTAGCAACTTTATCAATTATCTGTTTTCTATCAATAGAGAGCGATATAGCTTGCCTAACTAATTTGTTATTTAAGGGCTCTTTTTTAACATTAAAACGATAATAATACGTACCGTAATAAGGTTCTATTTTAATGTTGTTAGGATACTGCTCTTGATAAGGCCCTATTTTCTCTAAAGGAACTGTGCTCGTAACATGAAGTTGTCCTGAGCGAAACATACGATCTTCTCTTGTCCCATTATCTATAGGAAAAAAATGAATTTCATTTAACTTAACTCTTTCAGCATCCCAATAAGAAGGACTTTTTTTAACTTTTATAACTTTATTTAAACGCCATTCTTCTAGAGTAAAAGGTCCATTCCCAATAAAATTACCCGGCCTTGTCCATTGGTTTCCTAAACTATCAATCTCTCCATACTTTTCTATAGTTGCCCGATGAACAGGCCTAGTGGTGTAGTGAGCCAGTAATCCAATAAAATAAGGAGCTGGATTTCTCAAACTTACTTGGAGTGTTTGATCATCTATAGATTTAACACCAACTAAAGAGAAGTCATCAATCTTTCCTTTGTTAAAGTTCTCAGCATTAACAACGTCATAAAGCATATCTGGATATTTTGATCCTAAAGAAGGCATTAACATTCTCTTCCATGCATACACAAAGTCCTTTGAAGTAACTGGATCTCCGTTAGACCAGGTAGCTGAATCCCTTAGATGAAAATTATAAGTTTTGCCGTCTTCCGAAATATCCCAACTAGAAGCAACACCAGGAAGTGGAGCAAGTCCTTCGGGATGTCTAATCACAAGTCCTTCCAATAAAGCCATTAATATATGACTTTCTGGTACCCCAGTAACAGTGTGAGGGTCTAGGTCTTTTGGCTCGGTACCATTACCTATATAAAGGATAGAGTCTTGATATGCTGTAGAAACAGGACTTTCAGTCTTACTACAACTTGAAACAACAATTACAGCAATAAGGGCTAATAGAGTTCTTAATTTCATGATTTTGATAATAGTTAAATATTACTTAGTTCGTCTAACTTTATATTTTTTATTTTTACCATCCAGTACTAAGTTAAAGGTTCCAAAAAGGCCCTTAGATACAACGGCTTTAGTTCCTTTAGAAAGAATATTCTTTTTAATGGGCTCTAATATTTTCCAGCTCTGATTGTTATTTAATTTGATTATATATCTATCAACGTCATATCTTTTTACGGATGATATTTCTGAACTAACTTCATCTAATAGGGTTACATTGTCTTTCTTTTCAATCGTCTCCCTTAATAGACTTCCTCTTTTTCCAAATAAATCATTAGCGTAATCTTGGTTATTGCTTTGAGAGCTACTTTGAGTAACTACCGTATTAGCTTCTGTTTTCCTGCTTAGAGATTTGTCATAACATTTTAATCTTAAATTAGGATCAGTAAGGTCTAAGCAACTACTTAGATCATTCGAATCTCTTTGGACAACTTCATAGTTAATTTCTTTTTGTTTCTTTAAAGGAAGAAAGCCGAAATACCTTCTCTCTCTTAGTCCCTCTGCATCAAAAGAGATTTTGAAATCATAATAACTTTCTTCTGTATTACTGGCAGAGGTTATTCTAAGTATCTTTATGCCTGGTTTATTTTCAACCAATTCTAGGTAAAGATTATTTGCATCCAGCATGGTCTTATTTTTAATAAATGCAATAGAAGAGCTTGTGATAGAGATATCTTCTTCAGTTAATTTATTTACATTGCTTAAAACTAATCTTGCTTCAAATGGTTCTCCTTTAATCGATACTACTTTTAAGCCTCCAATTTCTAATGAGAAGACATTAAGGCTAATCAATAAGAGTAGACTGTAAAAAGTTTTATTCATATTTCTATTTTAACAATAGCTGGGTAAAGTAAAAAGGTAAAAAAAAGGGACCCTAAGGTCCCTTTCTTTTTACTCAGATTTAGAATCTCTGAGTTAATTTAGCGAAGAACGTTCTTCCGTATAGATCATACAGAGACATGTTCCACTCATTATCACTATCAATGATTGGGTCTTTATTTTCCAAATTCCTAATACCTAAAGTTATTGAAGTATTAGTTGGAGCATCGTAAGTGAATTGAACATTATGAATTTCATAAGAAGATAAACTTCCTGATGCAGAACTTGATAAAGTTGGTACATCAAAAGAAGAGAATTCTTGCATGCCATCAATATATTCAATTTGATAATAAGCTGACCAATCACCCTTGTACCAGTTCAAAGTTAGATTAGCTCTGAATTGAGGAACACCATTTCTACCAATCTTGTTAACCATAGGTCCTGAAAGGTAATCTTCAGTAAGATATTCATCAATGTAAGTTACGTCTAAACGTGGTGCAAAAGTACCGGCTCTATCAGTATCGTGACTGTAACGAATAGCTACATCATAACCACTGATTTCTATACCACCGAAGTTCGCCATAGGGGCTCGAATTTCATCTAGCGCACCTCTACAAGGTCCAGGTATAGCGTAAGCACAGTTTCCTGATCCATCATCAACCGCACTAGATCCAGCCTTATAAGGCTTACGTTTAACTTCAGCATTTGGAACTGAACCTGTAATTTTTGAAAGAGTTCCAGCCCATTCAGCTAGTAATAAATCAGTTGCTGAAACAAGTTGTTCCATATTTTCAAGTTCAAGGGAATACGCATCAACAACAATCGATAGATCCTCTATAGGATTCCAAATAATACCGAAGTTTGTGTACTGCCCTTCTTCAGGCCCAAGATCAGGGTTTGCCAATCTATAAGTTGTTCTTTGTGCAGTACAAGACGTTGTGCCTAAGTTAGCACACTCAAAATGGTCTTTAGCTGTATCTGCAGAGAAAGAAGTAGACATATTAAGAGAATCAAGAGTAGGAGCTATAAAACTCTCTGAGTAAGATGCTCTTAGAACTAAATTATCCATAGCTTGATACCTAACAGAGAACTTAGAATTATCTGTAGTACCGAAGTCATTAAAGTCATCATGACGATGGGCTATATTCAGCTCAAGACCTTCTGCTAGAGGCGCTCTTAATTCCATGAATTGAGCTCTAGTGTCTCTAAATCCACTGGAAGAATTACCTGCAGAGCCCATTACGTTTCCTGATTCACTTTGTGGGTCAACTGCAACACTATATTCAGTGTCCATGAATTCTGATCCAAATACCCATTGGAAAGCACCAGCACCAAGATCAACTGGCAATTCACCATCAAATGAGAAGCCTGCATGAACTAACTTCATGTCATCTTCACTCATTACAGTGTGCCTTAATTGTGTAGCTTGTGTAGAACTCATGTTAGCGAATTCAAATTCACCATCTTCAGCTAGCTTAGAAGCTACTGAAGCAAGGGTATAATTGTAACCGATTTGATCATAATCTAAATGAGTATGGTGACCAAAAACGTTATAACCAACTGCTCCATCCATGATATTACCTTTAAATTCAACTAGGTAATCTTTCATAGTGTCTTCATTAAGTCCAAGCCTAGGACCAACTGATCTCATACGATAATAAATTGAAACCTCATCGTAATCTGACGCACCACCTGAGTCAGCAAGTAGTTGTGCTTCCGTGAAAGGACATTTTGCCCATTTACTACACTCAACTACAAAAGCTCCTGCTACAGGTGCGTAACGACCTCTACTAGCAACTCTTGTGTAAATACCTCTGGCATTTATAGAGTGGTTGTCATTAATATCGTAGTTATAGTTAATGAACATAGTATCTCTACCTTCAGAAGCATCTTCAGCCATGATTTTATTGTAAGGATACAGCACCAATCCGCCGCCGCCATAATCAAAAGTTCTTCCTCCATCTAGGAAGTCAGCTTGACCAACACAATCAGGTATAGCTTGATAACCTATTCCAGCACCGGAATAAGACCACAAGTTACAAGAATAAAAACTTGCATTAAGAGTGTGTGAAAAGGCCAAGGTTGCATTTGAAGCATCGTATCCAGCTCTGTAGTTAGGTGATGACCACCATCTGTCTTTCATGTAAACGATATCTCTATCATCATGCTCGAAAGAGAAAACTACGTTTCCAACATCAGTCGATAGACCTCCTGTTAGAGAGAAAGCTTCTTGATCTCCGCCAGCTCTTTCTGGACTACCTTGGTATAAATTAAACTCTACACCTTCGAAGTCTTTCTTCATGATGATATTCACAACACCAGCAAGAGCGTCAGAACCGTATAATGCAGAAGCACCATCAGTTAAGATTTCTACTCTTTCCACAGCACCGAAAGGGATACTGTTAATGTTTGCTGCAACTCCACCGTAACTTGGTGAACCTGCCATTCTTTTACCATCTAAAAGAACTAGTGTTCTAGCCGAACCAGCACCTCTCAAACTGATAGTTGCCTGACTTTGTGCAGTACTACCTGAGCGAGGTTGGAACGAACCAAAACTGTTAAAAGTTTGTTGCCTTAACACTTCTGCTAGAGATATCTCACCTGTCGCTTCAATATCACTTGCATCAATTGTTATTACTGGACTGGCCCCGTCTGCATCCGTTCTAGCAATACGAGAACCTGTTACTACAATCTCTTCAACTTCTTCTTCTGCATCATCACCTTCAGCCGAAATGACTAAACTTGAAAATGAAAAAACAAGCGAAAGAGCTAGGAACGATTTCATCCAAAAGGACGTAAAATGTTTCATATAATCCCCCATTTGTATATGTTGAAGAGGATTTTCTCTTAAAAAGCCTTGTTTTGCAATAAAAAAGTCTGTTTTGTGAATAAAAGGTGAGTTTATTTTAAAGGATTTTCATCCTAGAAATGTACTTCTTAAGTGGCAACAATTAAAATATAAGAATAATTATCAATTAACCCAGTAAAATTCAAATTATGAAAAAATTAATCTTTATTCTTGTTTTCTCTTCAAATTATATTTTTAGTGAGCTACCTGTAGAAAATTTCTATAAATTTACTGAGTTCAGTAACTTAATAATCTCTCCTTCTGGCAAGTACTTTGCTTCTGAAGTCGATGCAGAAAAGACTTCTGGGGTAGTTATTATAGAGAGAGCCTCAATGAAGGTAATTCATACCCAGTCTTTTGGAAAAGATCAATATACAGCAGGTTTTAGATGGCTAAATAACGAAAGAATAGGTATTAGAGTTGGAAAAAGGTTTGGAGGTCTAGAAAGGCCTAAAGGCACTATATTTTATTGGGCTCTAAATGCTGATGGAACAAAGCAAAAGCTAATTATGGGTTCTTTAGCTCCTCAGCGCCTATCAAGATCATCAAGAGAGCCTACTAATATTGGCTGGAATGAAGTTATTGATACTCTTGATGACGATGAAAATCATATATTGGTTTCAATTTTTGAAAAAGCTAGTCCTACTATATATAAGGTAAATATATATACAGGCTCAAAAAGAAAAGTCCAAACTGCTCCTGCAAGGTCTTTATTACTAGATTCAGATAAGGTTATTAGAACATCTGTTGGTGAAAATAACAGTAATGAAACTGTATTTTATTACCGTCCTTCGAAAAATGATGAGTGGGAACATCATGCAACTTATAAGTTTGGAGAAGGTTCCATTCTCCCTTTAGCCTTCGATAAAGATGGAAAAAACCTCATTGTGGAGTGCTCAGATAAAGATAACCCTATAACTGGTATCTGCTTATACAATCCTGAAACTTATAAATTAACAACTATTTACCGTGATAAAACTGTAGATCCCGCTGGTTATATTTGGGACAGTGAAAATGAAATCCCTGTGGGCGTAGTTCTTCATGATGGTATACCAAGAATTCATTGGATAGATAAAGAAGCCAAGATTGGAAAGAAGATGAGAGCATTAGAAAAAACCTTTAAAGGCTACAAAGTTAGGATTGCTTCATCTACAAAAGATGAAGTAGAGCTTGTAATTGGAGTAAGTAGTGATAGAGATCCAGGTGGATATTATCTTTTTAATACGGAAACAAATGAACTAAAAGATTTAAATCTTAATAGAAGAGGATGGACTCAAGTTGGTCAAATGGTTAAAAACGAACCCTTCTCTTATCAATCAAGAGATGGTCTAACTATTCACGGGTTTCTTCACAGACCTAAAGGGGAAAGTACAAACTTACCTCTAGTACTTTATGTGCATGGTGGACCTCACGGGGTTAGAGATTATTGGGGCTTCGATCGTGAAGCTCAGTTTCTTGCTAATAGAGGCTTCGCTGTTATGCAAATAAATTACAGAGGCTCGGGAGGTTACGGAAATGCTTTTCTAAAAGCAGGTTTCAATAAGTGGGGTAACGTCATGCAAGATGATCTAACAGATGGTGTTCAATGGGCTATTGATCAAGGTATTGTTGATAAAGATAGAATTTGTATATATGGAGCAAGTTATGGTGGCTACGCAGCTATGATGTCTGCCTCGAGAGAACCTGACTTATATCAATGTGCCATTGGATATGTGGGAGTTTATGACGTGGATTCATTCACTTCAGTAGGAAACATACCTGGATGGAGAGGCGGAAGAGCTTACCTAAAGACTGTGATTCCTCAAGATGATGAAACCAGAAAAGCTTTCTCGCCTACTGAACAAGCTAGAAAAATAAAAGCTGCTATATTTCTTATTCACGGAAAAGACGATAAACAAGCTCACTTTCAAAATTATAAATTAATGACAAAAAAATTAGACTCTCTAGGTAAAGAATATAAATCTATGGTTAAAGATGGCGAAGAACATGGTTTTTATAAAAGAGAAAACGTCTATGAATTGGCTGAAGAGTTGGATAAATTTTTATCTGAACACATTGGAGATTAGATAATGTTAAAAGGCAAAAATATTTTGATAGTTGGCGTAGCCAATAAACACTCTATAGCTGCAGGCATTGCAGAATCAATGTCAAAACAGGGTGCCAATTTAGCATTTACTTATCAGAATGAGCGACTGAAGAACAATGTTGTTAAGCTAGCTGAGTCATGGGGTTCCAATATTTGTATCCCTTGTGATGTCTCATCTGATGATGAAATAGA
>PCBA01000058.1 GCA_002730855.1 Gammaproteobacteria bacterium
AACTACCCTTTTCTCTCTTAGCATCAAAAGAATACCTAAGAAAATTATCTCTAGGTCCGTTAAAATCCATCTCAACTCCATAGCCCTCTGGCATATTTATATATGGCGCCTCTGGCGAATCTCTGGTAATCCTATTTTCTCGTCCATTTGTTCTGTAAAAGGTTCCAAATTTGAATTGAGAACTGTTTTTAAATGAATTATCAATAGAAAAGTTAATAGATGAAGGTTCTTTATCAAGAGAAGAGTCTGATTTTAGAGACCAGCCTAATTCATATTGTCTCTCTCTAAACAGAGAATCAGTATTAAAGTCAGTTTTCTTGATTTGGTACCTGCCCCCAAACATTAGCCAATCGTTTCTAACTAAATAACCCATGTCATTGACATCTAGGTTCTCATCAAAATAATAAAGACCAAATCCAAAATGCCTAGTCTTGTTTGGATCATATCCAAGCCCTAAATCAAAGCCATAGCCATTTACATCAGCTACCTTAGAATTAACTAGCAACCCATTTATCCTCAATACAGAAGAAGGTCTGTAATCAAAATCTACAGAATTAACCTGTGCTGTTCTATCTATGACCGGCCTATCAACATAAGTACCCAGATAACCTATAGTTAAATCATCTTTTCTCGTTCTGAGGCGCACAGAATAGAAATCTTTTCCTGTACTAAAATTTTCGTTAGCTTCTGAAGCCCCTAAGAATCCAAAATCTAGAGATTCACTTTGTTGAGAATATCTAACAGCATAATCAATATCGTTAGCTCCAACTTGCTGATTAAGGCAATAATCATTTAAAACATCTTGGAATTTAGAGCAATCATAATCTGGTTCCCCTCCTATTCGCCTGGTATTAATGATATATAAGAATCTCCATCCAGTTACATTAAACAGTCCATGATTTTCCGAAAAAAATGGCCTCTTATCAGAGTAAAATGTTTCAGTGGCGGAGAAATTAACTACAACTTCATCACTTTCTACTTGACCGAAATCCGGATTGAAGGCCGCATTCAGTTGCTTACTAGAATCAATTTTCCAGAATACTTCGGCTCCAGCCTTATTATCAATTTCTCCTTTAATTCTATCTTCATTAACTGTTAAGTAAGGAAAGAAATCAATACCAGAAGTTTGATAATTATTAAAAGTATATTCATTAAAAACAGATAAATATATATTTTGATGGGAACTTCCTTGTATTGTAGCAAGAACCTTTTGAGGTCCAGCGAGCATCCTATAAAAAGCCATTCTTACTTTTCTTTTATTGCCTGATTGGGCTTTCATTGGTGCTACGGTCCAAGGAATAAACATCTCGGAATACCAAACCCCTTCTTCAACGCTTATTGCTGAAAGCCAGTCAGCATCCCAGTCGTAACTCCTGTCGTTCTCATTTCTATAAGTCGCATCCCCTATGGAACTACTGGATGATACGAAGAATTGATATCCGGTTAGTGCATCCGCATCAAAATCTATTGTTACCCCATTCTTATCAGCAATAGATCTTTCATCGTCTCGTTGGTGACTTTGGGACCTCATGCTTTCATTGGACTGATAATTCTTAAAACCAAAAAATATTCCTTCTTCTGATTCCTGAATCAATATAACTGTCTTTATGTCTGTAACGGGATTTAATGTATAAGGAAAAACTTCATAGAAAGTTGTTATTTGTCTAGCTTCATTCCATTCATCTTCATCTAACTTTCCATCAATAATTATTTCTGCTTGCAATGCTGTTCCCATAAAACTCAAGCACTGAATTAATATGAATCCTAAAGATTTCTTCATCTACCTTACTAATATTTTTATCTTTTCAGACGTTATTGGAGGTGAGAGAGGTACGTGATATAAATCACCTAATATAAGCTGCAGCTCGTGCTGTCCTGGCAATAGATCTATCGAGGTTTCTGTTTGACCACCTCCAAAATGGATATGTTTGTTAGTTGCTGGTATTGGTTTTGAATAATCTAAATAGGTTCCAACATCTATCAGTAAATGATGATGTCCGGTATCTGGTCTTGCGACTCCTGCAGGAGCTATGCCTTTGCCAGAAAGTCCAAATTGTATAAAAACAGGACTCTCTACTACATCTCCTTCTTGCAAATTAATAAAGTAAACTTTTGGTTCGGGGCTTATTAAGCCTGAGAAAACAATTAAAGATAAAAAGCCAGTAAAATACTTTTTAATCAATTATGTATCCTCCTGAAGCATAAAGCAGTGCTTTTTCCTGGCTATTGTTCTTAACATTAACCACTTCCCCAAGAAAAACCGAGTGGGTAGAATAATCAATTATTGCCGTACAAGAACAAAAAATATTTGAAAGCGAATTAATGTTATAAATTAACGTACCTTCATCTCTCCAGCCATCATCTCTAAACCTCGATTCGCCTTCATCTGAATTGCTACAAACTTCCGAAAGTTCTTGCTGTTTGTTAGACAACACATTAATACAAAAGTCTTGTTTCTTTTTAATTATGCCATGTAGAGAAGCTTCTTTATTTATACAAACGAACATAGCTGGCGGAGTTAAGGACAGAGAGGCTACTGAAGTTGCAGTCATGGCATGGCGCTCTCCATCTAACTTAGCTGAGATGACGTAAACGGTTGAAGTTATGCCTCTCATGGCGATTAAAAAATCTTCCTGAACTTTAGAGTTATCCATTTATGAAATAATCACTGGTTCAAATATAGTTACTAGTGACCATAAAAAGAATAATATTGCCCATATGCCTAAAAAACAAGCTACAAGTAGGATTATTGGAGGAAGCTTAAAAGGTTCAAAGCTTCCTTACCGACCAAATAAATTTATAAGGCCTACAGAAAGTAAAACAAAAGAAACCCTATTTAACTGGCTCTTAAACGATCTTGAAGGAAAAAATTGTCTTGATATGTTTGCTGGAACAGGATCTTTAGGTATTGAAGCCTTATCTAGAGGTGCAAAAAAAGTTGTATTCATAGAAAAACAAAAAGATCTATATGAATCTTTATTGGTTAACTTAAAAAGATTAAAAGTTCACGACTATGGAGAAGTATTAAGAGGAAATGCTCTTTCACTAGATCTTGAGAAACTGTCTCTTAAGTTCGATCTAATTTTCATTGATCCTCCTTTTAGAGAAAATTTAGTTTTACCTTCAATTGAGTTGATCAATTCAAATGATATTTTGCCCCCTAATGCTTTAATTTACATAGAATGTGAAAAAGAACTTAAGTTAGATGACATGACTAAAGGTTTAAAGTTATTAAAACAGTCTACAGGGGGACAAACTCAGTACTCTTTATATGAAAGCTAGGATTTATTTATTTTCTATCGTTGCCGCAACAATCTTTGCGATTTTTTCTTATGGGAAACTCAATATTTTCCAGAATACACAGATTCAGGTACTTAATAAAATAATAACCTTAAATTCTGAAATGATTATTCTTTTGATAGTCTTATCAACTCTATTGTTAGTTTTGTTAGTAGGCCTAACAGATAAAACCTTTTATCTGTTTAGCTCACAAAAAAAGAGGAAGGAAGAAAAAGAATAAGTTACTTCCTTTTCATCGACTCAAAAAATTCAGCGTTTGTTTTGTAATCTTTAAGTTTATCCAACATCCACTCCATGGCAGCGGTATCATCCATTTCATTAAGCAATTTCCTAAGGACAGTGATGTTTCTTAACTCCAAATCATTGGTAAGAAGATCCTCTCTTCTGGTACCTGTTTTTCTTATGTTTATCGCAGGGAAAACTCTTTTCTCGGCTATTTTTCTATCTAAATTTACTTCGGAGTTGCCCGTTCCTTTAAATTCTTCAAAGATAACCTCGTCCATTCTTGAACCAGTATCGATTAAAGCTGTAGCAATAATCGTTAAGCTTCCACCTCCTTCAATATTCCTTGCAGCTCCAAAGAAACGTTTAGGTTTCTGTAATGCATTGGCATCAACACCGCCAGTTAGAATCTTACCTGAAGCAGCTTGAGTAGAGTTATAAGCTCTTGCTAGCCTAGTAATAGAGTCAAGAAGAATTACCACATCATGTTTATGCTCAACAAGCCTTCTAGCTTTATTTATTGCCATTTCAGCTACTTGGACATGCCTCGTAGGGGCTTCATCAAAAGTACTCGCTATCACCTCTCCTTTAACTGATCTCTTCATTTCAGTAACTTCTTCCGGCCTTTCATCTACTAAAAGTACCATTATTTTGCATTCAGGATTATTCCTCTCTATTGAATGGGCAATACTCTGAAGTAATAGTGTTTTTCCTGCTTTAGGAGGTGAAACAATTAAAGACCTTTGTCCTTTACCAGTCGGTGCAGTCAAGTCTATTACTCTTGAAGATAGGTCTTCTGTGCTTCCTGTACCCAACTCAAATAACATCCTCTCATCCGGGAACAATGGCGTAAGATTTTCAAAAGAAGGTTTATTTTTTGTCTTATCGGGTTCTTCAAAATTAATTTGTTCAATCTTCAATATAGCAAAATATCTCTCGCCGTCTTTGGGAGATCTAATTTTTCCTTGAATTGTATCTCCAGTTCTTAGGCCAAACCTTCTAATTTGGCTTGGAGACACATATATGTCATCTGGACCAGCTAAGTATGAGGAGTCTGGTGATCTTAAAAAACCAAAGCCGTCTTGGAGAATTTCCAACACACCTTCGCCTTCAATGTCGTCACCATTCTTTGCTTTGCTTTTCAATATTCCAAATACTATGTCTTGTCTTTTGGCTCTAGAGGCATTTTCTACACCGCATTCTTCGCCCAACTCAATAAGTTGTTCGACCGGCATTTTTTTTAATTCTATTAATTGCATAAGTTATACGGATGCGAAAAAAGGGATTTATATTGAAAAAAAGATTTTCGGGAAAGATTCAATCTATCACCCTTATTTATTAGAGTCTAGCTTTTTCTATAAATTAGCTTCAATAAATTCAGTTAGTTGATTTTTACTTAAAGCTCCTACTTGTTGTGCCACGATCTCTCCGCCTTTAAAAATTGCTAATGTAGGAATGCTCATTACATTTTGTTGGGCAGCGGATGCCTGATTGTTATCAACATCTAATTTTCCTACCTTAAGTTGATCAGAAAACTCTATGGCTATTTCTTCTACTATTGGGCCAACCATTTTACAAGGTCCACACCAAGTTGCCCAATAGTCTACTAAGACTGGCTTCTCTGAAGAATTGACTTCACTTTCAAAATTGTCATCAGTAAGTGTGACAACATTCATAGTTCCTCCTTTGGAAAAATTGATTTGAATAATCTAGATAGATTCATATTCTCTTAACATTATTGGGGTTATTTTCTTTTTTTTCAATAATCTTTGAATAAATTAATTTTTAGTTGTCACCGCACCTTCTGATGCAGAGGTTACAAGCTTCCTGTATTTACCTAATACTCCATCTTCATTATTTTGTTTAGGACATTTCCACTTCTTTTTCCTTCTAGACATTTCTTCATCGGAAACAGAAACATTAATCTGATTAGAATTGGCATCTATTGTAATAGAGTCTCCTTCTTCGATAATAGCTAAAGGACCTCCTTCATAAGCTTCTGGAGTTATATGGCCAACTACAAAGCCATGTGTGCCTCCAGAGAACCTTCCATCAGTTAAAAAAGCAACCTTATCCCCTAATCCTTTTCCCATAATTGCTGCAGTAGGACTCAACATCTCTCTCATCCCTGGCCCTCCTTTAGGGCCTTCATATCTTATGACTAAAACATCTCCTTCCGAGATTTCTCCATTCATAATGCCTTTCATGGCCATTTCTTCAGAATCAAATACTTTTGCCCTACCCTCAAAAGTTAGGCCCTCTTTACCAGTTATCTTCGCCACTGCACCTTCTGGAGCCAAGTTTCCATATAAAACTCTTAAATGACTGTCTTTTTTTATAGGATCATTTAAGCCCTTAACAATATCTTGATTTGTTGGATATTCCGAAGCATTTGCTAAGTTATCTTCCAGAGTTTTACCTGTAACGGTTAACTGTTTTCCGTTAAGCAATTCTTTCTCTAACATTAGCTTCATTAGAGGAACAATACCTCCGACTTCAATTAATTCTGACATTAAATAGTTCCCGCTAGGCCTTAAATCAGCAAGAACTGGCGTTATCTTGCCTATTCTTTCAAAATCATCCAACGAAAGATCTATTTTTGCTTCATGTGCAATTGCGAGTAAATGCAGTATTGCATTTGTTGAACCACCCAGAGCTATTACTACTGCTATTGCATTCTCAAAGGCCCCTCTTGTCATAATATCTCTTGGTTTAAGATTAAGATTTACGAGGTTACTTACTGCCCTGCCTGCTTCTAAAGAATCTCGAAGCTTATTTTTTGAAGTTGCTTCTTGAGCTGAGCTATTGGGTAAACTCATTCCCATTGCCTCTATAGCAGAAGCCATAGTGTTTGCAGTATACATTCCACCACAAGATCCTGGTCCCGGAATCGCACTCGACTCAATATCTAATAATTCAATATCGGAAATTTCTCCTTCAGAATGTTTCCCTACTGCCTCAAAAACTGAAATAACATCAGTCCTGTTAGCTCCAGGCTTAATACTACCTCCATAAACAAAAATTGATGGCCTATTTAGCCGAGCCATAGCCATTAAACAGCCGGGCATATTTTTATCACAACCTCCTATTGTTAAGAGTCCATCAAAACCTTGCCCACCAACAACTGTTTCTATTGAATCCGCGATCACTTCTCTAGAAATCAAAGAGTATCTCATTCCTTGAGTTCCCATGGAGATGCCGTCAGATACTGTAATAGTGTTAAAAATTACTGCCTTAGACCCAGAACTATTCACACCATCTTGTGCTGAATCTGCAAGGGTGTTGATATGCATATTGCAAGGGGTAACCATACTCCAAGTAGAAGCTATTCCTACTTGAGGCTTATTAAAGTCATCATCTTCGAAGCCTACTGCTCTGAGCATAGCTCTTGAAGGGGCTTGTTCAACCCCGTCAACAATTACAGAAGAATGTTTTCTTTTATCCTTTGACATAAGTTAATTATAGGACAGATAGGTCTAAAAGCATTTATTAAGCTACAGAAGCTTCAAGAAGCTCTTTAGTGTATTCATGACTTGGATTCTCAAAGATATCTTTTGAAGAACCAGATTCTACTATCAAGCCGTCTTTCATTACATACACTTCATCAGCAAGAAATCTAATGACTCTTAGATCATGACTAATGCATAAGTAAGAAAGACTTAACTTTTCTTGTAGTCTTTTAAGCAAATTAAGTACTTGCATTTGTATTGAGACATCTAAAGCCGAGGTAGGTTCATCTAGGAGTATAAGTTTTGGCTCTAAAATGATTGCTCTAGCTATGGCAACACGCTGTCTTTGACCGCCAGATAATTCATGTGGAAACCTTGAAAAGGAATCTTCTTCTAATTCAACTTCTCGCAAAGCACTCATTATCTTATCTTCTCTTTTAGACTTAGAAAGTTTAGGTGCATGTACACGCAATCCTTCACCAACTATTTCTCCAATTGTCATCCTAGGAGATAAGGAGCCGAAAGGATCTTGGAATACGATTTGAAAGTCTTTCTTAAAATCTCTTTTATCTTTCGTGGCTAAGTTTTTTATATCTATACCATCAAAATTTATTGAGCCATTCGCTTCTTCAATGCCTAACAAAGCTCTCGCAAGAGATGATTTTCCAGAACCAGATTCTCCAACAAGACCAGTGGTACAGCCCACATTGATTTCAATATTTACTTTTTTAACTGCGTTAAGGTATTTCTTATCTTTTCCAAAAATATTCTTAGTTAAAAGATAATTAACATCAACTTCACTTGCCTTGAGAAGAACTCCTTCATTAGTATTCAAAATATCTTTTTCTTTTGGAATAGAGTCTAAGAGTTTCTTTGTGTAGCTGTGAGTAGGATTAGAAAAAATATCCTGAACAGAACCCGACTCAACTATTTCACCACTCTTCATTACACAAACATCATCAGAGAATTTTTTTACGATATTTAAATCGTGAGTAATAAAAAGAATGGACATACCAAATTCCTTCTGAAGCTCAGACAATAACTCTAAGAGAGTTTTTTCTACTGTCACATCTAAGGCTGTAGTCGGCTCATCTGCAATCAGCAATTCAGGTTCATTAGCTAGGGCCATAGCTATCATAATTCGTTGCCTCTGCCCTCCAGATAACTGATGGGGATAGGCTTTAACTTTACTAGCAGGATCAGGAATCTTTACTTTACTCATTAAAGAGATTGTTTTCTTTCTTGCTTCTTTCTTTGTCAAACCTTTGTGTATAATTAAAGTTTCGTCTATCTGTGTTCCTACTCTTTGATAAGGATTTAAAGATGTCATTGGCTCCTGAAATATCATAGAAATCCTGTTTCCCCTTAAAGAAGTTACAAATTTTTTGTTGCTGCCTACTATTTCTGTTTTTTCAAATCTTATCGATGTGTCTTTCCCATAAATGGTAGAGCCACTTGGAAGTAATTGCAGAATCGAAAGAGCGGATACGGACTTTCCCGAACCAGATTCGCCAACCAAAGACATTGTCTTGCCCTTCTCTAGGGTAAATGAAATATTATTTACTGCCTTAAAAGCTTTTCCTTTTGAAGTAAATTCAACTGAAAGGTTGTTAATTTCTAATAAATAATTATTCATTGTTTAATATTTCAAATGAAAAAGTGATTTTCTTTCCGTTTTCTAAAATAATATTACAGCTTAGTTCTGAATTGGTAATTTTATCAAATCCAGACATCATGATGTGCTTCGATCCTGGTTTAAATTCCAAAGAGGAAAAGGCTTTTATTGATAAATTCTCTAACCTTCTCATTTTTATATTTCCTTCTTTATTAATGAAAGTCTCATGGAAGTCGGCTTTAATGGCACCACAATCCAAGGATTCTAGATACACTATTTCATTTCCTTTATTAATAAATCTTAGATAAGCGGCAGCCATTCTTGAGCCTTGTAATGGTAACTTCAAGTAAGCATCCTCTATAATAAGATCTGAATCAATTTCTTTAGCAGAGTAACCTGACATGATAAGAAAAGAACATAAAATTAACGTACGAACTAAAGTAATTTTTTTTATATCTTTAATCATTTTTATGCCTGTTCTTATTTCAGCAGAGAAAGTACTTGATCTTTCTTCTATATTAAATAAAGCCGAAATCATTCCTGCTGATGAAGCTTTTATTCTAAGAGCTTATGAAACGGAAAAGAATAGAATCATACTTTCATGGGAGCTCAAAGAAAACTGCTTTCTTTATAAAAATAAATTCAAAATAGAATCTAATAGTGGCTCTAAGATTGATTTAGAAATTTCTGGAGTACCCGTGAATATGAACGATGAGTATTTTGGTAGGGTCCTAGTCTACTACGATAAAGTTCAAACTATTATTGATTTAAAACCTCACATAAGAAAATTTAGAGTTTACTATCAAGGGTGCAACGCTAGTGGGTTCTGTTATCCCCTAATTTCTAAAGAAATCACTATTCATAGGCAAGGAATAACAGTAATAGATGCTTCATAAACTATCATAATTTTATAACTTCATTTAAAATCCACAAAAATCATTTAAAAACCATAAAAAAATGTCTAATTTCATGTTACTTAACGGTCCGAACCTAAATCTCTTAGGCACTAGAGAGCCAGAAATTTATGGAGATGTAACATTAGAAGAAATAGAAAGCAATTTAAAATTAATTACTGATAAGTCTAATGATGAGCTCTTATGTTTTCAAAGTAATGCTGAGCATGAGCTAGTTGAAAAGATTCATGAAGCCAAACAAGAAAAAGTTAAATGCATCATCTTTAATCCAGGTGCCTTTACTCATAGCAGCATAGCTTTAAGAGATGCATTGTCTGGAGTGGGTCTCCCTTTTATAGAAGTGCATATATCTAATATATATAGTCGAGAAGATTTCAGACAAAAATCTTTTTTATCTGATATAGCTGAAGGCGTTATATCTGGTTTAGGAATTGAGGGTTACGTATTGGCTTTAGAGTCTGCAATTAAGAAATTTAAATAAATACTGAGGCAAAAATGGACATTAGAAAAGTTAAGAAGTTAATAGAAATGTTAGAAAATTCTAACCTAGAAGAGATTGAAATCCAAGAAGGAGAAGAGTCTGTAAGATTAGTTAAGAGTAATAAAGGAGTGGCTACTATACCAACAGCTCAGTCTATAGTTTTACCTGCAGAACAATCTCCAACGAATCAAGATCATGCCCAACCAGTGAGCACCTCTAATGATAATCAAGAAGAAGTAGGAGACTATATAACCTCTCCTATGGTTGGTACCTTTTACGCATCAGCTTCACCTGGATCTAAACCTTTTATATCGGTTGGAGATACTGTTGCTGAAGGAGACGTGGTATGTATTGTGGAAGCCATGAAAATGATGAATGAAATAAAGTCTGAATTTTCAGGTAAAGTTGTCTCTATTGAAGTAGAAAACTCTGAACCTGTTGAATATGGTCAAACTTTATTTAAGATCTCTTAATTATTAAATGATAAACAAACTATTAATTGCCAATAGAGGTGAAATAGCTTTACGAATATTAAGAGCAGCAAGGGAATTAGAGATACCTACTGTGGCAGCATACTCTGAAGCCGACAAAGATCTCATGCACGTTAAGATGGCTGATGAATCAATCTGTATCGGACCAGCAGATTCTGCTCAGAGTTACCTTAATATTCCTGCAATAATAAGTGCGATGGAACTTTCAGGGGCTGATGGTGTTCATCCTGGGTATGGTTTCTTATCTGAAAATCCAGATTTTGCAGAGAAAATAGAAAAAAGCGGCTTCGATTTTGTAGGCCCTCCAGCTTCTGTTATTAAAATGATGGGAAACAAAATCTCTGCAAAAGAATTTGCACTTAAAGCTGGCCTTCCAATTGTTCCTGGGTCAACTGGCCCGATAGATGAAGAACCTCATAAGAAGGCTGAAGAATTAGGTTACCCTATTATTATAAAAGCGGCTGCCGGCGGTGGAGGAAGAGGAATGAGGATAGTTCATTCTAAAGATGAATTAGAAGATGCTATTGAATTAACCCAACAAGAATCTTCTATAGCATTCGGAGATTCAACCGTTTACATGGAAAAGTTTCTTAAAAACCCTAGACATATTGAAATACAAGTTTTAGCTGATAGACATGGAAATTTTTTACATCTAGGAGATAGGGACTGCTCCCTTCAAAGAAGGCACCAAAAAGTAATAGAAGAAGCCCCAGCCATAGGTATAAAAGATGAAAAAAGACAAGAAATCTACGACCAATGTATAGAGGCGTGCAAACAAATGAACTACGTAAGCGCAGGGACATTTGAGTTTTTATACGAAAATGACAACTTCTACTTTATTGAAATGAATACACGTATCCAAGTAGAGCATCCTGTAACAGAAAGCGTCACAGGGCTAGACCTGGTAAAGCTCCAATTAAGAATAGCAAGAGATGAAGAGCTTAAAGTGAAGCAAGAGGACGTAGTTTTAGATGGGCATGCAATAGAATGTAGAATTAATGCTGAACATCCCGAGACATTTATACCCTCTCCTGGAAAAATTGTTGAATACCATGCCCCTGGAGGGATAGGTGTAAGAATGGACTCTCATCTTTATAAAGACTATGTTGTCCCGCCTCATTACGATTCGCTTATCGCTAAAGTAATCTGTAGAGCAAATGACAGAGAAGATGCTAGAGCAAGGCTATTAAGAGCCCTAGACGAAATGTACATCCTTGGAATAGATACAAATCTAGAAATGCATAGAAAGCTAGTAACTGACCCAAATTTTATTAAGGGTGGTGTTAGTATCAACTACTTAGAAAATCTAAATAAAGAAGACTCAAAAGATGTCGAATAAAGATATTCCTTATGATCACCAAGCGCTAGAAAAAGGAATACAAAATTACTGGGAAAAGAATGCAACCTTCTCAGTAACTGAAGATGTTAACAAAGAAAAATTCTTTTGTTTAAGTATGTTTCCATATCCTAGCGGATCTATACACATGGGACACGTTAGGAATTACTCTATAGGTGATGCAATTAGTAGATTCCAAAGAATGCTGGGGAAAAATGTACTACAACCTATGGGGTGGGATGCTTTCGGTTTACCAGCGGAAAATGCTGCAATAAAGAATAAAGTTCAACCTTCTGAATGGACGCAACAAAACATCAACAAAATGAAAACCCAACTTACTAGAATGGGATTTGCCTACGACTGGAAGAGAGAACTAGCTACTTCAGATCAAGAGTATTACAAATGGGAACAGTGGTTTTTCTTGCAACTTGTTAATAAAGGACTAGCTTATCAAGAAGAAGCTGAAGTAAATTGGGACCCAGTAGATCAAACTGTATTAGCAAATGAACAAGTAATTGACGGGAAGGGTTGGAGATCTGGAGCTGAAGTTGAGAAAAAGAGACTGACCCAATGGTTTCTTAAAATAACAGACTATGCTGACGAACTATTAGAAAGTACAGCTAAATTAGAAGGCTGGCCAAATCAAGTCAGAATCCAACAAGAGAACTGGATTGGGAAATCTGAAGGAATGGAGTTTATCTTTGATATTGAAGGTACTAAAGATAGCTTACAAGTATTTACTACTAGACCTGACACAATTATGGGAGTTTCTTTTATAGCAATATCAGCAGCCCATGAATTAAGCCTTAAATTAGCGAAAGAAGATGAAAAGGTTAGTAAGTTCGTTCAGACTCAAAACAAAATTAAAATGGCTGAAGCTGAATTAGCTAGACAAGAAAAAGAAGGTGTAAAAACAAACTCTTTTGCTATTCACCCTTTTACTAAAGAAAAACTTCCAATTTGGATTGCTAACTTCGTATTAAGTGATTACGGTTCAGGTGCTCTTATGGGAGTACCCGCTCATGACCAGAGAGACTTTGAATTTGCGATTAAATATGAGCTGCCAATAAAACAGGTAATTAAGAGCAGTCAAGAAGATTGTATAGACCACCAAGCAATAACTGAAAAAGATATATTAATTAATTCTCAAGAATTCGATGGTCTTACTTATGAAGATGCTTTCAATGCCATAGAGAAAAAAGCGAACGCATTAAAGTGTGGAGTTAAAAAAATTAATTACAGGCTCAGAGATTGGGGAGTCTCAAGGCAAAGGTATTGGGGTGCTCCTATTCCAATATTAAAAGGTCCAAATGGAAACAGTCCTGCAGAAGAACTCCCAGTAAAACTTCCTTTAGAAGTAGAATTTAAAGGCGTAAATTCTCCTCTAAAAGATATGGATGAGTTTAAGTTGGTAGAACAAGATGGGGTAACCTTAGAAAGAGAGACTGATACTTTCGATACCTTTTTTGAGTCTTCTTGGTATTACGCACGGTTTGCTAGCTTTGATAGTGATAATTCTATGTTAGACGAAAGGGCAAAGTACTGGCTGCCCGTTGATCAATATATAGGTGGAATTGAGCACGCGGTACTACACCTTCTATACTCTAGGTTCTTTTTTAGATGCTTAAGAGATATGGGGATGGTAGATTCTGATGAACCCTTTACAAATCTATTATGCCAAGGAATGGTTCTTAAAGATGGTTCAAAAATGAGTAAATCTAAAGGTAATACTGTTGATCCTGAGGAGTTAATCAGTAAATATGGTGCAGACACTGTTAGATTGTTTGTATTGTTTGCTGCCCCTCCAGACCAATCCTTAGAGTGGTCAGATCAAGGAGTTCAGGGCTCTTATAGGTTTATAAACAGAATATGGAAATTGGTTCATTCTCATATCGAAGCAGGTATTCCAGACCAAGGTGAATTGGCTAACCAAGATCCAAGGACAAAGGAGCTTAGATCCAAAACTCATAAAACCTTAAATAAAGTTAAGGATGACTACATAAGAAGGCATAGCTTTAACACCGCTATTGCTTCAATAATGGAATTATCTAATAGTATTCCAAAGGAATTTCTCTTAAATGAAGCTCATATAGAGGAGCGAAAGGCAGCTCACGAGGCTATCAAAAGCATAATACTAATGCTTTCCCCTATTACACCTCACCTATCTCAACATCTCTGGTGGAAATTTAATAGTGAAGAGTTAGTAGTTGATGTTAAATGGCCTGAAGCTGATGAAGATTTACTTGAAGAAGATATTATTAATATTGCTATTCAGGTCAATGGGAAATTAAGATCTGAAATAAAAGTGGACTCTAACTCCAAAGAAGAAGATATTAAAGATATGGCTTTAAACGAAGAAAAGATCCTTAAGCATATTCAAAACCAGAAAGTAAGAAAAGTCATTTATGTGTCGGGTAGATTAGTGAATATTGTTTTATGATCTCGATATCTTGTAAGAAGAAAAAGAACCTTCTTATTTCTTTATTACCTTTTATCCTTATTCTATCTTCTTGCGGTTATGGATTAAGAACAGAGTTATCTAACTTCAATAATAAAGAGATATTATTTATAGCAAATAACTCTGATTTAAACTTAAAGTTAGTTAAAGAGCTTGAGTTATTAAACAATAATATCAACAAGAACTCTAAACAAAAATCAGACCTAACCTTAAAAATAATTACCCACAAAATAGAGAAATACTCTGGCTCCCTAGGCGAAGGAGCAAGAACTACTTCATTAAGAATGGATTATTATATTTCTTACGAGATTTCTGATTATTCAAATACAAATATAGAGAGCTCGTTCAAAACAACAAGATATTTAGATTTTAACCAATCTGATATATTGGCCATGAATAACGAGGAAAATATTGTTTCTAACAATTTCATAAAAGAAGCAGTTAAACATATGGAATTTGTCATGGCTTCTAATAAATATGAAGATTAACTCTCAGGCCTTATCTGAATCTATAAACAAAGAGCTTAGGCCGATCTATGTTTTGTTTGCAGAAGAATCTTTTCAGTTATCTGAGCTCTCCGATGAAATCATAAATAAAGCTAAAAATCATGATTACAATGAAAAGCTTAGTTACGTAATAACTAAGGACTCTGATTGGTCTTTTTTAGACACAGACAATGAGAACTTAGACTTATTCGGTTCGAAGAAAATTATTGAAGTAAAGTTATTAGGTGCAGGCCCAGGCAACAAAGGATCTAAAGCCCTTAAAGCCTATTCATCTAACCCTGACCCAATGAAATTGTTAATTGTCTTGGCTGAGGGTCTAGACAAGAAATCTCAATCTTCTGCTTGGTCTAAAGCATTAGATGATAGCGGGATTATGGTTATTGAGAATCCTATTTCTCAGAAATCTATGCCTTCCTGGATTAAAAGGAAGGCTGAAAATCATAATCTAAGTATTAATGAAGATGCCGCCCTACTGCTTTCTGAAAAAAGTGAAGGCAATCTTCTAGCCGCTATCCATGAAATTACGAAACTTTCTCTATTGTATTCTGGTAAAGCTGTAGGAATTAAAGAAATGGAGAAATCAATAACTAACTCTTCAAAATATGGAATCTTTGATTTATCTAACGCCTTCGTCAAAGGGGAAAGAGAAAGAATATATACAATCTTAGAATCTCTAAAAGCAGAAGGAACTCAACCTGCACTGATTCTATGGGCTATCTCAAAAGAAATACATAATCTGTATAAAGTTAAAGAGGAAAATTCTACCAAGAACATATGGGGCCCAAAATTCTATCTAGATGCCTTGTCATCAAGAGTAAAACAAACTTCCAAAGCGAAAATTAAGTTTTCGATTCAAGAAATTGCAGAAATAGACTCTTCTATAAAAGGCCTTTCTTCTAAAAACCCTTGGCAATCTATTAGAGATTTAGCTATAAACTTCTAAATCACTTTCTACAACTTTTAAAGCTTTATGCCACAAGCTCTCTTGATGAGTCCTTTTAGATAAAAATAAGTCTTCAATATTATGTACTGGCTGTATCTCTTTAGTTGAACTTGTCATCCAAACTTCATCTACTTTGTTTAGATCTTCAATAGATACTTTTTTTTCTAGAACACTAAATCCTTTACCTGAAAGCCTGCTCAGTAAATAATTCCTTGTAACTCCTTGTAAGATATTTTGATTTTTTGGAGGTGTTACAATTTGGTCACCAAATACAAAAAATACGTTTGAGCTTGTACCTTCATTAATTAAGTTATTATCATGTAACAGAGTCTCATCAAGATCTGAAGAATAATTATCATGATAAGGAATAATGTTTGGTAGTAGAGTTATTGCTTTTATATCGCACCTTTTCCAACGAATATCTGTATCTAGCCCTACTATAAGACCTTTTTTTTCTGGGTTTAATCTATAGGGATTAATATTAAGTTCCGAAGAGCTTATAAAGAGTGTCGGCTTTAACTTACTCGAAGATTTATGTGACCTTTCAACATCTACTCCTCTAGTCACTTGAATATACATAGATTGATTATCAAATTCATTTCTTTCATAGAGTTCTTCTAAAAGCGTTTTTAAATTATCTAAATTATCTAATGGATCTATATTAATAGCAGACAAAGATCTCTTTAATCGCTCGAGATGGTCATCATATAAAAAGAAATTTCTTCCGTAAGAAGGAATAACCTCATAAACACCGTCACCAAACAGGAAGCCTCTATCAAAAGGAGAAATCTTTACTTCTTCTTTTTTGACGAAATCTCCATTCAAATAAGTCCACATAAAATAGGCTAACTCACTCCTCTATCAAAAATTTATAGGTTAATAATTTTATATTAGACCAAGCCCTACCAAAGAAACCAAGCGCTTTCACATCCTCCATGGCAACCACATCCATCTCTGCAATTGAGTTGCCATCAAGGAGAAGGTTCACACTTCCCACGACCTGGCCTTTAGTTAGAGGCGCCTGTAAGTAGTCAGCTAAAATAACTTTAGGCTCAACTCTTTGAAAATCTCTCGGAGAGAGAGTAAGGAACAAATTATCTACTGAAGAAAGGTTAACTTTTTCTTTTTCGCCGCCCCAAACTTGCTCTTCAAGGATGGAGCTGTCTATTGTTAATATTTTTTTAGTTCGGAAATACCTAAACCCGTAATCAAGCAACCTTCTATTGTCTGTTAATCTTGATTTCTCAGTCGAGCTCTTCAAAGTAACGGCTATAAGCCTCGTATCATTCCTAACCCCAGAAGAGACCAAGCAATATCCTGCACTAGTAGTGTGGCCTGTCTTCATACCGTCAATTGAATCATCCTGCCATAAGAGACTATTTCTATTTCTTTGTTTGATATTATTGTATGTAAAATACTTTTCTTTATACAAAGCGTAATGATCAGGAAATCTTTCTATTAATTTCATAGACAATCTAGCTAAATCTCTAGCCGACGAATAATGATCTTCATTGGGAAGTCCAGTAACATTTGTGAATTTAGTATTACTTAGTCCAAGTTCATTAACGTATAAACTCATTAGCTGAACAAAGCCTTCCTCGGAAGCTGCTACGTGTTCTGCTATGGCACAACTAGCATCATTCCCTGATTGAATAACCATCCCTTTCATAAGATCAGACATCAAGACCTTTGTTCCTTCTCTGATAAACATCTTGGAACCTTCTTTTCTCCAACAATTCTCACTAATAAAAACTTCGTCATCCAAGTTAACAAACCCCTTCTCAATTTGATCTGCTGCGACATAGCCAGTCATAATTTTCGTTATACTGGCAGGCTCAATCCTTTCGTCTGCACCTTTCTCAGCAAGTATTCTCCCCGAAACTGAATCTAGAAGAATAAAGTTATTGGCATTCAATGAAGGTGGATCGGGTATAAAACTTTCTTGCGTACTTAAATTAGAAGATAAAAAAACTAAGAATAGAATTCGAAGCAAAAAAAGACTAAATAATTTGTACATATTAATTTTCCAATTAAAGAAACACTGACAAGGATCTACTAAACTCAAAAACAGCCATTACATATAACTTACTTCTATTGTATCTTGATAAAGAATAATAGTTATCAAAACCAAGCCAAAATTCAAAGCCGCCATCTAGCTCAAGTGCTATTGGGACAATCTTTAAATTTCCGGATATCTTTTCTTGAGGCTCTAGCCCTAGCTTAGTTAGTTCTATAGGAGTCATGTAAGGCTTAAACGAAGATTTAAATGAAATATCAGCACTATTGCTAAAAGCTCTAATAGCTATAGGTGTATTAGGCTTCCATTTTCCTTTTTTACTAAGAAAATTAGCTACACTGCCTATTGCGTCTATAGGATTATTTAAAATATCCCTAACGCCGTCTAAATCAAAATCTACAGCATATTTCCTGTAACTATCAGGCATAAATTGACCATACCCCATAGCTCCTGCAATAGAGCCTTCAATTAATTTAGGCTCAAAACCCTCTTCTCTACTTAACAATAAGAACTCTTCAAGTTGTGTTTTAAAAAATTTAGATCTTCTTGGGTAGTTGAAAGAAAGTGTCATTAAAGAATCTAGTACTCTTGTATTACCTGTTATTCGACCATATCTAGTCTCGATTCCTATTATTGAGGCTATAACTTCTGCAGGAACTCCGTAAATATCTTCAGCTCTTTTAAGATCATTCCTATACAAACTTATAAACTCTTTGCCTGCATTTATCCTCGACTCAGAAATCATCATATTTTTATATTTTGACCAAGTCATCGTACCTTCAGGCTGCCTATTCATTATGCGAACTACCTTCTCTTGAAAAACTGCACCTCCTAATAAGTCAATAAGCTCATCAAAATCAAAATCATGCTTTGTTGCAAGATAAGAAGCATAAGCCTTAACGTCATCTCTCGAAGAATATTCAGTGTTTTCTTCTGAAAAGACCTGGTTACATAGTGTTAACAACACCATGAAACAAACAATTTTCAAATTTTTTATCATACGCTTCTCTTCATTGACAGAACTACTCCAAAAGCCAATAAATGAACAATTATTGATGTTCCTCCTTGGCTAATTAAAGGTAAAGGCACTCCAACTACTGGAATTATACCTATAACCATTAATACATTAATTAAAATAAATAATAGGAAAATAAAACCTAAGGAACTACATGCTATTCTTTCAAAATTAGTTCCTGCTTGATAACTGATTCTAAATACTCTCCAAATAATGAACCCATACAAAAGGAACATTACCAATAACCCTATAAGCCCTAGCTCTTCTGCTATAACAGAAAAGATAAAATCAGAATGGCTTTCAGGAATAAAATCAAGCTGGCTCTGTGTCCCCGATAAATAACCTTTTCCTGTAAGCCCGCCTGAGCCAATCGCGGTTTTAGATTGAGATATATTCCAACCTGTTCCTAAGGGGTCTGCCTCAGGATCAAAAAGAGTTAATACCCTTTGTCTTTGATATTCCAATAATAAATTGGACCATATGTATGGAGACAATGAGGCTAAAATAATTAAATATCCAATAATAATTCTGTAGGGTATTCCAGCTAAGAATATAGGTATTAATCCTGAAGTGAATACTATAATAGCAGTACCTAAATCAGGCTGTTTATATACTAAATAAAAACATAACAAAGCTGCTAATGTGGCGATTATCCAATCATATAAAGATGGTTTTATATCTTTTCTAAATAAAAAGGCAACTATCGATAAAGGCAAAATTAGTCTAATAATTTCTGATGGTTGAAAAGAAAAAAACCCTAAATCTATCCATCTACTTGTTTCATAACCTTTTGCCGGATTAATTAATACATATATCAACAATAACAAACCTAACCAATATGAATTCATTAGGATATTTTTATATGATTCAGGTTTTAACTGGGCTACAGCTAACATAAGGAATAATCCAATACTTATAAAAACCAACTGTCTTGATACCATCAAGATGGACTGCCCACTAGCGCTATAAAGCATAAATATTCCAAACCCTAAAATTACTAGAATAGAAAAAAATAAAGCCACATCCTTAAGAAAAAAAGAAAAGGAAAAAGAAGGGCCTACTAATGGATCATTAATTTGATAATCTAGAGGTGGTCTTCTAGACATCAGCAACAACTTCTTTCTGATATTGTTTAATCAGCTTCATGGCAATAGGCGCAGCGACAGAACTTCCGGACTCTCCATTCTCTACAACAACCACAACAGTTAAATTTGGGTTGGGTATAGGGCCATAACAAACAAAAAGAGCATGGTCCCTATTCTTTTCAACTGCTCTTATGCCTTCATATTCTTCCTTAACAGTTAATTCCTGATCCACTAAACTTTTTATCTGAGCCGTTCCTGTCTTCCCAGCAATCTTCAATCCTCCTTCTGTGTATAGATTATGAGCCGTACCATTCCAAGAGCTTATAACTGAAATCATAGATTGTTCTATGATCTTCCAATTTTCTTCATCTCTTAGATCTACTTCAAATAGAAGTTCTGGTTTAATTTCTTCTTTTCCCAATAATTGCACCAATTTAGGTTTATATATTTTTCCTTTTGTTGCTATTGCAGAAACCGACAATGCTAACTGTAGTGGAGTTATAGTGATGTAACCTTGCCCTATTCCAATGTTTATAGTATCGCCAACAAACCACGCCTCACCAACATTTCCTAATTTCCAACTCTTATCAGGCAATATACTGGAAGATTCATTCTCTAGATCTATGCCTGTTTCTCTTCCAAAATAAAATAGACTTAAAAATGTAGAAATCTTATCTATAGTAAGCTTTGAAGCTAATTCATAAAAATAAACATCTGAAGACTCTACTATTGCTTTGTGGAGATTAACCTTCCCATGCCCTTCTTCTTTCCAGCCTCTATATTTTCTTCCTTCTTCGTTTATTTGAAATATACCTTTGTCGTCAATCTCTGTATTTTGATCTATAACACTATTTTCTAAACCCAATAGTCCCAAAAAAGGTTTGATGGTTGAAGCTGGGGGATATGATCCGGATATCACTCTATTAAAAAAAGGCGCTTCTATTTTCTTATTCAAGCTGAATGAAAGCCCGCTTTCAGATTTATTCAATACATTAGGATTGTAGTCAGGAGAGCTTACAAGTGCCTTTATAAAACCCGTATTAGGATCAATTGCTATTACAGCACCCTTTCTTCCACCTAATTCTTTTCTGGCTGTCATTTGTAAATCTAAATCAATTGATAATGATAGATTTAAAGGCCTAACAGGGTTAAGCCTCTCTAGCTCTCTTATTTGATTCCCAAATACATCAACCTCTACTTTTTTAATTCCTCTTATTCCCCTCATCTGAGATTCATATCTTCTCTCAAGTCCGACCTTACCCAAGTAAGACCCTGGGTGATATTTAATCTCAGAGTTATAAACCACATCTTCTTTAGTTAACTCCCCTAAATGTCCAACAACATGGGAAAATAAATTCTTGTGAGGTAAAAACCTTCTTAATCTTGTGTTGAGCTCAACAGATGGCCAAAGTTCTTTATTCACTTGGAATTTAGCTAACTGCAGATCCGTTAGGTCCGAGAGTATGGTTATTTTTTCAAAATCCTTATAGTTTTCTATCAGAGGTAAGTCTAAGCTAGTGCCCTGGTCAATTAGGTATTTCTCCACATTCTTAAGTTCGTCAATTGATTTACTAACTAAACCTTTCTTAATTAATAATTCTTGAGTAACAATATTCTCCGCAACTATCTGTCCATCCATTAATTTAATTAAGCCTCTTGCAGGATAAATTGGCTCACTAATGATTCTATTGTTTTCAGACTCAGTAAAATAATCTCTAGTTTCTAGAACAGTAAGTTGAATAATTTTTAGTACACCTACCAATATCAGCAAACCCGAGAGTAGGAATAGGAAACTTGATCTTTGTTTTAACCTTCGTAAATCATTGCTTTCACTTCTAAGGTCTTTAGCTATTCTCATGATTATCTATGATAAGGGTGATTTTGAGTTATAGACCAAGCCCTATAGAGCTGTTCAATGATTATTACTGGCACTAGAGAGTGAGGAAAAGTAAGTTCAGATAGAGACCATGAAAAGCGACTTTGGTTAATACATTCTTCACTAAGCCCATCAGGACCTCCGATAATAAAAGAAATATTATTTGATGATGATATCCAATCTTCTAGGCTATTCTTCAAATCTAAAGTATCTAATTTCCTCCCTTTTCTGTCTAAACTTACGACTATATCGTTCTCCTTTGTGTTTGATAACAGAAGTTTACTTTCTGATTGAATAATCTTTTGTACATTGTAGTTCTTGTTTCTTCGAATAGGCTTGCAACCCTTCCAATTTATATTGATAGATTTATTAAACCTTGATTCATATGATTCAAATGCCTGCTTAGCCCAATCTGGTCTGCTAGATTCTATACAAACAATACTAATCAACATTACAAATCAGGATCCCACAAGCTTTCTAAGTCGTAGAACTTCCTAGCTTCAGCGGACATTAAATGAACAACAATATCTCCTGCATCTACAAGGAGCCAATCATCTCCTTCTTGCCCTTCTACTTTGACTTGGCCAATTTTATTCTTCTTTAATCCCTCTATAATCCTTTCACTAATTGCACTGATATGTCGATTAGAAGTTCCAGAAGCAATGATCATAAAATCAGTTAAGTGGCTCAACTTTTTAACATTTATAGCAATAGGGTCTACAGCTTTAATATCTTTTAAGTTTTCAATAATCTTATTCTTTAAAGATATAGTCATTATTTACCTGTATAAGTTCCCTTTATTTATATTTTCACTAACTTCTTCTAGAAGATACTTAGATACATCCTCCCCTCGACTAATCTTTCTTCTCACTTCCGTAGAGCTAATCTCTATTGGTCTAATTCTTATTAAGTAAATTTTTCCAGCCCCAGAATTTAAAGATTCTTTGTTTGTCGTATGTTTCTTAGATAAAAGATCAAATGCCTTGCCGCCTGATTTTATTCCATAGTTCGGACGTATCATGACTATGATATTCACCATGTTTACAAATTCTTCCCATTGATGCCAACTGTCTATACCCGTAAAAGCATCAGAACCCATAATCCAAACAAGGGAATCTCCGGTAAATTCTTTGGATAGTTCCTTTAAGGTTGAAATTGCATAAGAAGGACCTTCTTTTCT
>PCBA01000059.1 GCA_002730855.1 Gammaproteobacteria bacterium
CGGCAGCAGATGTGGTTATATCTGGTGGAAGAGGTATGCAGAATGGAGACAACTTTAGTTTACTGAATGGTATAGCTGATAAGCTAGGAGCAGCAATTGGTGCTTCAAGAGCTGCTGTGGACTCTGGATTTGTTCCAAATGATATGCAAGTTGGTCAAACTGGTAAAATAGTTGCGCCTGATCTGTATATTGCTGTAGGGATTTCAGGCGCAATTCAGCATTTAGCAGGAATGAAGGATAGTAAAGTGATTGTGGCGATTAATAAGGATGAAGAAGCACCTATATTTCAGGTTGCAGATTACGGATTAGTGGCTGATTTATTCGACGCTCTTCCTGAGCTCGAATCAAAACTATAAATTGATCTAATCTTGGGGCGTTATTCTTTTTAGAATGACGCCAGATTCGATGTGATTGGTATAAGGGAATTGATCGAACATTGCTACTTTCTCTATTTCATGAGTCTTCTTTAATAAATCTAGATCTCTTTTAAAAGACTCAAATCCACAAGAGATATAAATTATTTCATCAAATTGAGATATTTTTGAAACCGTTTGTTGGTCGATGCCTTCTCTAGGTGGGTCAACGAAGATTGATCTAATATCATATTCCTTTAAAACAATTTCTTTATTTATCAGTCTTCTAAATTCTCTCTTTTCATCATACGCCTCAAGAGTTTCCTTACCTGACAACCTAGCAAATTTAATATTGTTGCAATTATTTAACTTTATATTTTTTTCTAAGGCTACAAGGCTTGGTCGGCTATTTTCTGTAGCTATTACATTATTAAATAATCTACTAAGAGGGATGGTAAAGGTACCTAGTCCGCAATGTAGTTCAATGATATCAGTTTCTCTTTTCCCATTTTCTTCAATCCAACTTATCATTTGATCACATATGTCTGGGTTAGTCTGACTAAAGCATTGCTCATATAAATTCAGTCTGAATTTCTTATTTACAGATTTATACTCTTCAGTTACATAATCCTGTCCAATAATGATTTTTTGGTTCTTACTCCTGCCTACAAAGGAGCATTCAAGGCTGTCTTTTAAAATATTAATCTCTTCAACCCAATCATTCTCTAACTTCTTATGATAGATTAAAGAAACCATAACCTCTTTAGACCTAGAGCTCTGAAATTCAATTTGAAACAATTTTTGAAATAATACTTCTTTTTTAGTTAATAATTGAAGAAGTTTTTTCATCAATAGTTGAATAGCTTCTGAGCATATGGGATATTTATTTATTTCTATGCGCTCATTATCATTAATCATTGAATAGTTAATACCATTCTCAAAATTAGATAATCCAAATTCACACCTATGTCTGTATGAGCGGTGGCTTGAAGGAAAAATACTTTTTGAAGTTACGTCATTAAAGTAAGAATTAAATATATTTTCTTTCTCTTTAAGTTGATTTTTGTAATTTTCAGCTGAAACTTTAATCAAGGTTTGGCTTTAAAAATTTCTTAGTAGTTTCTAGCTCTTCTGATCTTTGTTCTGCAATTCTTTCTACTTGATCCATTCCTATCTTTCCGACTCCAAAATACTTACTTTCTGGATGAGAGAAGTACCACCCGCTAACCGAAGCTGCCGGTGACATGGCAAAATTTTCAGTTAGTTTAATTTTAGTAAGATTATCTGAATCTAGTAACGAAAAGAGTTTTAATTTTTCTGAATGATCAGGGCAGGCAGGGTATCCCGGTGCAGGCCTTATTCCCGTATACTTTTCTTTTATTAAGTCCTCATTAGACAGATTTTCTTCTTTTGCATATCCCCAGTATTCTTTCCTGACTTTTTCATGCACAAGTTCAGCCATGGCTTCAGCAAGTCTATCTGCAATGGCTTTTAACATTATTGAGGAATAATCATCATTATTGCTTTCATATTCTTTACATTTTTCTGCAACTCCATTTCCGGTAGAAACAGCAAAACCTCCAATATAATCTTTTATACCGCTGAGTTCAGGTGCAATAAAGTCCGATAAGCAGAAATTTGGCCTTATACCTTGAGGTTTCTGTTGCCTAAGATGGTTTAAAGTTATAGTAGACTTTGGATCTTTGGATTTAGTAATTAAAATATCATTTTCTCTCACTTGATTGGCTTCCCAAAAACCAATCACTCCTTCAGGGGTGATCAATTTATTTTCTTGAATTTCATCCAACATTTTTTTTGCATCTTGATACAAAGATTTTGCTGCCTTTCCTACCTTTTCATCTTCTAGAATTTCAGGAAATCTTCCAGCTAAGTCCCATGATCTGAAGAAAATTGACCAGTCTATATATTTTCTGAGTTCTTTAACTGTGATTCCTTCTAATTTCTTAGCCCCCAAGAAACTAGGTTTAGTAGGCGAATATCCTGACCAGTCAATTTGATGTTTATTTTGGTTGGCAACTTCTAATCTTAATAATGGCTTACCTTCAGAATTTTTTAGTCTGAGTCTAGTTTGTTCATATTCTTTTTTTATTCCTTCTACATATTGATCTTTAATACCTTCTGTAACCAAATTTTGTAATACACCGACACTTCTTGATGCATCTATTACATGAATTGTTTGACCTTTTTTATAGGCGGGTTCTATCTTTAAGGCAGTATGTGCTTTAGATGTTGTTGCCCCTCCAATGAGAACAGGAATATCCATGTCCTTCCTATCCATTTCAGTAACAACATTAATCATTTCATCTAGTGAAGGTGTTATTAGACCGCTAAGCCCAATAAAATCTGCTTTTTCTTTAATTGCAGTTTCAATTATCTCTTCCGCGGTGACCATGACTCCCAAATCAATAACTTCAAAATTATTGCATTGAAGAATAACTCCAACAATATTCTTTCCAATATCGTGAACGTCTCCTTTTACAGTTGCCATAACGACCTTTCCATTTGTCATGGATTTTTTATCTTTAGATGCTTCAATAAAAGGAACGAGATGTGCTACAGCTTCTTTCATTACCCTGGCACTTTTAACCACTTGAGGCAAAAACATCTTACCTTCTCCAAATAGATCTCCAACTAGATTCATTCCATCCATTAATGGACCTTCAATTACTTGAATGGGTGAAGGGAAATTAAGCCTAGCTTCTTCAGCATCTTCTACTATGTATTTGTTGATACCATTAACTAGCGCATAAGATATACGTTCACCTACATTTGTATCTCTCCAGCTTAAATCTTTTTCTTCTTGTTTCGAGTTAGATTTTAAGAACTCTGAAGCCTTAGATACTAAATTTTCAGTAGCATCATTATTTTTATTTAAGATAACATCTTCAACTAGTTTTTTTAGTTCTGGTTCTATTTCTTCGTAAACTATAAGCTGTCCAGCGTTCACAATTCCCATTGTTAGTCCATTTTTTATAGCGTAATAAAGAAAAACAGAATGCATTGCTTCTCTAACAGGATCATTGCCTCTAAAAGAAAAAGATACATTGCTGATACCGCCAGATATTTTCACATTAGGAAGATTGTTCTTAATATATTTACAGGAATCTATAAAATCTACTGCATAATTATTGTGTTCTTCAAGACCAGTTGCAACAGCGAAAACATTTGGATCAATAATGATGTCTTCAGAAGGGTAGTCCAGCTCCTGGGTTAATAGGTCATAAGATTTTTTAGAAATGGTTTTTCTTCTTTCTAAGGAATCAGCTTGTCCTTCCTCATCAAAAAGCATCACAATAATTGAAGCTCCATACTTCCTACATATATTAGCTTTGTTGAGAAATTCTTCTGTACCTTCTTTAAGGCTAATTGAATTTACAATACACTTTCCTTGAAGGATCTTTAAGCCTTCTTCAATTACTTCCCACTTCGAAGAATCAATCATTACGGGAACTTTACTTATTGCTGGTTCTGTAGCTAAAAGTTTAAGAAAGTGCTGCATCTCTTCTTTTGCGTCAAGCATACCTTCATCCATATTGATATCAATTATTTGAGCTCCTTGTTCTACTTGTTCTCTTGCTACCTCTAGGGCTTCTTCATATTCTTTTTCTTTAATAAGGCGTGCAAACTTTTTTGAACCGGTAACGTTAGCTCTTTCACCAACATTGATGAATAGTGAATCTTCATTAATATTTAAAGCATCTAGCCCGCTAAGTTGAGTTAGGTTTTCTGTAATTGGAGGTATTCTTGGTCTAATATTCTCTAATTTAGTAACAATTGCTTTGATATGATCTGGAGTTGTTCCACAACAACCTCCAACTATGTTGATGTAAGCTTCATTACAGAATTCTTCAATATGTTGTGCCATATCTCCAGGAGACTGTTCATATTCACCCATTTCATTAGGCAAACCAGCGTTTGGGTGAAGACTAGTGGCAATATTAGCTATTTCACTAATCTTTTTAATATGTGGCCTTAATTGTTCTGCACCTAGTGCACAATTAAAACCTATTGAATTAGGCTTAGAATGCTTAACCGAATTCCAGAAAGCTTCTACGGTTTGCCCAGATAACGTTCTTCCTGAAGCGTCAGTGATAGTCCCTGAAATCATCAAAGGAATATCAAATTGCATCTCTTCGCATTTATCTAAATATGCATAAATTGCAGCCTTAGCATTTAAAGTATCAAAAATAGTTTCTATTAATAAAAGGTCTGCACCTCCATCCATCAAGCCGTTGATGCAAATCTGGTAATCTTGCTTGAGTTCATCAAACGAAATATTTCTAGCTGCAGGATCTGATACATCTGGGGATAAAGAAGCTGTTCTATTAGTAGGGCCTAATACGCCGGCAACTAAAATCTTCTTAGAAGATTTAGAAGCTGCTTCTGCAGCTATCTTTGCTCCTTGAAAATTTAAATCATATGCGTGTTCTTCAAGGCCATAATCGGATTGAGAAACTGAATTAGAATTGAAAGTATTAGTTTCAATTATATCGCTTCCAGCCTTTATGAAGCTTTCATGTATAGAAGAGATTAATTCCGGTCTAGTAAGACTTAGCAGATCATTATTCCCTTTTAAATCTATATGCCAGTCAGAGAATTTAGTGCCCCTAAAATCAGACTCTTCTAGATTATGAGATTGAATCATAGTGCCCATAGCTCCATCTAGAACTAAAACTTTTCTCTGTAATAGGGAATCAAAATTTGATTTAGAAATCATTTACTTAATTGTATTTTTAAGAATTCGATATTTTACAGTAAAAAGTAAGAAAAAAATTTTTCATAAATTTGCTAGAATAAGTATATGAAAGAGTTAACAATTACAGGGTCAGCTGTTAAATATCTGGATGATCTTTTAGGGTCTCAAGAAAAAGACACTATAGGCATTAAAATATTTGTGAGTGAACCAGGAACGCCAAGAGCAGAAACCTGTATAGCTTATGCAAAAGAAGACGAAAGTCTTGCAGATTATTTACTAATCGAAGAGTTTAGCTTCTCTTTGTTTATAGAGAACGAATCTCTTGATTTCGTTAAAGACGCAGTAGTAGATTATTCACCGGATAAATTTGGAGGCACATTAACTATAAAAGCACCAAACGCTAAGCTCCCTCAAATAAACGAAAATGCTTCCATTGAAGAAGAAATTAATTACGTACTCTATTCTGAAGTAAATCCTAGCTTAGCTTCGCATGGTGGTGAAGTTTCTTTAGTTGAAGTTATAGATAAAGAAACAGCAGTTCTTCAATTTGGAGGAGGGTGCCAAGGTTGTGGTATGGTAGACTTAACCTTAAAGGATGGTGTTGAAAAAACATTACTTGAACAAGTTGATGGACTTAAAGGGGTTATGGACGTTACTGATCATTCTTATCGTGAAAATGCTTATTACAAATAATTGATGTCTCAATTAAACGCTGATTCTTGTTATATATTCACTGATACAGAAACAACTGGCCTAGATATAAATTTCTCTCAGATAATCCAAGTTGGGTCAATACTTACGGATGAGTCTTTAAATCAAGAAAACTCACAAGATATTGGCAGCAAGCTATTGCCATGGGTAGTTCCTTCACCAGAAGCTTTCTTAGTTCATAAAAAAACCGAATGCTTAGAAGAAGGCGCAATGTCTCATTATGAGATGATGAAACTACTAAGAAATACTTGGTTAGACTGGTCTAAAGAAAGAAATGCTGTTTACATAACTTATAATGGACATAGGTTTGATGAAGAGCTTTTTAGAAGACAATTCTATTGGAATCTTTTGCCTTTATATATAACTAACACCTTAGGAGCTTCAAGATTAGACATGATGAGCACCCTGCAGTTGGTAGCAAATTTTTTCCCAGACAGTCTTAATTTACCTTCTTTTGAAGAAAATGAAGTTAGTATGAAACTGACTGATTGGTCTGACGCTAACTCCATAGAAATTGTAAATGCTCATGATGCCTTGGCAGATTGCGTTCAAATGTTAGAACTTAGTAAATTAATCATTAAGAAAGCTGCACCGGTATGGAAGGCTTCTATAAAAGGTGCTTCAAAAAATGGAAACTTAGAGTTACTGCAATCTCAGCCTTTCGCAATGATGGGAGAAGTGGTTAGGAGGAAAAGATTTACATACCCTATAGCTTTTTGCGGACAAAATCCAAAAATGAATAATGAAGTTGCAGTGGCAGATTTATATTTTGATCCCGACCATTTAAATGATTTAACAGATTCTGAATTATTGGAACAAATAGGTAATAGCGGGACTGCGATTAGAAAAGTTAGAATTAATAAAAGTTTGCCAGTCATGTCTTCGGACCAAATACCTAACATAGATGTTTTTTTAGATATTCCTTATGATCAACTCGAAGAAAGAGCAAGAAAAATTCAAGGAAACGTTAAGCTTCAAACCAGAGTGAGTGAATTATTGGCCAATAATCAAATAAACTATCCTCCTCCAAAATACCTAGAGCAGAGTGTCTATTCGGGCTTTCCATCAGATGCAGATGATTTATGGATGGAGAGATTTCATTCCTTGCCCTGGCAAGAGCGCAGTAAATTACTGGATGGTTTTGAAGATTCTAGATATAAAGAATTAGCCGAAAGATTAATTTGTACTCATTCACCTGAACTTGCATCTCCAGATATGATGTCTAGATATCAGAACTTTCTAAATCAAAGACTATATGATAAAGGTCCATGGCTTTCTTTAGAGAAAAGCTTAGAAAAAATAAGAAAGCTTCTGTCTGAATCTACTGGCAATGATCATGAGATACTTAAGAAGCTTGAGAAGAACTTGTCTGGCAAGAATAGCTTCAATTAAATTATAAAGGAGAAATTTTTATAAGGATGCCAAAAAAAGGGTGATCTATGAAATGGAATTTATTTTCAGCAACTTTTATCTCTTGATTTATTTCGTATTGGTCATCGAATTTGAATTCCGAGAGCTCTATTTCATCGAACAATAAGATATCTGCCTCTTCTTCAATAAACCAATTTGAAAAATCTCCTATATTTACTTTAATATTATTAAAAATAGTCTTTATCCAATAACTATCATCTTTAGCTACATCTACATCCTTTTTAATGGTCTTCATTTCTAGCATTTCATTAAAATCAATTTTCTTCATTAATTTTGATTCATTAGTTTGTACATCGGTTTTTCTACTTAACCTTAAGTTAGCATCAAAATGAAGATATCTGTCTTTGTAGATTAATAATTCACCATATACCTTTTTTTGATTTTTTACATTTTCAATAAATATATAAGCAGAATTATTTTTGCTAACGATAGGCTGATACCAAGAAATGGAATGCAATACTTCGTAGTCTTTACCCCTTAACATTTTCTTTTTTAATTTCTGCATTTCATTTTCATAAAGAATTCTTTCAAATAAATTAAAGCCCTGGTTTTCCTCATTTTTTTCTGTTGGAATAATTTCTTTATTTGAATCATTCACTTGTAATTTTATTAAATCATTTGGCTTATTGTTGTAGATAATAGGTTTCCCAACTAGGAATGTAGGTTGATCTTTAATAATTAGAAGTTCTTGTTTTAGATCTAATGGTTGTAGTATTTTAAGCTCTTCTTTTAAGTCAGCTTCTTCTATAAATAAGTTCTCAAATATAAGTAAATCTATTTTATATATTGCTTTATCATCTTCATTATTAATAAAGTTTTCCACGAACTCAGTTGGGCTTATAACCGCGTAAATAGGAAATGAAATTATAATAAAAGTAAGAGTAAAAAGTTTAGTTAACATTTCGGCTAATTGCATTGATAACATCCTTAGTCATATTAACTTTAGATTCAATATCTCCCGAGTTAAGTAGAGAGGTGTTAAGTTCTGGATTTTTGAAATAAATATTTATCTTATCTTTTAAAAAGTTTATCTTACTGATTGAATTCACTTCACTCAATAGTCTTAATTCAGCTTGATAAAAGAAATATATTATTTCTATAGGTAATAAACCAAAACGGTTAATCATTTCAATTTGAATGCTCTTTAGGTCTTCTTCAGAGCTAGCTAAAGCTATCCTGTTATACATTAATAATCTTACATTAATGTCTGGAAGATAGTCTTCTGGGATTAAACTATTTTGATTTATATTAATTTCAGGCAATTCATCTAGATTGTGAAAGTCCAAATCACCACTTTTAATGAAATCGGTAGCTCTCTTTATCATTCTTGTATATAAATCTAATCCTATTGAATCAAAGATACCGCTTTGGTTAGAGCCTAGAATTTCTCCTGCACCTCTTATCTCTAAGTCTTTAAGGGCTAACAGGAATCCTGCTGATAAGGAATCAGTGTTTTGTAGAGCCTCAAGTCTCTTGTCAGCTTCTTTTTTTTGAATAATGTGTTTTGATCTTAAGAAATATGAATAGGCCTGTTTATCACTTCTTCCTATTCTACCTCTTAATTGGTGTAATTGAGCCAAGCCAAATTTATCCGCTTCTTCCACTATTAATGTGTTTGCGTTAGCAACATCTATCCCGCTTTCAATAATAGTAGAGCAAACCAAAACATCGATTTCATTAGAATTAAAGGCAATCATTCTTTTTTCTATATCTTTATTATTTAGTTGCCCATGTACAATTTCAATTCTTAATTGAGGAAATTTAGTTTCAAGTCTTTGTTTTCTATCCTGTATAAGCTTTAAGTTATTACACAGGTAATAAGTTTGACCGCTTCTAAGACTTTCTCTTTGGATAGCTTCATTTATTAAGTTCTCATTAAACGAATACGTAAAGGTCTTTACAGGAAGACGATCATCTGGAGCAGTTGCAATAATAGATAAATCTTTTAATTCCGTTAATGCAAAATTTAATGACCTTGGTATTGGTGTAGCAGAAAGGCTAATAATTTCTACCTCCTCTTTAAGAGATTTAATTTTTTCTTTCTGGCGAACGCCAAATCTATGTTCTTCGTCTATGACAAGGAGACCTAAATCAAAAAACTTTACAGTACTTTGTAAAACGGAATGTGTTCCTATAAGAATGTCAATTCTTCCTTCGCTTAAGTCTTTTAATAATTTATCCTTTTCTTTTTTCCCTACATTTCTTGAAAGAATAGCAATCTCAATTCCTGTATCTTTGAATCTGTTAATAAAGCTAGAATGATGCTGAGTTGCTAGAAGAGTTGTAGGAACAAGGATACATGTTTGCTTCAGATTAAAACTAGCGACAAAAGCAGCTCGCATAACCACTTCCGTCTTTCCAAAACCAACCTCTCCACATACCAATCTATCCATAGGTATTGGTTTTTGCATATCCACAATAACTTCATCTATTGTTCTTTTTTGATCGTACGTTTCTTGATAAGGGAATTGTGAACAGAAATATTTAAATTCTTTAATTGGAATATCATATGAAAAACCCTCTTTATTTGCTCTTTTAGCCTGAACTTCTAATAATTCGGCTGCTGTATCAAAAGTTTGTTTTAAAGCTTTATTTTTTCTTTTTACCCATCTTTTTGAACCCAAAGTGTCTATAGATCTATCTATTGGGCCAAAGTATTTAGATACTAAATTCATATGCTCAATTGGTACGTAGACTTTACTATTATCTGCATATTCGATCTCCAGGCAGTCGCTAATCCCTAGAAAAGTTTTAATGGGAGTTAGTCCATTAAAACTACCAATTCCATGAGTTAAATGAACTACCAAGTCTCCTTTATTAGGCAATTTTTGGTAGTTAATATCACTTTTCTCATTTCTTGCCTTTATTTCTTGAACTTTAGGCCTTATTTCTAAGCTCTTTTCTAATTTAAACTTATAAACATCTTTATTTTGAATGACATCAACAAGATCTTTGTAGTTAATGAATAATTCATTAGGAGGTAATAGAGGTCTTTTTAAGTCATATCTGTATTCTTCATAACGTTCTTCTATTAAGTTTTCAAAAATCCTTGCTTCTTCTAACACCCCAATTTGCATATGGATAGTTTTAAACTCTTTTAAATAAGGTAGTAAGCTAGTTTTATGTCCGTAAAAAAGTGGAAGGTAAATTTCAACCCCTTCGGCTGGTTTAGAATTTATTATTTTGTTGAATATTTCAGAATCACCTTCGAAAGCATCAAATTTTTCTCTCCAATTAGTTCTAAATTGAGTTGCACTATGCCTGTTAAGAGGATATTCAAAAGAAGGTAAATAACTCATAGAATCTATTTGCTCATTTGCGATTTGAGTTTGAGGATCAAAAAGTCTCAGACTCTCAATATCATTACCAAAGAATTCAATTCTTATGGGTTCTTCTCTACTGGTCAAGAAAATATCTAAGATAGAACCTCTTAACGCATATTCTCCCGGAACAGAAACAAAATCAGATCGTGAATAGCCATTGTCGGCGAGAAGGTCTAGTAAAGTCTCTAGATTTAAATGATCTCCTACATGTAAATGATTAATAGGCATCACATGAGATAAATCAGGGCAAGGGGAAAGTAGTGTTTGTATTGATGTGATTAGATTGCTATCTCTATTTTTAAGTAGTTCTGAAAGACAATTTATTCTATTAGCTCTAATTACGGGTGCAGAAGAAAAAAAATCGTAGGGCAATAACTCAGAACCTTCAAGAAGCATGCAATTGAAACTATCCTTGATGTCTGCTTGTAGTAACTTTGCTGATTGACTGTCTTTAGTTACAAATAGATTTTTTTTAGGCGAGCTTGTCCCCAGATTAATTAAATCTGTAAGGGTGTTGAGCTTTTTGGTCACTAGTCCGTTATATATTAGTAATCAAAAAATGAAAATTATATAGGTAAGTGTATAATTATTTTTTTTTAATTTTTGGTTTATTAATATGGACTTAACTTTTTCAAATTCAGATCTCTCTTTTAGAAAGGAAGTAGTTGCTTTTCTTGAAGAAGAATACCCTTCTGATATAAAAGAAAAACAAGACAAGAGGGTTCCTCTAGAAAAAGAAGAGATTATTAGATGGCAGAAGATTCTTCATGGAAAAGGGTGGTTTGCGATTAATTGGCCTACAGAATATTCTGGCTATCAAGATCTGTCTGTTACAGAAAAATATATTCTCCAAGAGGAGTTAGCTAATGTAAACGCACCCACAATGATCCCATTTGGTGTGGGTATGTGTGCTCCTGTTATATACAGTTTCGGCACCGATCAACAGAAGGAAAAATATCTCCCTTCAATTCTAAATAGTGACGTATGGTGGTGTCAGGGATATTCTGAACCAGGATCAGGTTCGGATTTAGCTTCTTTAAAGACTAAAGCTGAGACGAAGGATGAAAACTATTTAGTTAATGGTACTAAAACTTGGACTACGTTAGCACAGCATGCTGATTGGATCTTTTGCTTAGTAAGGACTGAAACAACTGAAATTAAACAAGAAGGTATTAGTTTTCTATTAATAGATATGAAAACACCGGGCATTGAGGTTAAACCTATTATTACAATTGATGGTTCTCATGAAGTTAATATGGTTTATTTTGATAATGTAGAAGTGCCTAAAGAAAATTTGGTTGGAAAAGAAGGGCAGGGCTGGAATATTGCGAAGTTTCTTCTTGCACATGAAAGAAGCGGTATAGCAGGTATTGCAGCGCTTAAAAGAGAATTGCGTAGACTCAAAGATTTATCTTCAGACATACAACTGGGCGAAGGAACACTCATAGACGATCCACAATTCAGAAGTAAGATAGAGGAAACAGAAATTGAGTTAACAGCTACAGAATTCACTGAACTAAGAACATTGGCTGCTATGTCCCATGGGGGCTCACCGGGAGCTGAATCTTCTATTCTTAAAATTAAAGGAACAGAATTGCAACAAACCATCTCAGAATTATTTGTAGAAATGCTAGGTTACTATGCTCATCCCTTTTATTTAGAAAATGAATTAGGTTCTAATGAAACGGTAGGACCAGACTATGCAGCACCAGTGATGCCACACTATCTAAATTTTAGAAAAGTTAGTATTTATGGTGGCAGCAATGAAATACAGCGAAATGTTATATCAAAAGCAATTTTAGGACTTTAAATTATGGATTTTACATTTAATGAAGAGCAAACACTGATCCAAGGTCAAGTTGAACAATTTATTCAAAAAGAATATGACTGGGAAACGAGACAAAAGTTGTCTAATTCCGATCTAGGATTTGGAGAAAAGAATTGGAAAACCTTTGCTGAATTGGGCTGGTTAGGTATATCAGTATCTGAAGATAATGGAGGTTTTGGAGGGTCTGCAATTGAAACAATGCTTATTATGGAAGAGTTCGGTAAAGGGCTTGTTGTTGAACCATTCCTTGAGACAGTAGTTATGTCTCTGGGATTGTTGGATAGATATGGATCAGATCAGCAGATAAGTGATGTTATGAGCGAGGTTATTAATGGAAAAATACATTTAGCATTAGCTTACGCAGAACCTCAAAGCCGTTTTAATCTTTCTGATGTTGTTACAGAAGCCAAGAAAGAAGGTGATAATTTTATAATTAATGGATTCAAGTCGGTTGTTATGAACGGACCTGTAGCTAATAAAATAATTATCTCTGCCCGTACATCTGGTAAACAAATGGACAAAAAAGGAGTGTCTTTATTTCTGGTTGATTCTAATACTGCTGGTTTAACTAAAACAGATTATAAGACAGTAGATGGTAGAAGAGCTTCAGACATAAATTTAGAAAACGTAACCATATCAAATGATTCATTAATAGGCTCACTAGACAAGGGTTTTGGTTTATTAGATGAAGCAATTGATAGGTCTATTTTAGCTATATCTGCTGAAGCTGTTGGTGCCATGGAGGTTCTTTATAAAACTACGGTTGAATACACCAAAACCAGAGAGCAATTTGGAACACCTATAGGAAAATTCCAAGTTCTTCAGCACAGAATGGTAGATATGTTTATGGAGTATGAGCAATGTAAATCGCTTTTATACATGGCAACTATGAAAAATGAAGAAGGTTCTCTCGATGCAAAGAAGGCAATATCCGGTCTTAAATACCAAGTTGGTAAGGCAGGAAAATTTGTAGGCCAACAGTCAGTTCAATTACATGGTGGCATGGGAGTAACAGACGAATTAAATGTTGGTCATTACTTTAAAAGATTAACAACAATAGGAACTATCTTTGGTAATGCAGACTTCCATTTAAAACAATATACTTCTTTATAAAGATATGGCAAAAGATCAACCTGATAAGAGGTTAAGACCAGAACCTCCTAAAGATCCATTTGGAGATTTCCAATACCGTCAGGCATTGGCTGAAGAAATGCTCCCTATGATAGGGCGCATTTATAGAAACAATGTCCATCTCTTATTGTATGGAAAACCTTTAGTAAATTTATCAGTTTCTGAGATTATGAATGCTCACAGGTTTGTGAGGGAAACCGAAGACAATGAGTTAAGTGAATTTGAAACTTATCAAGTCGTAGTTGCATTAAGTGAACTAGAGCTTGGTCCTGCAGAAATAGATATAGGTATTATAACTGCAGCCTACCTGTATGAAGATAAAGGACTTAGTTTAGAAGACTTTGTAAAAGAGTCTGTAGAAGATTTAATAGGTAATGAGGGCGCTATTCTTGAGAAAGCTCAAGATGTTGTTCTATATGGTTTTGGAAGAATTGGAAGACTATTAACCAGGATGCTTATTGAAGACTCTGCGGGTGGAGATAATTTAAGGTTAAGGGCCATCGTTGTTAGGAAAGCTATAGACGACGATATCATTAAGAGAGCTAACTTAATGAGAACTGATTCTGTACATGGACCGTTTAAAGGAACTATTAGAGTGGTTGAAGAAGATGACATGTTAATCATTAATGGCAATGAAGTTAAAATCATCTACTCAGGTGATCCTTCTACTATAGATTATAGGGAGTTTGGAATAGAGAATGCTTTGCTTATAGACAATACAGGTGTTTGGAGAACGAAGGAGAGTTTGGAACAACATTTAGACTGTAAAGGGATTTCTAAAGTCCTATTAACAGCACCAGCTAAAGATGGAATTAAAAATATAGTCCATGGAATTAATAATGAAATTATTGATGGCGATAAAGTTCTTGGGGCAGCTTCATGTACAACAAATGCCATTGTCCCTACTCTTAAAGTCTTAAATGATGAATTTGATATAAAGTCTGGCCATATTGAAAGCGTTCATTCATATACTAATGATCAGAATTTAATAGATAATTTTCATAAAAAAGAAAGAAGAGGAAGAAGTGCTGCACTTAATATTGTAATTACAGAAACTGGTGCTGGAAAAGCAGTAGGCCAGGTTCTGCCTGAGTTAAAAGGTAAACTTACAGCAAATGCTGTCAGAGTTCCAACACCTAATGTTTCTTTAGCTATAATGAGTTTAGAGTTGAGCAAAGCAGTAAGTGTTGAAGCTTTAAATGATTTTCTTAGGCAGAAAGCATTTCATTCAAACCTAAAAGATCAAATTGGATTTACTAACTCACCTGAGGTTGTGTCAACAGATTTCGTCAGCAACAGTCATGCAGGTGTTGTTGATTCAGCAGCGACCATCGTAAATGGTAATAATTGTGTTATTTACGTTTGGTATGATAATGAATACGGTTATACAGCTCAACTCCTTGGATTGGCTAAAGAAATGGTTGGTCTAACTTATAAAAGATATCCAAATTTTAGCTAATCCTTCTAGCTTTATAACTGCTAGGTCATTATAATACGCCCGCGTTCTGGGCTGAATTTCTACATATCATATAGGGAATGATAAAGATAAAGAAAGGTCTCAATATACCTATTAGCGGTGAACCTGCCGTTGAAGTCAATGACTCTAAAAAAAGTCGGTCGGTTGCAATACTCGGAGATGACTACAATGGCATGAAACCAACCATGCTAGTGAAGGAAGGTGATAGAGTTAAGATAGGTCAGCCTCTACTTGAAGATAAAAAAAATCCAGGTGTTATTTTTACCTCACCCGGAGGAGGGCGCATTGAATCTATTAATAGAGGTGCAAGAAGAGCCCTTCAATCAGTAGTCATTGAAATAGACGATAATGAAGAGCAAATCAAATTTCATGCCTATTCTGAGAACCAATTACAAAACATATCTTCTAATGAAATAAGAGAATTATTAGTTATTTCAGGTTTATGGACGGCTTTTAGGACAAGGCCATTTAGTAAAGTCCCTCAAATAGACTCTTCACCATCTAATATTTTTATTTCTGCTATGGATACGAACCCTTTATCTCCTGACCCAGATTACGTTATAAACAGAAATCAAGATAACTTTACTTTTGGATTAAATGTTCTTAAGAAACTAGTCACTGTTCCTATTAATGTAACCGTTAGTAAAAACTCAACGTTAAAACTTGAGTTAAATGATCAAGTCCGTTTACATAAATTTTCTGGACCGCACCCAGCAGGACTGGTGGGCACACACATGCACTTTATTTCTCCATCTTCTTTAAACAATATTAATTGGACTATCGGATATCAAGACATAGTAAGCATCGGTAAGTTCTTCAAAACGGGTAAATTGAATCTAGAAAGGATAATATCTTTGGCAGGACCTCAAGTAAATAAACCATCATACTTAACTACTCGTGTAGGTGCTTGTACAGATGAATTAGTTGCAGGAGAGCTTACCCATAGAGAGAACAGGATAATTTCTGGCTCTATAATTAACGGAAGAGAAGCAATTGGACCCTACGCATACTTAGGTAGGTATCATAATCAAATATCTGTAGTAGCTGAACCCAACAAAAAAGACAGGGAATTCATGAATTGGCTAATTCCAGGCCCCCGAAAGTTTTCTAAATTGCCATTATTCCTTTCTTCTCTATTTCCTAGAAAGAAATTTAAATTTAAAACCCTTATGAATGGTTCAGATAGACCAATCATTCCTATAGGTGTTTATGAAGAGGTCGTTCCATTAAATCTCCTTCCCTCGATGTTGCTAAGATATATTGCTTTACAAGATACGGAAAAAATTCAAGAACTAGGTGGCCTAGAACTTGATGAGGAAGATTTAGCATTGTGTAGCTTTGTGTGCCCAGGAAAATATGATTTTGGTTCTTTATTGAGAGCGGGATTGAATAAAATAGAAGTGGAAGGTTAATGAAACCTTTAAGAAAGCTACTAGATAATCTAAAACCTAAGTTTACTAAGGGCGGTTCTTTGGAAAAATACTTTCCTATTTATGATGTTTTTGAAAATCTTTTCTATTCTTCCGATAAAAGGACATTTGGAGCAGTGCATATTAGGGATCATGTAGATCTTCAAAAGGTGATGGTTGTAGTATGGCTTTCAACTTTTCCTGCTATGTTTTATGGAATGTATAACCTCGGTTTGCAGACTCTTACTGGTTTTGAGACTCTTGATGTTATTAATAAAGATGATTGGCACTTTATTTTTATAGATTTGTTTTGTAACTATGATCCCAATAGTGTTTTTGATTGTATTTGGTTTGGTGCTTGTTATTTCATTCCAATTTATTTAGTTACCTTTTTAGTTGGAATTACATGGGAGTTAATCTTTGCTATTGTAAGAGGGCATGAAATAAATGAAGGAGCATTTGTTACTACCATTTTGTTTGCACTTTGCTGTCCTCCTGATGCTCCTTTATGGCAAGTAGCACTAGGCATAAGTTTTGGGATTGTCGTTGCAAAAGAGATTTTTGGAGGAACTGGTAAAAATTTCTTGAATCCTGCTCTAGCAGGAAGAGCTTTCTTATATTTTGCGTATCCGGCAAGCTGGTCTGGAGATTCAGTTTGGGTTGCTATTGATGGATTTAGTTCACCAACTATCTTAGGAATAGGAGCTCAGCAAGGTCAGACAGGAATTGAAACAAGTTATTCTTGGATGGATGCCTTTATTGGAAATATTCCTGGTTCAATAGGCGAAACATCAACCCTATTTATCTTGTTGGGTTTGTTGTTACTTCTTTATACAAGGGTTGCTTCATGGAGAATTGTTGTAGGGGTTCTTATAGGTGCTTTCTTAACTTCTTCATTATTTAACTTGATAGGCTCAAATTCTAATCCAATGTTTGCACTACCATTTTACTGGCATTTAGTGGCTGGTGGATTTGCATTCGGTCTAGCTTTCATGGCCGTTGAACCGGTAACAGGCTCCCATACAAATTTAGGTAGGTGGTATTATGGTTTTTTAATTGGAATCATGGTTATTCTAATTAGAGTGGTAAATCCTGCTTATCCAGAAGGTATGATGCTTGCTATCCTATTTGCCAATCTATTTGCTCCGCTTATTGATCATTTTGTACAAGAAAGAAATATTAAACAAAGACTTAATCAACCAGCTAATGAAAAATAACGATACTTTTTCAAAAACCCTTTTAGTAGCAGTAACATTATGTCTAGTCTGCTCTACTTTAATTTCATTTACAGCTGTAGGACTTAGAGATATTCAAGATGCTAATAAAGAATTAGATAAGCAAACTAAGATACTTTCCGCTGCAGGGCTTTTAAATAATAATTTAAATATTTCAGATTTATTTAAGTCAATAGAAGTAAAGATGGTAAACCTTGAAACAGGTTTATTCGATGAATCAATTGATTCTTCTACTTTCAATGAAGGCTCGTTTTCTAGAAATCTCGATACTTCTATTAAATTAGATAAGACTCAAGATGTAGCTACATTAAAACGAAGAGAGAACTATCAGAGTGTTTATTTACATTATGAAGAAGGTAATCTGGTCTCAATTATACTTCCAGTACGAGGTTATGGTTTATGGGGAACAATGAAGGGATATTTAGCTCTAGAGCCTGATTTGCAAACAATAATTGGTTTAGAATTTTTTGAAGATAAGGAAACTCCAGGCCTAGGGGCTGAAATTAATAATCCTAAATGGAAATCTAAGTGGACTGGAAAAAAGATATATTCAAGTGAAGGTGAAGTTATAGTTTCCGTCATAAAGGGGGTAGTTTTACCTGACTCTTCAAATAAAGATTATTCAGTAGATGGACTTTCTGGAGCAACAATTACAAGTAAAGGTGTAACAAATCTCCTTAAGTTTTGGTTAGGTGATCTGGGGTATGGACCATTCATAACCAATATGAGAAACGGAGAAATAAAAGATGTCTAAAGTTAAAGAGGTTCTTTTAAATCCAATTTTTAATGACAATCCTATTGCTTTACAAATTCTTGGTATTTGTTCAGCTTTAGCAGTTACTAGTAGTTTATACATAACTCTAATCATGTGCATTGCTTTGACTAGCGTCGTTGCTTTGTCGAACATGTTTGTTTCATTAATTAGGCAACACATCCCTACAAACATAAGAATTATTGTTCAAATATCTATAATCGCTACTTTAGTTATGTTGGTAGACGAAGTCTTAAAGGCTTATGACTACGAAAGCAGTAAAACACTTTCAGTTTTTGTTGGATTAATAGTTACTAATTGTATTGTAATGGGACGCGCCGAAGCTTTTGCAATGAAAAATGGCCCACTAATGAGTTTTCTAGATGGTATAGGCAATGGTCTTGGGTATAGTTTGATGTTAATCATAATTGCTATTATTAGAGAATTTCTTGGAGCAGGATCTTTTTATAGTATAGAGATAATGCCATTAGTTAATGATGGTGGTTGGTATATAGCAAATAATTTCTTCCTTACCCCTGCAAGCTCATTCTTTATTATTGGATTTACTATTTGGGCTTTAAGAACTTGGAAAACGGATCAAATAGAAGAACCAGAATTTAAAATATCAGAAAATAGCTTAGATGCAGAAAGGAGGACAGCCTAATGTTAGAAGCTTATTTAAGTATATTTATCAAAGCTGTCTTTATCGAGAACATCGCTATTAACTTCTTCTTAGGAATGTGTACATTCTTAGCAATATCTAAAAAAATACAGCCAGCCATAGGTCTAGGAGTAGCGGTAATAGTTGTTTTAGGTTTGTCAGTGCCTATTAATAATTTAATCTACAACATTTTCTTAAAAGAAGACGCGTTATTCCCAGGCTCTGATTTAAGGTTTGTTGGTTTAATTTGTTACATTGGAATAATAGCCGCACTAGTTCAGATTCTTGAAATGTTTTTAGATAGATATTTGCCAGCTCTTTATAACGCATTGGGTGTTTTTCTTCCTTTAATCACAGTTAACTGTGCAATATTAGGTGGAGTTCTATTTATGGTTGAAAGAAATTATCTTTTTTCAGAAAGTATTGTTTATGGTTTAGGAGCAGGAACTGGCTGGGCATTAGCAATAGTTGCTCTAGCTGGAATAACAGAAAGGCTTAAATATGCTGATATACCTGAAGGGCTTCAGGGACTAGGTATTACTTTCATCACTGTTGGCTTGATGTGCTTTGGATTTATGTCATTTGGAGGAATTTCATTATAACTATGGAGATCTTTCAAAATGAAATAATCTTAGGAGTTCTGGTTTTTACATTAGCTGTAAATTTTATGGTCTTTATAATCTTAGGAGCAAGAAAACTTTTAGTCTCTACAGGGGATGTAAATATATCTATGAATGATAATGCTAAATCTGTTCAGGTTTCAGGTGGTGGAAAGCTACTCCAGACTTTGGCCTCCCAAGATCTTTTTCTATCTTCAGCATGCGGAGGAGGTGGGACATGTGCCCAATGCAAATGCCAAGTTCTAAATGGAGGAGGATCCATCCTTCCTACTGAAGAATCTCATTTTACAAACAAAGAAAAGAAAGAGGGTTGGAGATTATCTTGTCAGGTTCCTGTTAAGGACGACATGGATATCGTAGTTCCAGATGAAGTCTTCGGAGCTAGGAAGTGGGAGTGTGAAGTCATTTCTAATGATAATGTAGCTACTTTCATAAAAGAATTAGTATTAAAACTTCCTGAAGGTGAAGAAGTGGCTTTTAAAGCAGGAGGTTATGTCCAAATGGAGATCCCTCCTTATGAGCTAGACTATAAGTCTTTTGATATCGATAAGGAATATCATGATGATTGGGACAGATTTGGTGTTTGGGAAAATCAATCCAAAACACTTGAACCAGTTATTAGAGCTTACTCAATGGCTAACTACCCTAATGAAAAAGGAATTATGAAATTTAATATAAGAATTGCTTCTCCTCCGCCTGGTACTAATTTTCCTCCGGGAGAAATGACCTCTTACATTTTTAATCTTAAAGAGGGTGATAAGCTGACCATCTTTGGACCCTTTGGCGATTTCTTTGCTGCAGATACTGACAATGAAATGGTGTTTATTGGAGGAGGTGCAGGCATGGCTCCAATGAGATCACATATTTTTGATCAATTGCTTAGATTAAATTCTAAAAGAAAAATTACTTTCTTTTATGGAGCTAGAAGTTTAAGGGAAATGTTTTATACGGAAGAGTACGATAAACTGGCTCTAGAACATGATAATTTTGAATGGCATGCAGCCCTTTCTGATCCATTGCCCGAAGATAATTGGGAGGGCTATACGGGGTTCATTCATCAAGTTATACATGATCAATATCTACATAATCACTCAGCCCCAGAAGATTGCGAATACTACATGTGTGGGCCACCAATGATGATGGATGCATGCTTTACTATGCTTGATAATTTGGGTGTTGAACCAGAGTCTATTAAGTTTGATGATTTTGGAAGTTAAGAATAAATTTGAAGTCATTTTATATAATATTAACTGCCTTAGTCTTAATCTTTCTAACTTTCTTTTTTTTTAGTAGAACTACAAATGCTTCTTTCTATGTTCATGAAGGAAGTACTATGGGGACAACTTACAAAGTTATTTTGTATGGAAAAAATATTTCATTAACAGCCAATGAAATTCATAACACTTTTGATCAAGTAAACCATGAAATGTCTGCCTATTTAAAGAATTCTTCTGTATCAAGAGTAAATAATAGAGATATTTTTGAGTGGTCAGAAGTTTCTCAAGATTTTATAAATGTATTAACTTACGCAATAAATTTATGTAACAAGACAAAAGGGGCATACGACGTTTCAATTGGTAGATTGGTTAACCATTGGGGATTTGGTGTTGATATAAAAAACAAGTATACAAAGCAAGAAATGGTCTTTTATGAAGATCAAATAGGTTGTGACTCTGTTGAGATAAGTGATAACGATCTTTCTGTTAGGAGAGTTCGAGACGTACACCTTGATTTCTCTTCAATTGCTAAAGGCTATGCAATAGATCTGGTTCATAAGAGAATATTACAAGACAATGATGTTGAATCTCATTTCATAGAGCTGGGAGGAGAAATTAGATCAACTTCTTTTAAGGCTAATAATACTCCTTGGGTAGTTGGGATAGAAGACCCTAAACAACTTAACCGATTCCTTTTAAAACTTGAATCAAATGCTTTTAATAATTTTTCCGTTGCTACGTCGGGAGACTACCGCAACTTTAGAATTGTTGATAATAGAAATATCTCTCATACTCTTAATACGCAAACGAGAGAGCCTAAAAAATACTCAAAATCTTCAGTTACTGTTGTATCTGATTCAACAATGAAAGCAGATGCTTTGGCAACTGCCCTTAATTCAATGGAATTAGATAAAGCAGTTACCTTTTCAAATGATAATAAAATTAACGCAGTCTTTCTAAATAGTAAAATAAATGATGCAGATCTTATTTTTTCAAATACTTTGGCAAAAATAGTAAAATAAAGAAATGTTGACAACTTTTATTACCTTCTTAATTCTAGTATTTGTTATTTTGGCTATGTGCATTGGGTTGTTCTTTGGTAAGAAACCTATAACAGGATCCTGTGGGGGTTTGGCTAATCTTGAACCAGGAAGGGAATGTGAGATTTGTGGCGGTAACCCCTCTAAATGCATTGAACAATAAAAAAGGAAGCTAATGCTTCCTTTTTAATACGAAGTTAATAATTAAAATTGATTCATAGTGTTATCATCACCAGAAGCCTTTAGGGCAGCGTCTCCAGCGAAATATTCCTTATGATCATCTCCCATATCTGATCCAGCCATATTTTGGTGTTTGACAGTAGCTATACCTTCCCTTATTTCTTTTCTCTGAACATTTTCAACGTAACCCAACATTCCTTTATCTCCAAAATACTCTTTGGCGAGATTGTCAGTTGAAAGTGCGGCTGTATGATAGGTTGGTAAGGTTATAAGATGATGGAAAATACCTGCTTCTTTAGCAGCATCGGCTTGAAAAGTGCGTATTTTTTTATCTGCCTCTTTCCCTAAGTTAGATTCATCATACTTTTCATTCATTAGATCATTTCTGTCATAACCACTAGTATCTTGGTTGGCTTCTTCCATAGCATCAAACACTTGTTGTCTAAAATTAAGCGTCCAATTAAAAGATGGACTGTTGTTATATACGAGTTTTGCGTTAGGTATGACTTTCTTTATTTCGTCCATCATTGCACCAATTTGACCAATGTGTGGTTTTTCAGTTTCAATCCATATTAAATCAGCTCCATTTTGGAGACTGGTTATAGAGTCTAAGATACATCTAGCTTCACCAGTACCTTCTTTAAATCTGTACAAATTACTAGGAAGTCTTTTTGGCCTGACTACTTTTCCATGATGGTTAATAAGAACATCGCCGTGATCCATCTCAGATTCCGAAACTTCATCAAGATCTAAAAAAGAGTTATATTGATCTCCTAAATCTCCAACTTCGTGAGTTATGGCTATTTGTTTGGTTAAGCCAGCTCCTAAAGAGTCTGTTCTTGCAACTATAACTCCGTCATCTACTCCTAACTCTAGAAAGGCGTAACGAACAGCATTAATTTTGGCAAGGAAATCAGCATGAGGAACAGTAACTTTACCATCTTGATGACCACACTGTTTTTCATCAGAAACTTGATTTTCTATCTGTATGCAACATGCGCCTGCTTCAATCATTTGTTTAGCCATTAAATATGTAGCTTCCTCATTTCCAAAACCAGCATCTATATCTGCAATGATTGGCACAATATGTGTCTCAAAATTATCAATTTTCTCTTGAATCTCTTTCTTATCATTTCCTGTTGCTCCATCAAGTTCACGAAATAACCCTCCTAGTTCTCTAGCATCTGCTTGTTTTAAAAATGTATAAAGCTCATTTACTAAACTAGCTACTGTAGTTTTTTCATGCATTGATTGATCTGGCAAAGGACCAAATTCTGATCTCAAGGCAGCAACCATCCAACCTGATAAGTAAAGGTATTTTTTATTAGTTGAACCAAAATGTTTTTTAATAGAAATTAATTTCTGCTGACCTATAAAACCATGCCAGCAACCAAGAGACTGTGTGTAAGATTCAGGGTTAGCATCAAACTCTTCCATATCCTTTCTCATGATAGATGCTGTGTACTTAGCTATATCAATACCTGATTGGAATTGATTTTGTAATCTCATGCGCGCAGCATGTTCAGGATTTATATTGACATGTGCTCCTTTTCCTTCATTTTTTAGTTTAGATAGCTCATCTAACAAGGTTTTGTAATCAGCCATATATATTCCTCTATTTGTAAGGGTTAAGAAAAGATGCGAATTTTAACGGAGAATAGTTATAAATCAACTCTCTTTTACGTCTTTTGCAAGTTTATGGGCTATGCCAATATATGTTTCAGGAGAAAGATTCTTTAGTCGTTTTTTATCTTCATCTGCCACGCTCATTTTGTCTATAAACTCATGAAGATCCTGCTTATTTATCTTTTTCCCTCTAGAAAGATCTTTCATTAATTCATATCCGTTAGGTATTAAATGCTTTCTTAAGATTGTTTGTACAGCTTCGGTTAGAATTTCCCATGAGTTTTCTAAATCTTGTTTAATAGCATTTTTGTTTATATCTAACTTATCAATACCTTTAATTAGAGATGTTAAGGCTAGATTGGTATGACCAAAACAAACACCCACATTCCGCATTACTGTAGAGTCCGTTAAATCTCTTTGCCACCTAGATATAACTACAGAGTTTGCTATGTGTTGAAAATTAGAATTAGCCATCCCTAAATTACCTTCAGCATTTTCAAAGTCTATAGGATTAACTTTATGAGGCATAGTTGATGAACCTATCTCATCTTCTTTTAGCTTCTGCTTAAAATAACCTATTGATATATACCCCCAAACGTCTCTACTGAAATCAATTAGAATATTATTTAATCTAATATACTTACCAAAAAGGTCAGCAATTGAATCCTTTGGCTCTACTTGAGTAGTATATGAATTCATTTTTAAGCCTAAGCGCTTTAAAAAACTATTTGCTACCGTTTCCCATTTAATAGAAGGATAAGCGACATTATGAGCATTATAATTGCCAACCGCTCCATTAATTTTGCCTTTTAGTTGATGAGATTTAATAGATTTGTTGATAGAGGCAATTCTATGAACAACATTAGCAAATTCTTTACCCATAGTTGTTGGAGAAGCTATTTGACCGTGCGTTCTAGAGAGCATAGATAAATTTGCATGCTTTGAAGCATTTTGTTTTAAAACTTTCATTAACCGATCTAGACTAAGAGAAAGGATTAACGTAGCGTCTTTAATCATTAGTGCGTACGAAAGGTTGTTGATGTCTTCAGAAGTGCATGCAAAGTGAATGAACTCAGAGTATTTATTTAGTGATCTTACTTTAGAGAATTTATCTTTTAAAAAATATTCTATGGCCTTTACATCATGGTTGGTCCTTTTCTCTATTAATTTAACTTGTTTTGCATCTTTAATTGAAAAATTTTTAACTAAATCATCAAGATACTTAATATTCCTAATAGATAATTTTGGAAGCTCTTTTATTTGTCTAGTGTTAGCCAAATGCTTGAACCATTCTATCTCTATAAACAACCTATATTTAATAAGTCCAAACTCACTCACAACCGACATTAGTTCTTCATTAACTTCTAAGTATCTTCCGTCTAAAGGTGAAAGGGCTTGTAAAGAATCCATCTTCATTAAATTATTATAACTTATGTCCACAAAAGCTTGCCTTGTTAATAAACTAGTCGCAAACTAATAGTTATGAGAAAGTATTTATTATTTTATACATGTTTATTTCTAAGTTTAGGAATAACATCTAAAACTGTTATCCATGCCGGCTTTTTAATTAATGGAACTAACAACAGTCCCATGGCAGAAATGTCTGTCTATATAGAAGGCAATATTATTTCTGATGTAATTGCTGGCTACGCTGAACCAGATGTAGATGACCAGTATATTGACTTAACAGGCTATACAGTTCTCCCAGGTTTAATTGATATGCATGTGCACCTAACTAGTCAAAGCTCTGCAAATAGTTATTTAGAAAAAACTACTTTAAATCCAGCAGATTATGCAATTAGAGCTGTAAATAATGCAAAAAAAACACTCCTAGCAGGATTTACTACTGTTAGAAATCTTGGCGATTCTGATTCTGTTACTATTTCGTTAAGAAATGCAATTTCTGATGGCACCGTTATAGGCCCGAGAATTTACTCTTCCGGTAAGACAATTTCTTCTACCGGAGGTCATGGAGATGGAACAAATTCATTAAATAAGAACCTTGGTTCCGATCCAGGTCCAATGCAGGGTGTCATTAATAGCGAAGAAGATGCCTATAAGGCTGTAAGGCATAGATATAAGGAAGGGGCTGATCTAATTAAGATAACTGCAACTGGTGGTGTTTTAAGTAACGCTAAGAATGGCCAGAATCCTCAGATGACAGAAGATGAAATTAAATCAATAGTTGCTGCCGCTAAAGACTATGGTTTTAAAGTGGCCGCTCACGCACATGGAGCAGAAGGAATAATTCGTGCGGTTAATGCCGGAGTTCAATCAATTGAACATGGCACCTTAATGGATGCAAATGGTATCGCTCTGATGCGTAAGGAAGGAACTTATTATGTTCCAACTTTGTTAGCAGGAGCATGGGTTGCTGAAAAATCTTTAATCGAAGATTATTATCCTCCCTTCGTTCAGAAAAAAGCTCAAGAAATAGGCCCTCAGTTACAGTCTACTTTTTCAAAGGCATACCAAGCAGGCGTAAAAATTGCGTTTGGTACAGATACAGGAGTTTCTTCTCATGGAGAAAATGCCAAAGAATTTAGTTTAATGGTAAAAGGGGGTATGCCTGAAAAGGAAGCAATTCTTTCTGCAACTATGCACGCTTCAATCTTACTTGATCAAGAAGATAAAATAGGTTCTATTTCAAAAGGTAAATATGCAGATATAATCGCAGTCTCTGGAAACCCATTAGAAGACATTTCAGTTCTTGAATCAGTAGATTTTGTGATGAAAGATGGTAGTGTAGTAACGAAACCTTAAGAATACTTACAAGTTAATCTAAGTCTTATTTTTAATTGAGTGTTCTTATAAGATTTTAACTACTGAATAGAGAAATAATATGAAACTTTATAATTCCATTGGACCAAACCCTCATGTAGTAAGAATGTTCATACAAGAACTTGGTATTGAGCTTGAAACTATTGAAGTGGATTTAATGTCTGGAGAAAATCGACAAGAAGACCACTTAAATAGAAATCCTTCTGGTCAAGTACCAACTTTAGAGCTTGATGATGGGAACCACGTCTCTGAGATAACTGCTATTTGCGAGTATTTAGATGAATTGCAGGGTAATACAGACCTTATAGGAAAAACTGCTTCAGAAAGAGCTGAAACGAGAATGTGGACTAGAAGAATTGATTTACAAATTATAGAACCTTTAACTAATGGGTTTAGAGCAGCTGAAGGCTATGATCTATTTAAAGATAGGCTAAGGCTCTTACCTCAAGCTGCTGATGACTTAAAAACCTTAGCTCAAGAAAGATTAACCTGGCTAAACGGTCAACTTGATGGAAAAGAATTTGTTTGCGGAGATAGGTTTTCTCTAGCTGACATTATGTTTTATTGTTTCTTAAATTTCGGAACAACAGTAGGGCAAGCTCTTAACGAA
>PCBA01000060.1 GCA_002730855.1 Gammaproteobacteria bacterium
AAGCTATTCGTCAAATTTAACATACAGAAAGGGACACCTATATGATTATTCTTATTTCCTTGTGTTTTATGGCATTCATGAATCTTAGATAATAGAGTTGAAAGAATTTGTTTAGAGGTAGTTTTTCCGTTAGTTCCTGTTATTCCTATAACATTACCTTTGAAGGATGACCGATTTAGGATAGCAATTTCCTCTATAAAATTTATAGTATTTTTGACCAGGACATAAGGGAGGTCTGTTTGAATTTGTTTACTAACTATAAAAGCTTTCGCACCGTTCTTTTCAGCTTCTAGAATAAAATCATGGCCATCAAACCTATCTCCTTTAATAGCAATATAGACATCACCTTTATTTAGAGTTCTAGTATCTATACTGAAGTTAATTACCTCTACTGGATCACCAAACAGGATCCCTTTTGAGTGTAAAGCAAGCTCCTTTAAATCCATTTTATTTTACTTTTTTAATAATGAAATAACTGTCTTCTTATCATCAAAATAATTCTTATCGGGTCCAATTAACTGATAGTTCTCATGACCTTTTCCAGCAAGTAACATTATATTTTTTCCTTCTCTACTTTCCATTTCTTCTAAAGCAAATTTAATTGCTTTTTTTCTATCAGAAATTGAATGGACCTTAGATGTCTCATTAATACCTGCCAGTATGTCATTAATTATTTTTTTTGAGCTTTCATTTCTCGGGTTGTCATCAGTTACAACAACGTGATCACTATACTTCTCAGCTATTGCACCCATTATAGGACGTTTATCTTTATCTCTATCTCCTCCGCAACCAAATACACACCATATCTGGCCTTCATGATTATCTCTTATTTCATTTAATGCGTTCTTCAATGCATCTGGAGTATGAGCATAATCAAGATAACAAACATCCTTCTTTCCAATACTGATTCTTTCTAACCTACCAGAGGGAAAGGAAATTTCAGAAACTATTTCTGCTAATCTATTCATTTTTACACCTTCTATATTCAATGCCACCATAGAGCAAATCACATTTGATGCTAAATATTTAGAAACAGTACTCAAAGAAAATTCATCTACTCCGTAAGGAGACTTTAAAGAAACATTCAGTTGGCCTTTATCTCTCTTAAAGTCTGCAAAATAATCAGAGTCTTTTGTTAAAGATACACAAAAGACATTTTGGTTAATGCCTGCAATATCCTTATAAAGTCTTTGGCCAAAATCACTATCAATTTGGATTATTGAATTCTTAGGGTTCAGTTTCTTGAATAAAATACTTTTTGCTTCTTCATAATTCTTTATCGATTCATGATAGTCCAAATGGTCTTGCGAAAAACTAGTAAGGACTCCATAATCAATATCAATTCCATTTAATCTATTCTGATCCAATCCATGTGAAGAAGCTTCTATTGCGGCGTAAGTTGAACCATTTAAAACCATTTCAGAAAAACTATGATTTAGATAAATTGGATCTGGCGTAGTTAGCGTAGTTGATTCTTCAATCTTATTTCCATTAATTGACTTTCCTATAGTGCTCAAATAACCACACTTATAGCCTAATTTCTTACAAAGCTGTGCGAAAGATTCTACGCTAGTTGTTTTACCATTTGTCCCTGTAGCGCAGAAAGTAGTTAGCTTTTTACTAGGGTCAGAAAAAAATCTTGAGGCGACGATTCCAAGATATTCTCTGAGGTAATTGCAGTAAACAATATTCTTCTTATTTCTATGTTCATCTGAGATTATCAATGCCGCTCCTCTAGCAACCGCCTCTTCAATAAAATCATTTCCATTTAAACGATTCCCTTTTATAGCAAAAAAGACTCCTTCTTCTTTTACCTCCCTACTATCAATATGAAGGCTATTAACATTAAAATCAGAAAAGTATTTTTGCCCGGAAAGCTCTGGCATTATTTGTAAAGAATTCTTCATTTAAATCTCTAAGTCTCTTAACAGATAAACTTCGTTCATTACTTTATAAAAGACTGGAGCTGCAACCCTACCTCCTGAATAGTCTTCTCCCTTAAGTCCATGCAATACCACTACAGTTAGGTACTCGGGGTCTTCATAGGGTACAAAACCTGAAAAAGTTGCAGTATAAGAAGTATCTTCATCTAAAGACTCTTTAGCAGTTCCCGTTTTTCCAGCAACTATCTTGGTTTTAAGTCTTGCGCCTCTAGCAGTTCCTGTATTGGAGTTTACAGTTTGGACAAGCATATTGGTTATTAATTCACTAGTTTCTTTTTTAATTATTTGTCTCTCATTATTTGAATCAAAAAATTTATCTTTGAATAATTTAAGCTCTTTGTAATACCCTTTATTAGCAAACACCATATAAGCTTGAGCAATCTGAACAGCAGATAAAGTTATTCCGTACCCGTAACAAGAACTTACTTTATCTCTAAGAGTAAAATCAGAGTAATGAGGTAAAAAACCTTCTCTAGAAGGTATCATGATGCTAACAGGATAACCTCCTATACCAAATCTTTGATAATAACTTATTAAATGTTCTATGTTTTGATCAGAGCAAAGTTTGACCATACCTACGTTACTAGATAAAGAAATAATCTTAGATAGATCTAATTTTCCGTAATCTTTAAAATCTCTAGTTTTATAACCTGCCACTTCAATCCATCCTGGCGAGGTGTCAACTACCGTATTAATTTCTGCAAACCCAGACTCTAAGATTGCAGACATGGCTATTGGCTTTAAAACAGATCCTGGCTCAAAAACATCAATTGTTGCTCTATTCCTGAAAACTGAAAGATCTGTAATATCCTTTCTATTAGAAGGATCAAATGAAGGGAAATTAACAAGTGCTAGTATTTCACCAGAATCAGGTTCTACGATAACTATTGAACCTGATTTTGCTTCATATTTTTTTATTGCTTCGTTAAGCTGATGATAGGCAATAGATTGAAGCTTAATATCAATAGTTAAAGTAATATCTTTACCTGGCTTAGCTTCTATCCTTGTTCCCTCTAACTTTGTATTTCCAGAACCTTTTATTCCTGTAAAGCTTCCTTCTTTTCCACTTAACTCGTTATTGAAGACTAATTCTGTGCCTTGTATGCCAAATCTATCAATATCTGTTAACCCTACTACATGGGACCCAGCATTTTTTTCTGGATAACTTCTTCTTAGGTTTTGTTTGAAATACAAACCATTAATACTTAAATCTTCTAAAGAAGCTTTTGTCTTGGGAGTTATGTGCCTAATAACCTCTTTGTAGCCAATTCTTTTATTATTAAGTGATTGTTTTAACTTATCTTCTTTAATACCGATAAGTTTAGATAATAAATAGATATTATCCTTATTTTGATTAAATTTAGATAAATCAACCCCTAAAGAATAACTAACAACATCGAAAGCAAGAATATTTTGGTTCCTATCGTAAATCTTTCCTCTAGGAGCTAGTAAAGAATATTCTGAATAAGATCTAGATAAAACCTGTCCATCTAAAAAATCATCTTGAAAAATCTGCAGATAAAGAAGTCTAGATATTATTAATAAGAAACCAATAACAAACAGTAACTGTAAAAAGACAACTCTCCCTGAAGAGTAAAATATTCTTGAGGAAGGCATTTAAAAAAATAATTTAATCTAATTGGGTCCTGACGAATGAAGGTATATCAAGATAATCATCCTTTTCAGTTTCTTTTTTTACTACCTTATCCAACGAAGGTGGATTCTCTAATAGTTGCTTTGCTGCTTCACTTAAAGGAAGCGGTTGTCTCTCTTCTAGTGCTTGAACCTTTTGAATGTTCTTAGTAGAGGCACTTTGTAGAGATGAATTTAATCCTGTAGCTATAACAGTTACAGTTAGATCATTACTTGAACTTTCATCTAGAACAGTTCCAGTTACTATGATAGCTTCTTCAGAAGCAAAACTATTTACGCAATCTCCAACTGCTTGGATTTCTCCCAAAGATAGGTCTGAACCAGCTGTTATATTAACCAACACACCTTTAGCGTCTGTAAGACTTATATCTTCAAGAAGTTTACTGGCAACTGCGTGCTCAGCTGCAATCCTAGCCCTATCTGGGCCGGAGGCAGTTCCAGTTCCCATCATTGCTGTGCCTTTCTCAGACATTACTGTTTTAACATCAGCAAAATCTACGTTAATTAGACCAGGTCTTATAATTATATCTGATATTCCTCTAACAGCTCCTCCCAGAACATCGTTAGCTTGTTTGAAGGCTTCTAACATACTGCAATCTACTCCAAGAACTTCCAGTAACTTTTGATTTGGAATAGTTATAAGGGAGTCTACTTCTTCAACTAATTCCTTTATACCCTCTTGAGCAATCTTCATTCTTTTGGTTCCTTCTAGTTCAAAAGGTTTGGTTACAACTGCTACTGTTAATATTCCTAATTCTTTAGCAACTTGAGCTACAATTGGTGCCGCTCCTGTTCCTGTTCCTCCTCCCATGCCTGCAGTAACGAAAACCATGTCAGTTCCTTTAAGCATGTCACGCAACTTATCTCTGTCTTCTAAAGCAGCTTCTCTTCCAATAGCTGGATTAGCTCCTGCTCCTAATCCATCAGTTATTTCCATACCCAAGATAAGTTTAGTAGATGCACCATTCTTATCTAAAGCCTGTTTATCGGTATTTACAGATATAAATTCTGCCCCTTCGATTCCGGCTTCAACCATATGCTGCACGGCATTGCCTCCTCCACCTCCAACACCTATAACTTTAATAGAAGCGTTATCTTTTATTTCCTCAACTATTTCCCATTCACTCATGTCTAACCTCTCAATTGATTAAAGATTTCCTCCAAACCACCTAGAAATTCTGTTTATTATATTTTTATCCCTATGTATATAATTTAAATGATCTTCTTGTAATTGTTTTTGCCCATAAAGAAGAAGGCCTACAGATGTTGCATATATTGGATTATTGATAATCTCAGAAAACCCTTCAACGGATTGAGGAGACCCTATCCTAACAGGTGAATGAAATATTTCTTCTGCCAATTCAGATGCACCCTCAACCTTAGAAGCCCCTCCAGTTAAAACAATCCCCGCAGGTATTAATTCATCAAATCCACTTAAACTTAGCTTCTGCTGAGCCATGCTAAATATTTCAACATATCTCCTTTCAAGGACATCTGCTAAAGCTTGCCTTGATAATTCTCTTTCTGGTCTCCCCCCCATTCCAGGCACCATCATTATTTCTTCAGGCTTTGTCATAGAGCTCACAGCACACCCATATCTTTGTTTAATATGCTCTGCTTGTGTTGGTGGAGTCCTTAAAGCTTGAGCTATATCATTAGTAACATGATCTCCTGCAATAGGAATTACATCGGTAAAACATATTGAACCGTCAATAAATACTGCTATGTCAGTAGTCCCACCACCTAAATCAATCAAACAAACACCAAGATTCCTTTCGTCCTCAGTTAACACTGAGTAACTTGAAGCTAATTGTTCTAAAACAAAAGCTTCAACATCTAATCCAGAAGCATTTATACATTTATGTATATTTTGGGATGAATTTTCACTACAAGTAACTAGATGCACCTTTGCCTCTAACCTAGAACCAGCCATACCTAATGGTTCTTTTATTCCATCCTGTTTATCGATTATGTAATCCCTTGGAAGAACATGCAACAGCCTTTGGTCTGCTGGAATAGCCATAGCTTGAGCTGTTTCAATTACCCTGTCTACATCGCCATACTTAACCTCTCCGTCTTTAATCGGAACAACTCCTTCAGAATTTAAACCTCTTATGTGACTTCCTGATATACCAACATAACAAGATCCTATATGACAACCAGCCATGGATTCTGCCTCTTCTATAGATTTCTTTATGGCTGTAGTCGTGGATTCTATATCAACTACTACCCCATTCTTAAGCCCTTTAGACGGATGAGTACCAAGCCCTATAACTTCTAATTGGCTTCCTCTAGACTCAGCTACGATTGCAACTATTTTAGATGTTCCAATGTCTACTCCAACTAACATTTCATTTCTACTAACGTTACTCATAACTTCTCCTTAAACTAACCGTATTTAACTGCAATTGCATTGTTATATCTAAAATCTATATATCTGATATTATCTCTATTTCCTGAGTTCAGTTCGAACGAGATAAAGTCCTCGAGACGTTCGAGCTGAACCCGGAAATTCTTTTTAGAAAAAATATACTCTGTGCCGCTATGATCTACTGCACTTAATATATCCTTTTTATTAATTCTAAAGCTAACAAGCTTCTTATCCATTTTATTGAGCTTGGTCTGTAAATCTCTAGAAGAATCTAATAAATAAGGAAGAGTCTTGTTAGTACCTTTTAATAAAATAAGATCTAATTTCTTAAAGTTAACTTCAGGAGAAATAATTTTTCCTGATTGAGTTAAGTATTTTCCACCATTTAAAATAGCTACTGGTTGATGCTCTTTTAATTCTACTAATATTGATTTACTTCCTTCATATGAAGTCTTGAATGAATATAGCCAAGTATCCTGGAATATATCTAAGTTGTCGTTGGTAACATTTGTACTCTTTTTAAGAATAAAATCAGATAACTTAATCTGAAGAGAAGTTTTGTCTGAAATCATCTCTTTGTTAGAAAAGATAATTACAGAATCACCAACATCTTTATTAGCCAGTTCTGAACAACCTATAAGCATGGCAACTATGAGGCTTAAAGGGATCAGCTTCATAATTCCTCTCCTTGGTATATAACTCTTTTATCTTTGCCCGTGGGAATTCTCATTCCTAGTCCGTTTAAAGCAGTATCTCTTAAAGAAATATGACTCTTATAATATTGAACTTCTTCAATTAAGATATTTGATTGAAAAGCAAGTTCTTCAATCTCTAGCTTTAACTTATCTAACGATGAAAAAGCCTGTCTATAATCAAAAATTTGTAATATCAAAACCAAAGAGCTTGTATAAGCTATTACAAAAAAAGAAATAATTGTACTTACTTTAGCTAAGTTCATTAGGCCACCTTCTCTGCTACTCTAAGTATCGCGCTTCTACTTCTTGGATTTCTTCTAACTTCTTCTAAGGAAGGTTTTATGAACTTATCTCCCACGAAACTAAACTCAACTGATGTTCTAATCCTATCTTTCCCTTGTATGAAACGTTTAACAATTCTGTCTTCCATAGAATGAAAGCTTATAACTACTAATCTGCCTCCATAACTAAGAGCATAACTAGCAGCCTCAAGAACGTCATATAGCTCTTCTAACTCTTTGTTTAATTTCATTCTTATTGCTCTAAATATATTAGTTGCAGGGTGCTTCTTGGTTCTTCTTGGTACACAAGACAGGACAATCTTTGTAAGGTCTTTTGTTGTTTTTATAGTCTCTTTTGATCTGACCTCACAAATTCTCTTAGCTATCTTTCTGGAAAATCTCTCTTCTCCTAAATTCCAAAAAACATTCTCTATTTCACTCTTGTGCGCTGTGTTAATCCACTCTTCAGCAGATATTCCCTTAGTGATATCTAACCTCATATCCAAAGGGCCTTCTTTTTGAAAACTAAAACCTCTTTCTGGGTTGTCTAATTGGGTTGAAGAGATACCTAAGTCTATGAGTATCCCTTGAACCGATTCTTTTTTTACATAAGAGCCTAATTGACTAAATGAATCGTGAACAACTCTAAATCGTTTATCATTACTCAGTTTCTCAGAAAGATTCTTGGTTGCCTCTGCGTCTTTATCGAAAGAGATTAAACTCCCTGCCTCATTTAATTTTTCTAGAATCTTTTGGGAATGACCTCCTGCCCCTAAGGTACAATCAACATATAGACCATCTTTTTCAAAGACTAGGCTTTCTAGCACTTCATTCACCATAACTGATTCATGAGCATGCTCACTCAAAACGGTATTTCCTCCAAAGTTAAAGGTAAATCATCTATTAAATCTTCTCCTGATAACTGAAGTCCTGCCTGTTTCTTTTCCCAATTCTCTAAATTCCAAAGTTCAAATTTAGAGCCCATACCTATAAGAGCTACCTGTTCTTTTAATACTAAACCTGCAAAACTCCTTAAAATTTGTGGAATTAACAAATTCATTCTGTCCGTAACCTCAAATTCTGTAACAGATGCATTGCCTAATATCTTCCATTGAATAGATCTTACTTTTGGGTTTAGACCTCCTAGAGCTTCAAATTTTGAAGAAATCTCTTGCCAGAGCTTTCCTGGATAAATCATCAAAGCAGGATATTGCGGGTCTTTCGTAATCACCATTTCTCCTTCAGAACTCTGGCGTAACAAATCTCTATACCTAGCAGGTATAACGATCCTTCCCTTTGTATCAAGAGTAAGTGTGCTAGATCCATAGATACCTAAACTCATTTCTTCCCCATATAACCTCTATAAAGAGCATATTTGTCTTACATTATGTTCCACTTTTACACACTTTTACACACTTTTTTTTAAAATGCTAGTATAACTTCTAATTTTGTTGCACTTAGAATTTCTATATAAAATAGATAAGAAGGTTCTAGGAAAGAAAGGCAGTTAAAAGAAGGGTTTGAGCTAGCCTATAAGCCGGGTTCTGTCTAGGATAATCATTCATCTAGATCTTGTGTCGCCACAAGATTCAAGCAACCTACCCAAGCTCAGTCAGGACTGACTATAGAGCTTCTATTTGGTCTTGCTCCAGACGGGGTTTGCATAGCCATAATCAGTTGCCTGTTACGCGGTGTGCTCTTACCACACCTTTTCACCCTTACCCACATTGTAGGCGGT
>PCBA01000061.1 GCA_002730855.1 Gammaproteobacteria bacterium
ACCTTTAAAAAATGGATGCATCTTAAGAAGTAAAATAACACTATCTCAAGTGTTTTCAATTGGTTATTCTTATTTGTTATGGAGTGGTTATTAATAACAATTGTTGTTTTATTGGCTGTTTTATATCTACCTTACTTATTTAAGACAGCCAGATTAAAGAAGATAAATATCTCTAACATTCCGAAAGAGGGCGATTGGGCAAACTTATCAGATGGCAATATTTTCTATAGATGGTTCCATCCTAAGAAAGAGCACTCAAACGGTGAGACTATTGTTCTGGTTCACGGCTTTTCAACCCCTAGTTTTGTTTGGGGCGGCTTAATTGATAACTTCTGTGATTCTGGATTTAAAGTACTTGTTTATGATCATTTTGGAAGAGGCTTTTCTGAAAGACCTGGCATTAATTACGATAAGGTACTTTATGTAAGGTCTTTGAAGGATTTAATAGATGACCAAGGAATAGAGGGTAAAGTGCATCTAGTAGGTTATTCAATGGGAGGACCCATAGTTGGGTATTTTGCAGAGAAATACTTTGATCAAACTAAATCCATGTCTTTAATTGCTCCTGCAGGCTTTCAACAAGCAATGTCTGGAGTTAACAGCTGGACTATTAAGCCAATAATAGGCGAATGGTTTTGGCATGTTTTTAATAACAGAATCTACGGCGTAGGTAGGATGTCAGAGACTGCTTACAGTGATGACCCTTTGTCAATTAATGAAGAAGAATTCTTAGAGAATTTTAATAAACAGCTAGCCTTTAAGGGCTTTACAGAGTCTCTACTTTCGACAGTAAGGCATTTTAATTTACTGGATTGTAGAAGGATGTATAAAGATGTAGGCAACTTAGATATCCCTACTTTCGTAGTTTGGGGAAAGAATGATGGAGTTGTTCCCCATAGCTCAAGTGAAAATTTAAAAGAATGCATACCTCATTCTGAGTTACTTACGATAGAAGAAGGTACTCATGATATTACCTACAGACAGCCCACTGAAGTAGGGAAGGCAATAAATGAGTTTCTCCTGAAAAAGACTTAATGAATTTCAAAGATATCAGCCCTTATTCAGACCAAGAGGTCAACGCGCAGATTAAAAACCTTATAAACAATCAGCTTTTCTTTAAACAGTTAGCTAAATTCTTATTTCCCGCTTCATCAAAATTATTACCTGGATTAATTGAGATATTTATTAAGGGTAAATTTAAGAGTTCATTTCAGTCTGCTAGCACCATAAAAGAGTTTCAATCTAGCTTAGCGCCTTACGTCAAAAGAATGATAGACAAGACTACGGATGGCTTTACCTTTTCTGGAGAAGAAAACCTTTCTTCAAAAGCCTCTGTTTATATTGGAAATCATAGAGATATAGCTTTGGATGCAGCTTTCTTAAATTTTCTTCTTTACGAACAAAAAAAAGAAACTGTAAGAGTTGCTATTGGAGATAATCTTCTTGATGGAGGTTTTGCAGAAACCTTAATGAGATTAAATAAAAGTTTCGTGGTTCATAGAGATATTCAAGGAATAAAAGAGACTCTAAAAAAGTTAACGAAACTATCTAAATACATAGACCAATCTTTATTTAAAGACAATGAAAGCATCTGGATTGCACAGAAAGAAGGCAGGGCAAACGATGGTAATGATTTTAGCGACGTGGCTGTTCTTAAAATGCTTTATCTGTACAAAAGGAAAGACTTAAGTTTCTCTGAATGGGTTAAGAAAATAAACATCATACCTATATCAATATCCTACGAGTACGATCCTCTTGACGTAACTAAAGCAAGAGGGTGGAACCACCAAGAAGAAATGACTTTGGAGGAAATTAATGAAAGTGTATTACACGAAATAGCTTTAGGTTTATTTAGAGACAAAGGAAGAGTCCATTTACATGTTTGTGACCCTATTGATTATGATGGTGACGATATAGAAGAGCTTTCTTGTCTGATTGAACAGGAAATTTTATTACATTATAAGGTTTGGCCAACTTCCCACATCGCTGCAAAAGCATTATCTAATTCAGACACTTTTTTTAATTATTTTGATGAAGAGCAAATCAAAGCAAACCAAGAATCTAATTTTCTTAATCGTTTTAATGACTTAGATATAAATATACAGAAAGAATGCCTTAAGACTTACGCAAGACCATTATTAAATAAGAAAAAGGCCAGAGGTGAACTCTGACCTTTTGAGATAGCATCGTAAATAGGGTTAAAGAGTGCTTTCTTCTTGAAGGGGAGTTAGGTTCTTTTACATAGAGAAAGTAAGTAAAATTCTATCTTCATCAGCTAAACCGCTACCTGCATCAGCACTGAAATCACTAAATCCTATTGAAACTCCTAACCCCGCAAGGTCTACAGGAAGATCGTAACTAATTAAAGTGTATTCTCCTGTATCTTCATAATCACCATAAGTTACTGATAGACCAGTATCACCTATAGCTAAAGAGAATTCTGTATTGTTAGGCGCGTCATCTTGGCCAGCAGAGAAAGTAAATCCTACCAACCCATAACCCAACCCAAGATAAATCTCTTCAAAATCTAGAGAATCTTCACCAGGATAAGTATACTTAAGGTAACCTATATCGTAAGTCATACCGTTCTCAAGCTCGCTAGCGAAACCTCCGTACCAGTCTAATTCTGTTGCTGCATTATCACCAAATTCAACATTAGAGGCCCAAGTGCCGAAGTAGAGGCCATTTTCGCCAGCAATGTCAAAGCCGCCAGATATAGCAGCCTCTTCAGAAGTTTGCGTCATTCCTCTCCATATATAGTCGTTAGATAGAGCTACATTACTTTCAAATTCTGCTGCTTGCAGCGTTATAAAACTTGAAAGAAACGTAATAATTCCAATATTAATTAACTTATTCATTTAAACTCCTTATAAAAATATAAAATACAACTATATATATGCAATCTTAATGCCAATGTATTTATGCTAAATTTAGTAAATAATGCACAGAAGTAGTGCAACTCAACAAATTTCACCTCTAATTTAAAGTCTAACTATGTCTATCTAGCTATATATCGTGTAATATTTCGCCCGTTTAAAGTATTAAATAATAGGAGACAGGATGGAAATTTCGAATAAAGTTGCACTTATAACTGGAGGAGCTTCTGGCTTAGGTTTGTCTACAGCTGAAACTCTTGTTGAATCAGGAGCTAATGTAATGCTTCTTGATCTAAATGAAGATAATGCAAAAAAAGCTGTTGAGAGCTTAGGAGATAAATCTAGTTACGTTATAGCAAATGTTACGGAAGAAGAGTCAGTTAAGAATGCTATCGATGAAACTGTCAAAAAATTTGGCGGGATAAATATAGTTGTTAATTGCGCTGGTATCGGTAGTGCAAGTAAAACGGTTGGACGAGATGGAGCACATCCTCTAGATTATTTTAAAACAGTTGTGGATATAAATTTAAATGGGACATTTAACGTTCTTAGATTGGCTGCAGTTGAGATGGGTAATAATGAACCAAATTCTGATGGGGAATGCGGAGTAATAATAAACACGGCTTCAGTAGCAGCATTTGATGGTCAAATAGGTCAAGCCGCTTACAGTGCAAGTAAAGGGGGCGTAGTTGGCATGACATTACCAATTGCTAGAGATTTAGCCAGAATGGGAATTAGAATTAATACAATTGCCCCAGGAATTTTTGATACTCCTCTTATGGGAATGGCACCTGATACGGTAAGAAATCCGTTAATAGAAATGACCCAATTTCCTAAGAGACTTGGCATACCTAGTGAATACGCTGCATTGTCTAAACACATAATTGAAAATGCATTCTTAAATGGAGAAACAATTAGATTGGATGGCGCTATAAGAATGCAACCAAAATAAATGGAATTTTTATCTGATTACGGAGCTTTTCTCTTAAAAGTTATTACTATAGCTTTAGCTATAACAATACCTTTATTGATAATTATAGGTTCTTCCAAAACTAAAGCTTCATCTAAGGGAAGCTTAGTAGTTAAGAATCTCTCTAAAAAATATGAAGAAATGGGAACTTCCATAAGAAGTTCTCAGTTAAACCCTAAAGAATTAAAACAATACAATAAAGAGCTTCAGAAGAAGAAAAAGAAAGAAGATAAGAAGCCCTCTAAAGAAGATTCTGTCTTTGTCTTAAATTTTAACGGAGATATCCAAGCTTCAGAAGTAACTAAATTAAAACATGAGATAAACGCTATTTTGCTTTCTGATACTAAGTGTAAAGAAGTGGTCGTCAAAGTTGAGAGCGGAGGAGGGTCTGCATATGCTTATGGACTTTGTGCAGCTGAACTGAAGCGACTAGTTGATAATAAAATCAAACTAACAGTTTGTATTGATAAAGTAGCTGCAAGTGGAGGTTATCTAATGTCTTGCGTAGCTTCGAAAATCATAGCAGCACCTTGGGCTGTAGTTGGATCTATAGGCGTTATAGCTCAACTTCCTAACTTCCACCGTCTTTTAAAAAAGAATTCAATTGATTTTGAAATGCATACAGCCGGAGAATTTAAAAGGACTCTAACTACTTTAGGTGAAAATACGGAAGCTGGAAGAAAGAAATTTAAATCTGAACTGGAAGATTTACATCTAATTTTTAAAGACTTTGTTAAAGAGCAAAGACCACAAGTGGATACAAAAATAGTCGCTACAGGTGAAGTTTGGCAGGGTGAAAAAGCAATAGAAGTGGGATTGATAGATGCCTTAGGCACTTCTGATGATTATTTAGTTGAGCTTTCTAAGAAATTAAAACTCTTTGAAATAGATTATGTTGAGAAGAAAAATCTAACAGAAAGATTTGCCTTTTCAGCTCAATTATTGATTGAGAAATCAATTTTAAAATTTTATGACATTGTAAATAGGGATAGATTTATATCATGACAACTTATCAAGCTCTTGAATCAGTAAAAACTGAAGATGGCAATACACTTTCTGTAGTAGAAAAAAATGTAGATGAATTACCGGAAGGTGACCTTCTTATTAAAGTTAGTTATTCGTCTTTAAATTATAAAGATGCAATGTCAGCTTCTGGAATGCCAGGAGTGACAAGAACTTACCCTCATACACCAGGAATTGATGCTGTTGGTGAAATAGAAAGCTCTTCAGATCAAAACTTTAAAGAAGGAGATAAAGTAATAGTGACCGGATACGATCTTGGCATGAACACCGCTGGTGGTTTTGGACAATACATTAGAGTTCCTGCGAAATGGGCTACACCTCTACCGAATGGTCTTTCGGAGAGTGAATCAATGTCTCTTGGAACAGCTGGATTAACTGCCGGTCTTTCAGTTCAAGCTTTAGAAACTTATAGGGATAATAAGAGTTTTGAGGGAACTAAATCAATTGTTACTGGAGCAACAGGAGGAGTTGGTTCAATTGCTTTAATGCTTCTTTCTAAATTAAATTCTGAAGTTACAGCCGTTACTGGAAAGAAAGAACAAACAGATTTCTTAACTGGTTTAGGTGCTTCAGAGGTTATTCTAAGAAACAATTTAGAGGAAGTCGCTAAAAAGCCTATAGGAAAAAGTATTTGGGATTTAGGAGTAGACGTTGTTAGTGGAGATATGCTTACTATGCTTCTAACTTCTCTAACACCTGGCGGAGCTGTTGCTTGCAGCGGTTTAGTTGGAGGCCCATCTTTTGAAAGTTCAATTTTTCCTTTTATCCTAAGAGGAAATGCTTTGCTTGGAATAGATTCAGTTGAAATCCCTCTAGAACAAAAATCTCAAATATGGAAAAGATTCAGCTCTGATTGGAAACTAGATTTAGTTGGTCTTACAAAAGAAGTTTCTTTAGACGGTTTAGATAAAGAAATACAAACTATATTGCGAGGAGATCAAGTAGGGCGGATTGTTATCAATTTAATTTAGGAGGAAAAAATGGAAGAGCATTCAGAACAAGAAAAGGAATTTATGAACGAGCAAGATAGTAAGTTAGATGCCTTTGCTGCAGCTGGAATAATTATAACTTTGACAGCTATGGCAGTCTTTTGGGTATCAAATCAATAAAAAAAGGATGAAATATGGATGTTGTTAATTTTTTAAAAGATAAAACTAGAGTCCCAGTAATAGGAGCCCCTCTGTTTACCGTTTCTTACCCAGAACTTGTATTGGCTCAGTGTAAGGCTGGAGTGGTAGGTTCTTTCCCTGCATTGAATGCAAGACCAGAAGAAAAACTTTCTGAATGGCTTACAATGATGAAGAAGGACTTGGAAGAATACAAAATAGAAAATCCAGATGAAGTTATTGCTCCTTTCGCTGTAAATCAAATTTGCCATCACTCAAATAATAGGCTTGAACATGATATGGAAGTTTGTGTAGAACACGAAGTTCCTATAGTTATTACTAGCTTAAGGGCCCCTAAATTTGTAGTAGATGCTGTACATAGTTATGGCGGAGCTGTCATGCATGACGTAATCAATATCCGTCATGCGAAGAAAGCAATTGATGAGGGCGCAGATGGACTTATCTTGGTATGCGCTGGAGCAGGTGGTCATGCGGGAGCTTTAAGCCCTTTTGCTCTTGTAAGAGAAGTAAGAGAATTCTTTGATGGACCAGTTGCATTGTCTGGAAGTATTTCTCATGGTGCTTCAATTTTATCTGCCCAAGCTATGGGTGCTGACTTTGCATATATAGGAACTAGGTTTATTGCCACTCAAGAGGCAAATGCATCTCAAGGTTATAAAGATATGATTGTAGAGAGCTCAGCTAAAGACATAATGTATTCTCCAACTTTTACTGGAATTCATGGCAACTATCTAAAACCTAGTGTAGTTAATGCTGGACTAGATCCTGACAACTTACCTTATGCAGATAAAAATGATATGAATTTTGGGACGCCTGAAGGAGCTAGTGTTCAGCATGGAGACAATCGAAAGAAAGCTTGGAAGGATATATGGGGTTCAGGGCAGGGCATAGGAAATCTTCATGACATTCCAACTATAATGGAGGCAGTTGACGCCATGGTTGAAGAATACGAAGAAGCTAAAAAGGCTTTAAATAGTAAATCAGCTTAATTAGTCACCTTTAAATTCTGGATCTCTTTTTTCAAAAAAAGATAGCACAGCTTCTTTTCTATCCTTAGTTTCATGAGTTAAAAGAGTCTGATCATAATCCATGTGCATTGTTGCATCATCTGTCGCATAGACTAATTCATTAACACTGTTTTTTATCATTTGAGCTGCCAGGGGGGGTTTTGAAGCATATAATTTCGCCATTTTTTTAGCCGCACTCATCAACTCATCCTTAGGGTGCACTTCATCATAAAAGCCCCAAGAAAGAAGGGTTTCAGAATTTTCATTTTCTCCACCTATAACCATTTTCTTTGCTTTCGCAGGGCCTATTAACCTTACAGCCAAAGGTAGACCAAACCAATTCAAATTGATTCCTAAATTTATTTCTGGATAACCTAATATGGCTTTATCCGAAGCAATTCTAAAATCACAAGCAGAAGCTATGCAGGCAGCACCTCCCAGGCAATAACCATCTATCGCTGCTATGGTTATTTGATTTACTTCAAAGAATGAATAAATTGCAGGTTTTCCAAAATTATTTCTCCAAGCTTCTAATTTTGTAACTGGTTTTTGTTTTTCTTTTAAATCTGCACCTGCAGAAAAGTGATCTCCTTTCCCGCTATAAATTACGACTCTAGATTCAAGGTCTTCATTTAAGCTTAAGTTAACTTCAGTTAATTCTTTTAAAACGTCTGTGCTTAAAGCATTCATTGACTCTTCTCTGTCTAGATAGACCCAACAAATATGACCTTCTTTTTTAATATCTATATATTTCATTTTAATTCTGCTAAGTATTTTTCAGCATCTAGAGCAGCCATACAACCGGATCCAGCGGAGGTTATGGCTTGCCTGTAAATATGATCCGAAACATCTCCTGCAGCAAATACGCCCGGCGCACTGGTAGCTGTTGAATTTCCATCATTCCCAGAGTGTATTTTTATATACCCATTGTTCATATCAAGTTGCCCCGAAAATAAATCAGTATTTGGTTTGTGTCCTATGGCTATAAAGAGACCAGACAGGTCTAGATTTTGTTCTTCCGAACTTTTGGTGTTTTTAATCTTAATCCCCTGGACAGTTTTCTCATCTCCCAACACTTCAATCAGTTCATGATCCCAGATAATATTTACATTTCCTTCTTTTTCTCTTTGTAAGATTCTATCTTGTAAGATTTTTTCTGCTCTGAGTTCATCTCTTCGATGCACTAGAGTAACTGAAGAGCAGAGATTAGAAAGATATAAAGCTTCTTCTACGGCAGTGTTTCCACCACCAATCACTGCAACTTCTTTGTCTTTATAGAAAAAACCGTCACAAGTTGCACAAGCGCTTACCCCTCTCCCTAAATAAGACTGTTCACTAGGCAAGCCAAGATATTGCGCAGAAGCTCCAGTTGCAATAATTAACGAATTACATTCGTATAAGTTCACGTTACCCGTTAATTGCATAGGTTTAGAACCCAAATCTACTTCTTCAATATGGTCAAATACAACTTCTACATTTAAGGCCTCAACATGCTTGAGCATCCTGTCCATTAACTCAGGTCCTTGAAGGCCATTACTATCTCCTGGCCAATTTTCTACATCAGTTGTGGTTGTCAGCTGTCCTCCTTGCTCCATTCCAGTAATTAAACATGGATCAAGACCTGCTCTGGCAGCATAAACAGCTGCTGTATAGCCTGCAGGTCCAGTACCTATAATAATTAGTTTTCTTTTTTGTAGTTCCATATTTGATAATTATAGCTTGGACTATGTAATTTAGGCATTCTTGATTAGAACATCTTTGAAATTATCTATACAATAAGTAAAACTTACAGTTCTAAGTGGTAAAAAAGTCTCAAGCAACAAAAAAACCAGTTAATCAGGCGGTCTCCTTATCGCGTATAAGAATTAACAAATTAATTTTAGACTCTTGGTTAATCTTACAAGGGTTTTTTGGAATATTTATTTTATTAGCTTTGTTCACTTTTTCTCCAAAAGATCCTGGATGGAATACTCAAGTGTTCTATAGCAATGACGTTTACTTAGATTCTCAAATATATAACGCTGTTGGAAGCTGGGGAGCTTATATCAGCGATTTCCTGTTTAGTTTCTTTGGATACATGGCCTACGTCGTTGTTTATTGGCTATTATGGCCCTTAATACGGCATTTCTTTTTATCTAGAAACAGGGTCCCTTTTTCTGATATTTATACTGGTTTGCTGGGTTTAAAAGTTTTTGGTTGGGTTTTAGTGGTGTTGTCTGGTTCTACTTTGTTTTCATTGATATTAGAGCCAGGTATAAGTTTTTTACCGCAAGAAGGAGGAGGTCTGATAGGCGCAAAGATATCTTCCCTCTTTATTTTACCCTTGAGTCTTATAGGGAGTTTATTGCTGTTTATATCTCTATTACTTTTAGGTCTAACTTTGTCTCTAGAAGTTTCGTGGTCTGCTTTAATATTAAGAATTCAAAAATATCTAATTTCATCTAGCTCTTCTTTTGGAGAAAATCTTTCAAACTTTTTAAACACTTTAAAAGAGAAACAACAACTAAGAAAAGAAAAAATTGAAAGACAAGAAAAGGCCATATTTAAAGCTAAAGAAAAAGAGCAATTAAAGCCAGCAGAGGTTATAAAGCAAAAGCCTAAAATAGAAACAAGCAAAAGAGCAGAGGTAGAAAAACAAACAGAGTTATTTGAATATAAAGAACCTACAACCCCTCCCAAGCTTTCCCTTTTAGATGAAAACAAAGAAGAAGGTTCAGACGAGACTTCTGAGAATTCATTAAGACAGTTAGGTGAGCTCGTAGTTTCCAAATTAGCGGAATACAACATTAATGATGTGTCTGTTGAGTCCATACAACCAGGTCCTGTAGTAATAAGATTAGAGTTAAAATTACCCAGCGGCTTGAAAGTAAATCAAATCTCTAACATTAGCAAAGACTTAGCTAGATCTCTCGCTAAAACTAGTGTAAGAATTGTTGAGGTAATAGAAGGTAGAGATACTATAGGAATTGAAGTGCCAAGAGAAGATAGGCAAGCTGTTTCATTAAGCGAAGTACTTTCTAGTAAAGTTTACGATGATTCGAAGAGTCCTATAACTGTAGCATTAGGTAAAGATATTAGTGGGTCTGCTGTTGTAGCTGATTTAGCTTCGATGCCACATCTATTGGTGGCAGGCACGACAGGTTCTGGAAAGTCAGTAGCCATTAATTCAATGCTTATAAGTATTCTCTATAAGGCTAGCCCAGAACAGGTGCGACTAATATTGATTGACCCTAAAATGCTTGAACTTTCAGTTTACGAAGATATTCCACATTTATTGGCTCCGGTTATCACTGACATGAAAGAAGCATCTAGTGGACTAAGGTGGTGTGTAAATGAAATGGAAAAAAGGTATAAGCTTATGGCACATTTGGGTGTTAGAAATCTTAATGGGTATAACAAGAAGGTTGCTGAATCTATTTCTTCTGGCTCTCCTATTAAAGACCCAACCTGGAAGATAAATGAAGCAGGAGAAGATGAAGAAGCTCCTGATTTAGAACAAATACCCCTTATTGTTTTAGCAGTTGATGAATTAGCAGATCTCATGATGGTTGTAGGGAAAACTGCAGAACAATTAATAGCTAGAATCGCTCAAAAGGCCAGAGCAGCAGGTATCCATATGTTGCTAGCTACACAAAGACCTTCTGTAGACGTAATAACTGGTCTTATTAAAGCTAATATATCTTCTAGAGTTGCGTTTCAAGTAGCTTCGAAAATGGACTCGAGAGTAATTCTTGACCAAGGAGGGGCTGAGCAGTTATTGGGGAATGGAGATATGTTATATCTTGCTCCTGGTACATCTATTCCTCAAAGAGTTCACGGAGCTTTTGTTGGAGATGATGAAGTCCGAAGGGTAGCCGATGATTGGCGCCAAAGAGGAAAAGCAGAATATCTAGAGGAAGTTACTAAAGAAGAAGGTGCCGTAATTGGTATGCCTGGAATTGCAACCGAAGAAGACCAAGATGGTGAAAAAGATGAACTTTATGATGAAGCAGTTGCTTTTGTGGCCCAGTCTAGAAGGGCTTCAATATCTGCTGTTCAAAGAAGGCTTAGAGTAGGTTATAACAGAGCGGCAAGAATAATAGAGACCATGGAAGGAAGCGGGATAGTGAGCCCGATGGAATCTAATGGAAACAGAGAAGTATTAATACCTCCACCACCTGAGGATTAATTTGAGAACCTTTTTTTTTCTCGTCCTATTATTACCCACTTTAGTTCTTTCTGAAGATAACCTAGTAATTGTTATTTCTATGGATGGTTTAAGGCATGACTACCCTGAGATATCTACTTCCGGAGGTTTTGAATTTATAAAAAAAAATGGCCTTGAAGCAGATTCATTAATTCCAGTTTACCAATCGACGACTTATCCAGCTCATGTAAGCATGGCAACGGGAGTGCACCCCAACAAACATGGAATCTTACATAATTCTTTTTTTGATAAAGAGAGGGGTCATTATAGTTATAGCCCAGAATCAGATTGGATTGATGTTAGGCCTGTTTGGACAATTCTGGAAGAAGAGGGGATAAAAACAGCTACTTATTTTTGGGTGGGCTCAGAGACAGACTGGAATGGTATTCAAATAACTTATAGTAAATTTCCATTTAGCTCGAGAGTTTCTGAAACAACGAAAATAAATCAAATAATAGAATGGTTAGAGCTTCCTAATGAAGAAAGGCCTCAGTTAATTATGACATGGTGGCATGGAGTAGATTCAGTTGCGCATAAGCTTGGATCTAGTAAAGAAATTGTTAAAAAACAATTACTTAAACAAGATAAACATTTACTGGACCTTATTAAAGAAATTGAAGATAGATCTCTATGGGATGAAGTCACATTAATTGTTGTTAGTGACCACGGTATGACAGATATTTCAAATTTGATTAATGTGAAGGAAATTTTGGATGCGCATTCTATAGAAGCAATTTTATCTTTAGGTCCTTCCATCGGACATATTTTTTTAAAAAACCTTGAAGAGACGGAATTAGCTATTAACGTTTTAGAAAAAAATAAACTTTTAAAAGTCTTAAAAAAGACTAAAGTTCCAGATTATCTTAATCATCCTAAAAGAACTGGAGATATAGTGATTACCACTAAAAGTCCCAACATGTTAGTAAAAAAAGTTTATTCGCATCCTCCTTTAGGCATGCATGGCTACGATCCTGCTATCAATGAAGAAATGAAAGGCATATTCTTTGCCTATGGAAGAGGTGTTAAGAAGAAGAAATTAAAACAAGTAGATCAAGTAGATATAACACCAACTATTCTTAACCTTTTAGGATTAGAGGTACCTGACTATATGGATGGAGAGGCTTTGTTATTAGATTGATATGAGTAAACACATCTTGTCTTTAATTTTGCCATTGTGTTTTCTTGAGCTGACAGCTGCAACAATTAATGAAGGGAATTTACTTAATTTTTTAGGAAAAAAAGATTTTTTTTCAGGCAGCTTCATTCAAATTACAAATCAGAACCAAAAAGAAAGAAAGGTAAATGGCGAGATAAAAATAAACAGAAAGGGGATGTTTAAAGTTGTTTATTCTGATCCTCTAAACGAAATTATATCTTCAAACGGTTCTGAATTATTTAGATTAGATGAGGAATTAGAGCAGCTTAATATTTCGCCCATAGATAAAATCTTTTTGGAAAGCCCCATAGGCTTGTTTGCCGCTAAACAAATAGAACTTGAAAACTTATTTTATGTTGATAGGTGTTATACCGAAAAAAAGATATTAACCTGTACTTTAAGGCCTAAAACTGAAGAAAGTTTTTTACAAGAACTAACAGTTAAATTTTCAAAAGAGGTTATTAAATCTATAAGCTATATCGATTCATTTAATCAGATAGTCCATCTCAATTTTCTACATTCAGACTGGGGTAGAATACCCTTGGAAGAATTTTCATTTTCAATTCCTGAAGGAATTGATGTCGTTAGGCATTAAAATTATCTAGAATAGTCAGATGTTGGACGTAAAAACTTTAAAGAAAGAACCGAAAAAGGTAGCTGAAAACCTATTAAAAAGAGGATTTAAGCTCGATATAAACGCATGGTCTAAATTAGAGGAATCAAGAAAACTACTTCAGTCAGACACTGAAAAAATGCAGGCAGAATTGAATCAAGTTTCCAAACAGATAGGCACTATTAAGAATGAAGGTAAAGATTCTTCAGATTTACAAAAACAAGCAACGAAACTAACATCCGATATAAAAGAAAAATCAAAAGAACTTGATACCTTACTTAATAAGATTAATCAGTTCATTATTTCATTACCAAACTTAGTTGATGATGATATACCCGAAGGAAATTGCGAAGAAGATAACTTAGAAATAAGGAAGTGGGGAGAAGTAAAAAACTTTAATTTTATTCCAAAGGATCATCTTGAATTAGGAAAAGAACTTAATGGAATAGATATGGAGTTAGGTGTAAAGATTACCGGTTCCAGGTATTCGGTTTTAAAAACTCAAATAGCTAAACTTCAAAGATCCCTTATAAACTTTATGTTAGACGTTCATATTGAAGAGCATGGCTATGAAGAAGTTTACGTTCCTTACGTAGTGAATTCTGAATCTTTATTGGGTACGGGTCAATTACCTAAATTTGAAGAAGATTTATTTAAGCTTGAAGGAAAAGGAGATTTCTATTTAACTTCAACTGCCGAAGTTCCTGTAACTAATATTTTCAGGAATGAAATTCTAGAATCATCTTCTTTG
>PCBA01000062.1 GCA_002730855.1 Gammaproteobacteria bacterium
CATTAGATCAAGAAACCCGTAGGTTTAACAATAAGGAACAATGTAAAACATGTAAAGAGTTATGTGAATTTTTAGAAAAAGTTAGAACACATTTTAGTAATAATCCCATACGTATTACAAGTGGTTATCGACCTCCAGCAATTAATAGTGCCATTGGCGGTTCCTCTTTTAGCGAACATTTATATAATGACATTGAAAAAGGTGCTATCGATTTTTATATCGATAATGAAAATACCTTAACAGTTCAAGAATGGTGTGATGAACAATGGCCCTACTCTCTAGGATACGGAGCAAGCAAAGGATTTATTCATATAGGAATGCGTAAAGGTAAGCCCAGAGTTCGTTGGGACTATTAAATAATCTAACGATCTTTTGCTCTACCAAAGTTAAGAGCCATAAATTCAATTATCTTATAAACCTTCCCTAAGATTTGATCATCTTTTTGGGTAGGAGTTAAGGCACAGATAGCAGAAGCAGCAGCATGTAAAGCTAAAGCTGTTTCAAGATACTCATGAATTTTTAACATAAAAGTTTTTTAACTAGCCTTATTATAAAACAAAAAATTATACCTGGTTAGTAAGAGATTCAAAGAATGCAGGGAAACGATCATCTTGCTGGTGATCTTTTTCCCAAGACTCTTTCCATTCAGAAAGTGAATGATCATGTATAACACCTTCGTCTACATCACATAAAATTTTATAAAAATCAGAAGGCTTTGTACCAATAATCCATATAGCATCTTCTTCTACTGTTACTGTTACTCCATTTTGAACAGTAGCTACAGGAACAGTAGTTAAAGCTGTATTGCCTGCAGAAATTGTTTCATTTACTGTAACAGGAGTAGGGATTATATAACTAGTACCTAAAGTATCTTCTTGTGAAATGTAAACTTTAGAATCATCTTCACAAATAAAATCTACTTCAGTAGATGGAAACTCAACAACAAGACCAACGCCATACTCAATAGGTTCATTAAGAGTTGTAGATATACATATTAAATAATCACCAGCCTGTAGAGGATAGTACGTTTCATTGTCTGTGTCTAATCTATTTCCATGATGTGTATTATATAAATCAGTTTGATCACCTTTTACTTTTCCTAGATATGCAAAGTATTCAGAAGTACCAGAGCCTCCTGTAATACTATCTTCATCATGAATATCAAGTCCTTGAATTGGTACTTTATTTAAGTTATAAGCACTAACCATTAAGAAATTAATTCTTTCTTTTAAATGATTTTGTTGAATATTGTGCTGTCCTTTTGATGCAATACCAACCTTAGTTGTAATGATCCAAGCGCTTGAAGCAAGTGTAACTTTAAACCAATTGTTATAAATACCACCCCCATAACCATTAGTAATTACTTCGTTTACGGGACCTAAACTTCCACGTAAATAACGTAAAGAAGTTGTTTCAAAACGTCCTAAGCTTAAAGGATTATTTAAATTTCTTTGAGTTTGTGCAAGACTACTATTTGTCATTTAAATTTATAACCTGTTTTAACTATTGTAAGAGGGGTCAACATCCTTAGGATTAGCAATAGTGTTTTTATAACGTTGAGAAAAGAAATTATCTAAATCGAAACCTTCTTTTTCTAAACGACAAAACATAATTAATTTCTTTGGATCGTATTCAATATCAAAGAAATGCATTTTTTTAGGAGGACTTTTACGATTCCAAGTAGAGACTAAATGTAAAGGATTACCACAAGATTTATTTTTACAGAGGTGTGAAACAGTTAAATTACCTATGTCACCCCAGCTAGTGGTATAGATAGCTTTAGCAATCGTTACATTATTCGTCCTATTTTTATCCCAGAGACTTCGATAAGAAGGAAAGTTTACTCTACCAGTCTTAGAAACTGGCCAACATTCATTAGCTTCACCTGGCGTAACATATCTCCATACATCATATGCAGAACTGTTGTACTTACTATGTATATAGTTGATATCAAAACTACATACATTATTTAAGATACGTTCAACACATTTGTAGCACCAATGCTTTTCTACATCTCTTATATGGTGTCCTAAAGGACAAGTGTAACCAACATAATAATTATTCTTTTTTAATTCTTCTTCTGTAAATGTATCTAAACGCCGAAAGGAAAGAGCAGCCTTAGCTTTCTTAACACGATCAGCCCTGGCATGAGGAGATGTCATAAATACCTAGTGCAGAGTTTGCAGACTTTACCCTTATATTATTCTTTATTTGGGTGAAAATACATTTTTGACGAACAGTATCTGTATATATTAACACCCCGCACCCCCCTGTGGACGACAGTAGTGGTATTTATGTACTAAGTCAATACTGTAGTTTCAGCTAATAAAAGAATAAATATACCCCAAAGTCTGCAAAGTCTGCAGGGTACACTTGTATTAATAGCTTTTAAAAAATAAAAGATATAACAGAATGTAAAAGTTGAGACACTTTTGTCTTATGTTAGACTGCTTATATGGAAACAATTAACAAAGATAAGAAGCTTGCAAAGCTAGCTTTTAAAGCTCAAAAATGTTCTACTCGCAAGAAAGCAAAAAAGATTCTTAAGAAAGCAAATAAACTTCATGTAGAATTGTTACAAATTACTAAGGTCTCAAATGACCCTTAAAACTTATTGCTTTTGATAAATAAAAAGAGCTAAAGTAAAACAATCTATTTCGCTCTTGTTATGGGTTCCGATCTTTCAGAATATATCAAAAAGGCAAATGCTTTTTTAGATAACATAAGTGTTGATCATTTAAAAAGAGGAGCACAAATAGCTGGAATTCTTTTTGCAGTAGTCTTCATTCAAATATTAATTAAAATAAGTTTAAACACAGTGAGTTTACTACCACTGGTGCCAGAACTATTAGAGCTACTTGGACTTATCATTTCACTTAATTGGGGATGGCAGAACCTGGCAACAAAAGAAAAGCGTTCTGCTCTCCCTGAAAGAATTAATAGTATAAAAGAAAAATTCTTTAGTTAATTAAATCTTTAAAGCTTCTCTTTCACTGCGTGGAATAAAAATTTCTTCCTTTTCAGTTTCTTTTTCTTGAGTAGAAGGTCTTGCAAGTACTTCTTTAAAGTCTTCTTCAAATTGTTTAGCAATTACAGGCCACTGATACTTCTCATCTATGGCACGTTTATAACAAGATTCAGCAATATTACTTAACATTCCCCTGTCATGATATAAAAGATTTAAGATTTCAGTTAAATGCTTGGCACTAGGACAAGGCATCTCTCTGTTGTAATTTAAATCCACATCAATAAAGCAAGATTTAATTAAAGGGCAAGCTCCATTAAATAACTCTTTCATTGACGTATGATCAGGGACAATTTGTGCAACACGACAAGCGGCATGCTCATGATTAACTAGACCATGACCTTCTCCTTTACAAGTATTAACACCAATATCAACAGCATTATAAATTTTATTTAACAATTCCACTGGAACATTAGGACCATTGTCTGTATTAGTTGTCATGATAATTCTTCCATTAGGATTAAGACCTTTCTTATACATCTCTTTTCCAAACAAAGACATGACATCCCAGCCCTGGTCCTTTTTACCCATATGTAAATAAAGTTTTGCTTCTGGTTTATCTATTGCAAAGGAAGAAAAAGCATCAATAGTAATGTCAATTCTTTTTCTTGCTTGATTTCTATTGCCATTAAAGACAACAAAATCTTCTTCTTTCATATTTAATTCCTTTCTACATTCTTGCTTGTCTAAAGGAAAGAATTGATTAGCAGTAATACCATGAGGGATAACACCTACTTCTTTTTTACATCCACCTTTATGAAATTCTTTAGCACCAAATTCGGTATAGACAATAATGCTATCCCATTCATTAGTATATTGAGGGATACAACCAGTCCATCCATATGAATCCATAGGCATGTATGCAATGAATTTAAATTTTTCAGCCTTATGATAATCTTTAATTTGTTCATATAATGTATTGACTATCCAGCAATCATTATTAACGAATACAAGATCTGGTTTTTCTCGTTCAACAATTTCTCTAATTCGATTTGCACCAAAAGGATCAGTTTGATAGCGGTTAGATGAAGGATATAATTTATAGCGTTGTTGATATTCAGTTGGATCTCCCCACCAGTTATTCGCAAGAATAATAATTTCAAAATCTTCGCTAAGAAGAGGCACTAAATTTTCAGTAACCCGAGCAAAGCCCGTCTTAGCTACCATATCTGAGCTCCACAAAATCTTAGGTTTTGCCATTACTTAGTTATATCTGTATTGAATATACCAAAGAAATAAATATTTTAATCATTTTCTTCTGGTTTAATTTTCCTAGAATCTAATTGAATCTTTCCATAGAAATCTCTATATAGATCTTTATTTTCCCCTAGATCAATGATGGAAGGGTAACTTTCAAAGCGTGGATCAGCAGTACGTATAGCAACATTTACGATACGGATACCTCTACTATTTTTGAAACTATAGATATTCAAATTCAATTGGTGTTGACAAATATCTATAAAGAGATCTTCGAATCGTTTCCTACCTACAATATTATTGTTTGAATTTCTACAGAACTCTGCATAATTTGCATAGAGCCAGCGATCAGTATTGGCATAACGATGAGAAGAACCTTGTGGTGCATCCTTCATAAAGCCAATAGCACTGGACTGATTCAATTCAAAGATAAGAGAATGATCCATCCAATCTTTAATTGGATTGGACTTTAATTGTTGTTGTGTAGTGAATTTTTTAAAGAAGGGAACTCTCTTATTAGTCTCTAATAAATACTCTCTCATGTCATCTTCTGACATGTCTAATAACCAATTAACAAGACCTGGTAAAAGACTGGAGAATAAGCCATAAGCTCTATTCTTGCTATCGACACCAATCAATACCTTTTGTTCTTTAGCTGAACCTTTAAAAGGATTATTGAAGGGAATGGTTAAACGTCTACGAGCTAAGCCACTAGTGTGATCAGTAGTTTGTAATGGTTCATTAGCAGTCATTACGACTTGACCATTAAACCTAAAGGGTCTTAACTTATCAGCCTGGAATTTATGCTCATTTCTAATAAGATCGCCTCCGGTAATGGCTTTGAGGGTTGCCACAGATCCACCATACCTCTCAACGTCATTAAATAAAAGAAGTTTTTTTCCATAGAGATTAGCGGACTCAAAGCGATTTTTTTCAAGATACTCAAGGCTAGATACTGTGACATTTTCGTTACCTACTAATGCGTGAGCTAGGGTTGCAAAAGAACTTTTACCTGACTTACCTGGTCCTATTAATTCAAGAAACTTTTGTAAATCAGAACGCCCAAGTAATACAGCACGTAACCAAGCTCTTAACACTTGTACACGACCCCAATCATTATCTTGTGTTTCTTTCAGCCAATGAACAATTGCTTGACAAGTAGCTTGAGAATCATAGTGATAGGGCTGCTGTTGTGTTAAGTGATGATCCCGACTGTGGGGCATTAGCTTTAATGTAGTGACATCCAGTACACCATTCTCAAAAAGCAATAAATCTTCACAATCATTCCATTCATCAAACTCATTTTTTGTTTTTAATAAGTGATAGATATCATTGATTAGATTTATTCCATAACCCCGTGGTAATTTTTTATCTTTAATTAAATCTAGCTGCACACATATTTCTCCTTTCATTTTATTTTCAGTGACGCTAGACCAAAGCCCAGGACTATTTATTTCATACATAAAGAATTGGTTATGAGCACTGGAAAATAATAAATTTCCCTTATAGATAGCTAATAAAATATCTACTAACTGATTTGGGGGTGAATTCTTGGCGGTTCTATCTTCTTTAGGAAGTACTTTCTGTCCTAAAGCAACAGCTAAAGCAGGTATCTTTTTAAGTTGAGCAGATGGAATTTCATCTTCTTTTTCTAAATTAACAGTATTTAGTTCTAGGTCCATGTCGTTTAGAAGTTGTTCAGCGAAATCAAGAGATTCATTAGAAGGAGCTAAAATTTTATGATCTTGTGATGGTTGCCAGCCATTTTCTTGTGCTGCATGTATCAAGGATCCTAAACCACGACCACCTTCTTTACTAAAGGTATGCCATCTTTTTTGACATTCTCCTTTAATATATTTCTCAGATTGTTTACTCCATTCATCCCAAGTTGAAAGTAAAGAATCATCTAAAGAATGTAAGGATTGTCCTACAGTAAGCCAGAGATCAAAGTCATCTGCTGCATATGGAGGCAATGCCCAAGTAGCTTCTTGAGCTAATTGTATATCACGTTCTAGTGAAATTTTAGCGTTAATAGCAAAACCAGGACCAACAATTCTTGTACTTTGTTCTGCAGGTTTTCCTAACTTAACATTTTTATTTAAGACACCAGATAAGATCCAGTCAGGTAGTTGAGGTAACTCTTCAACGCATTCATAACCTTCCTTATCCTTAGTAAAATAACCTTCTGTGTTAGGGTGCAGGCCCATCAAAACTCCCTGGTGCCTTTTCCATAAGAGTTCTAATTTTTCATTCTCTCCTTTTGCATGCCAAGCATATTTATTACGTAATAGATGTTTCCATGAATCTTTAGGTAATGAATAAAGCTTACGTTCTCTACCTTCTTTTCCACTACAGATAGTTAAGGTAGAAGGCAAAGCTTCTTCTATACTTTTTTGCGAGAGCTCCTTAATGAGGTCATAAACTGTAGGACCATCAATATCTAACCAAATAAGACCAAGTGGTTTATTGAATACCGGACCACTTAACAAACCAATAGCCTTACACTGCCCAGTTAATATTTCATTTTCAATTTCTTTTATTGAATACGGTTTGTTTTGCCAACCCGTTATATAAGGTGCTTTATGTCCGTTTAATGGAGTAAGAGGCCAATCATTAGGTATGAGGTCAAGATTTATTTCCCCTGGCCTAAGAGAGCTGTGCATCACTCTTGACATAGTATTACCTCTACTGTAACTGATTTGGGTACTGTCATTGATTGTCTTGCTATTTCAAAAGCATGTAAATGAATATGACTAGGCAATAAAAAACAGTCACCATCAGAAGCAGCTTCTAATTGAGCGCTCATAGCTGAGATCCATTGCCCTGGAGAGACTTTGACTTCCATGGGCTTCCTTGTTCGTTTTATTATCCTAGCTCATCTGCATTCCAAAAATGAAAAATTTAATAAAGAAATGTGTTTATTTCTTATTAGAATCCTGATTCCATTTTGCAGATAAGCGCATAGCTCCTCCTAGCTTAGAAGCTTCTCCTTTTTGAGTAGATTTTTCTTCTGTATATATTGGTTTAAAGTTTTCTTCTATTTCTTTTACTGCTTTTTTTTGATTTTCCCATGTCATCATTTGCATAGAAGCCGTAAGCTTAGATTCAAACCATGTTTTTTTCCACCATTTAACAATAGCTTTCCAACATTCAGACCAAAAATTTTCCATTAGATTAAGTCCGGATCATAAACCGAACAGTTGTTTAAATTATCATAATATTCCGCAACAATTTTCAACCATTTTTCTTGACAAATATCTAAATGATTCCTGGAAATTTTAAAGAGTTGAGTTTTGTCAGGAGTTGAAACTAAGATTGCAGCTTGTTGTACTTTCATATTTAAAGTCTGTTCAATTGCTAAGGCATAAGCACCAAGTTGTAAGCAAGTCTTTTGAAATTTCATATAGCCACCTAATAAATTACGCCACTCAACAGTTCCTTTCTCTAAATTTTTTGGCCACCAACGACTATAAGGTTTAACTGAAGTTTTTAAATCAGCAAGTGTTAATTTATTTTTAACTACTCCAATAATATCTGGACTACCTACCCAAGGACGTTCTTCTTCATCCTGCCCCCAAACTCTACCGATACCATCAGAAGATAATGTGTATTTATGCTTATCATATAAAGGAGTTTCAGCCCAGATTACTTCATCAAATTGATTAAGTAAGGATTCCATACCTCCCCAAAATTCTTGATACTCTTTTGGGACGTCAAACTTCTCTTTTTTTAAATACTGTTCCATACAAGAATGTATAGCAGTACCTCGTTCAGCAGCAGCTTCTTTCATCCCAGGATTATTTTTAGCCCACATCTCTAGTTTTCTTTTACTTTGTTGAGATGCAGTTTCAGAAATAATGGCAGTTACACTAGCAGCTGGACCTGTAAAGAAAGGAGTTTCATAATGACGCTTACCATTTATAGTTATTCTTGCTGGCTTATTATTTAATTTTTTTAATATTTCAGGATTATTCTGAGCTACTTTAAAAATAGTTTGATCGTTTTTGTCTACAACCATTATTAGTTGTGTATATTAGTAAAAGTATAACTTATAACGATGACTTGGTTAGCTTATTTTGATGAGATAAAGAACCGTTTAGGAAAAAGGAAAGGAGGCTTCAGTAAAATTTTCTCATATTTAGATGAGATCAAATATCCTGTGATCCTCGAAACAGGAACCTATAGAGAGGAGAACAACTATGAAGGAGATGGTTGTTCAACACTTCTATATGATAATTATATTAAATATAACGGAGGTAAATTAATTTCAGTTGATATTGATCCTAAAGCATGCGAGCTAGCAAAAGAAAACACTGTATTTGCTAAGGTATATTGCGAAGATAGCATTGAATTCTTAGGACAAGTAGAGGGTGAAATCGATTTCCTTTACTTAGATTCTTTTAATATTCAAAACTGGAACAATGATTGGGAAGCCAGTAGCCATCATCTAAAAGAATTATTTGCTGCTAAAAATTGCATCAAAGAAGGCACCTTAATCGTGGTAGACGACAATTTAAATCAAGCTGGAAGAAAATTAAAGATCGGAAAAGGACGTTTAATCTCTGAATTAATGGCTTCATTAGGAATTAAACCTTATATTGATGACTATCAAATGGGTTGGATCTGGGAAGAGTTAGAATAATAATGACATGATTTTTTAAAATGGGAATGTCTCCTCAATCTTTAATGGGAATTAAAGATGCAATCAATACATTAAGAGATACTCTTTCTTTTGCTGCAAGAGTGGAACATCCCATGATTATTTCTACGTTATCTAAAACAATAAATGACTTGAATAATTTACAATATTTAGCAGAAATTTATGAGCCTCTTACTACTGATATAGAAGGTGCTTTTAAAAATAAACATAGTTCTTCTTTTAAAAAAGAAAAATAAATGTTATTCTTTTAGATAATCTTTTGCTTTCTTGTGAAACAAAGTAAGAAATTAGTGAGAAGTAAATTAGCCTCAAGAAAAAATAGAGCTAAAAACTTATGGACTAAATACAAGATAAGTATAGAAGACTATGAAACAATTCTTAAGAAACAAGACAAGAAGTGTGCTATCTGTGGTGCAGCTAAAAAAAGAAAGAACTTAAAAAGTTTCTTTTTATGTGTAGACCACGACCATAGATCAGGAAAAGTACGAGGAATACTATGTAATAAATGCAATACAGCCTTAGCTTTTTTTAATGATTCTGTAGATAATCTTCAAACAGCAGCTAGCTATCTAATGTTTTCAGAACTAAAAATCAAACATCTCTTAGAGTCGCATTTAACATCCATACAGACTTAAAGCAATTATCTACAATTTCTGCCAGATAGTTTTCAATGTCTGGTGAATTATTTTTCATAGCTGCTTTACGAATTTCTTTTGAGTATTCACCAAGATATTCTAAATTTTTACGATAGACCACAAGCATGTGGAAACCCTCGTATTTTGTAACATGTGTGATATTTTTTTTATGTGCACCGGTTAAACCTTTCTCACACATAGGCATTAAATAGTTTAAAGATCTTACGTATTCACCAACGCGATCAAATTGTTCTTGATGCAATTCATATTCTTTCTTAAGAAATTTATGTACTGCCAGGAAATCTTCTCCTTCATAATTGAAATGAATAAGATGAGATTGAGTTTGTAAACTATGGATACAAGAGGATAAGCTAATTAATTTTTGAGCGAAAGCTGCGATTGTATCTTCTTTCTTTGACTTAGGTGTAGGCTTTGTATCTTCTTTTATATCATCTGTAGGTTCAAACTCTTGTTTAGTCGTAGATGATTCCCAAGGGGAAGGTTCCATTTCATTAATAGGAGTAGTTATTACCCCTGGTGTTTCTAAATATGTAATGGTTTCCATGATTAATAGTCTTTAACTATATTTTACTACTGATAGAATTAAACTAAGTATTCAATTTGGTAATTATAAAATGTCTCTTGGTCCTTCTGATTTGTCAGGATTTACTCCTTCCATTTCAGCTGCATTAACTAATCTTAATGGTGTCGCAGGCTAAAATTATTACCAAACATTATTATACTAAGCAAGAAGTTGAA
>PCBA01000063.1 GCA_002730855.1 Gammaproteobacteria bacterium
GGGCTACTCCATTAATATAAGATGAAGCTGGAAGGCATAAACTTAAAGTAGCATGGGCCACTTCCGCAGGCTCACCGTACCGTTTAAGTCCTACCCTACGCCTGGCAAATGTTGCCTTGTCTTTTTCATCTATTGCCGAAGTCATATTAGTGTTTATTGGTCCCGGGCATATACAATTTACAGTAATTCCTTGAGGACCAAGTTCTAAAGCTAATGATCTTGTTAAGCCTATAACTCCATGCTTAGCGGCTGTGTAGGGGCTGTGCGTAGGGGTTGCTCCAAATCCTTCAGTAGAGGATATGTTAACTATTCGCGCAGCATCTGATTTAAGTAAATGTTCCAAGCAGGCTCGAATTAATCTTGTTTGACCAGTTAAAACAACCTCCATGGTGTTATGCCATATTTCTTCGTAGTTCTCATCATCAATATTGATTGGAGAAGCAATCCCTGCATTGTTGATCAGATGATCTATTTGCCCAAAAGACTCTATACTTTTGGAAACACATTCTTTTATTTGACCCTCGTTTGTCACGTCTAATGACATGGCTATGGACTCACCTCCATCTGAATTAATTTGATCACTTACTTTCTGAGCATTTTCTGAATTTACGTCAGTAACAACCACCTTAGCACCCTCAGCTGCAAAAACTTCTGCAGTGGCTTTTCCCATTCCACTCCCGGCTCCAGTGATTAACGTAACTTTTTGTTTAATTGATCTAGATAGTTTCATGTTATTTCATTTGAGTTCTTAGCTAAGATATTAGAATATAGATTTCTTAAAAACTAACAATAAGGAAAAGACATGACGGATCAACTTGCTACCCTTACTAAAGAAGGTGATGTATCAATAATTACTCTTGATGATGGAAAGGCCAATGTATTCTCAAGTGCAATGAGTGCCGCTATCAATAACTTACTTGACGGAGTTCCTGACGATAAAGGGTCTTTGTTGATTACTGGAAGACAAGGTTTATTTTCTGGAGGATTTGATTTAAAAACCATGACTGGAGGTGAAGCCAAAGACATAGTAGATATGACAGTAAATGGATTTAAGCTACTTGCAAGAATTTACGGTTTTCCTAGACCGGTTGTAGTAGCTGCAAGTGGCCATTCAATTGCTTTGGGAGCTTTCTTACTTTGCTGTGCTGACTATAGAATAGGAGCAAAAGGTAAGTATATTGTCCAAGCTAATGAGCATAGAAATAATATGTCTATACCGGTTCCTATATTGGAGATCTCAAAATCAAGAATTTCTAAGAGGCATTGGCATCGAGCTATTCTTAATGCTGAGGCTTACCCTATAGATCAATCAATAGAAGCAGGTTACTTGGATGAAGTGGTTGATGAAGGAGAATTGATGCAAAAGGCAATTGAGGTTGCAACAGACTTAGCAACTTTGGGCCATCCGCATTATCAAATGACTAAAGATTTAGATCAAAAGGATATACTTGAAAGAATCAATGCGGCTATAGAAGGAAGAGCAAATTCTTTATAAACATAAAATAAATGTTTCTAACTCTCTAGTTTTTGGTAATCTACGCATCCCAAAGTGGGGCCATAGCTCAGCTGGGAGAGCGCATCCCTTGCACGGATGAGGTCGTCGGTTCGATCCCGACTGGCTCCACCATTCAAATTTTAAGAATAAATATCTGCAATATGATTCAGTGAATTCTTAACTGCCTTTACCATCAAATCTATTTCCTCGTCTCCAATGGTAAATGCTGGACCCAAGCAGATTATGTCTCTAAATTCTCCCGTACCTCCAGGGTAAAGAAAGACTCCATCTTCTAATCCTTTCATCATAATTTTGGAAGTAATTTTTTCCTTTTCATCAAAGCAAATTAACCCTTCCTTTTCTTTGACTACTTCTATTCCAATTAATAGCCCTTTTCCTCTAATTTCAGCTACATTAGGGTGCTGACCCACTTCTGTATTTAATTGATCAATAATCTTTTCACCGAGTGGGTTAACTCGATCACATAATTTCTCTTCTCTAAGAATTTTTAGAACGGCTGTGGAAGCTGCGCAAGATTGGGGTAGGGCAGCAAAAGTATGAAACATAACTTCGTAACCTGCTACCATTATTGAATCAGCTATTTTATCAGTACTATAGGTACCTCCAATGGCGGCGTAACCTCCACCCATGCCTTTTCCAGCTACTAATATGTCTGGCTGAAGGCTGTAAAGATTACTAGCAAAATCCTCTCCAACTCTCCCAAACCCTGTCATGACTTCATCTGCAATCAGCAGTATGTCATTACCAATTAAAACTTCTTGAGCTTCTTCCCAATACCCTTCTGGAGGACTTATAGCGCCCCCACTCGATCCATTGATGGGTTCCATTAGCAAGCCCGCTATATTTTCAGCCCCTACTTCTTGTATCACTTCTTTTAAGTTATCAAGGTAGTAATCTTTAGCTCCAGGATGAAAGCTGCCCAAAGGACACCTTAAAGGGTAGGGCGTTTCTATCATGGGGGACTTTGGAACGTAATTTTCTAGACCTCTTTTTCTTGCAGCATGGCCTGAAATACCGGACATATTTAAAGTCGTGCCATGATAAGAGAGAGATCTAGTTAAGATGATATTCTTTTCAGGTTTTCCTCTACTAGCTTGGTATTGAATGGCAAGTTTAATTGCCGACTCATTTGCTTCAGAGCCTCCTGAAGAAAGATGAATCCTGGTTAAATGAGGGGGAAGCCAATGTTCTCTTAATTCATCCAATAAAGCTTCTCTTTCAGGTGTTAAAAATGGAGGAAGGACATACGAATTGTTCTTCGTAGCTATTTTTACAGCTTCAGCTACTTCTTCTCTCCCGTAGCCTATGTTACTTACTATAGCGCCTCCTGCGGCATCAAGTATTTTAGAGCCGTCATTAGTATAAAGATAAGGACCTTCAGACTTGACCACTTCCATGCCCCAACTCTGTTTTAAAAAGGGCCATTTGACTAAATCCATCTATAAACCTTTATTATTAAAACCCAATAGTCATATCATAAAGGATTAGAAGGGCCATGGTAATTTGAAGTATTAAACTTAACCATAGTATTGTTTTTGTGCTTTGTTTCGGTTGTAAATCTTTATCTAGTTTACTGATTAGGTAGAGTGCACCTATATTCACAATAGGCAAACCCATCGCCGCCCATATTCCTGCAATAATTAATAAGGTTATTGGGTTGGGTAAGATGAAATAAAAGACACATGAGAAGAAGGGTATAAAGAAAGCAATTAGTTTTATTAGATAAGTTCTGGTGTCTTCTTGCTCTAATACTAGGCCTGTAGAAATTAGATAATCAGCAATAGTTCTAGTAAATGCGGCCGTTCCTGATAGTAAGGTTGAAAACAACACAAAAAAAGCAAGTATTATGAATAGCCACTTTGCCCATCCCCCTAATACTAGAGAGAACATATTTTGTAAGGCTCCAATTATGTCAACATCCCAAAAGGAGTTGGTCGCTAAAGATTCTTGTAATTCAGGGACAAAGTGTAGAACGCCAGCTCCTAAAAAGAAAAAGGGTAAGGTTCCTATGGTAATAAATAAAACTGTTACCCATACGTCAGTCTGCATGGTCTTAATCCAAGCTTTGGTTTCTTGAATATCATTTCTTGTATCTTGAGCATAACCTTTTTCTAAGCACCAATAAGTGTAAGCCATGATTTCACCATAGCTTATGCCAGTAAAACCAAATACAGCTAGGGCTAAAGGCAAAAACTCTGTTGGAAAACTGAAAGTTAATCCCTGAGAAATCTGTTCAAAATTGACCTCATATTCTGTTGATTGCATTGAAAATGCGATAGCTATTGTTATAAAGGAAAAGAATAAAACCATCACCAGCAAGATGCTTTCTAAGTTTTGATAAGAACCCCAGTAAAGAATTAACCAGGTAGTCAAACAACAGGCAACGACCCATATCTCGACGCTTATTAAAGGTATCATAGAGTTTCCGGCTTCTGCCACAGCCCCTGCTAGGCCTCCCATTCCGGCAACAGAAGGTATAACTCCTATGAACATAAACCAGACAAGCCACGAAGTTGTTTTTCCTTGTATCGTTGTTTTAAATCCAGGCATATCAGAAAAAGCCTCTAGGAATGTTTTTCTAGTTACAACAATGTAACGACTTATTTCAGCTTGAATGATTGGTTTGCTCCACATACTTAAAAGCAGCCACCATAGCAACACAAAACCAGCCGCTGCACCAAGTAATGGTGTCATGACTATTGAGCCACTTCCAACGACGCTCCCGGTTACTATCACACTAGGTCCGATATATTTAAGCCTATCTAGAAGCGATCTGGGTGCGTTCATAAAAAAATATAATTAATTAGTGGTGTGATAGTTTAGTTTCTGTATTATCACTCAAAACTATCCATTTGTTTTATTCGTTTCCATAAAAAATTAATATATGTATTTTAGAGTCCAATCAGGATTGTCTATAAAAGCTTCTGAATGGGGAAGCAGAGAAGACCCATTAGTTATTTTGATGCATGGAGGCGGTCAGACAAGACATGCTTGGGGAGAAACGGGAAGAAAGTTAGCAGAATCTGGTTTTCATGCAGTAGCAATCGATTTAAGGGGGCATGGAGAGAGTGACTGGCATCCAGAAGGAGATTACGCCATTGAAAGCTACAAAGAAGACTTAATCTCCATTCTTAACGAGCTTAGTAAGCCTGCATCATTAGTTGGAGCTTCACTTGGAGGAATGGTCGCTTTGTGCACTACTGGAGATAAAGAATATCAAGATTTATGCACTTCTTTAATAATGGTAGATATTGGTATATACCCTAACGATGAAGGGTCGGATCAAATACTAAATTTTATGAGTTCAGGTCATAAAGGATTTACTAGTTTAGAAGAAGCTTCGCAAGCAATTTCAACATATCTCCCACATCGTAAAAGGCCGACAGACAATAAAGGACTAGAAAAAAATTTAAGGCTTAAAGATGACGGAAGATATTATTGGCATTGGGACCCTAAATTTATTGGATCGAGGTCAAAACGAAGAGGAGATTATAAGAAAAGGCAAAAGGAGTACGCTTTGAATGTTTCTGTACCTACCCTCCTAATTAGAGGAGCTATGAGCAACATTGTTACTGAAGATGAAGTGAAGCAATTTATGGAAACAATAAAACATGCTGAGTTTGTGGAGATAGAAAAGGCTGCCCACATGATTGCAGGCGATAGGAATGATATTTTTACTTCAGCTGTTATTGATTTTTTGAGAGAGAGAAGGGAATAGAAGGAAAATTTAATTTTCTTCTGATAACATCAAGTTCTATGATTATTGGACTGACGGGCGGAATAGGAAGCGGTAAGACAGCAGTATCTGATATTTTTCAAAAACTTGGCATAAATATCGTAGACGCTGACTTAGCATCTAGAGTGGTAGTTGAAAAAGGAAAAGAATCGCTAAAAAAAATATCCGAGCACTTTGGCGAAGATATATTGACTAAAGAGGGAGAATTAAATCGCTCTAAGTTAAGAGAAATTATATTTAATTCTGAAGAAAAAAAATTATGGTTAGAGTCCTTATTGCATCCAGCAATAGCTTTTCAAATAAAACATGAAATAGAATCCTCAAAAAGTCCTTACACTATCTTGGTTTCGCCTTTGTTATTAGAAACTGACCAGAAGAGCTTTTGCTCTTTAGTTTTAGTAGTTGATGTGCCTGTCGAGATCCAGATAGACCGAACAAGCCAAAGAGATAATGTTTCTGAGGAACAAATAAAATCGATTATTGCATCTCAAATAGATAGAAAAGCGAGACTTGAACAAGCTGACGAGGTTATATTGAACGAAGGAAGTCTTGAAGATCTTGAAAGTAAAGTCAAAGAACTGCATGAAAAGTTCTTATCACTATTATGAAATTAGTTAAATGTCCTGAATGTGGAAATAAAGCTGAATATTCATCAAAGAACGAACATAGACCCTTTTGTTCAAGAAGATGCCAGCTTTTAGATTTGGGAGCATGGGCAAGTGAAGATAGAAAAATCGCTGGTAAAGAAATTTATAATTTTGAAGAAGAAGATGAAACGTTACATTAGCGTTCCAAGTAAAAAGCCTTTAACTTCTATAGTCGCTATTAATCAACACATAATCTTCAGATAAATCTGAAGTTAGTACTTTAAATTCTTTCTTTCCCAGTCCAAGACTAATATTAATTTCTATATTCTTCTTCTTCAGGGCTCTCGCAGCGGACTTTTCAGAATGTTTTGGATCTAAATTCCCTTTTTTTACCATGGGCTGACCATTAATAGATATAGAAACTCTGCTTACGTCGTTTATTTCACTATCCCTTCCTATGGCTGAAAGAATTCTCCCCCAATTAGCATCATTACCAAACAGAGCTGTTTTTACCAATGGGGATTCGGCTACTGTAAACGCAACTGATTTCGCTTGCTTTAAGGTTTTTGCTTTAGCGACATTAACTGAAACCTTTTTTGTAGCTCCTTCGGCATCTTGAACCAATAGCTGGGAAAGTTGTTCAAATACTTCTTTAATTGCTAGTTTCAAGGCCCTTTCTTCATTCGAATTCTTCTTTATTTGTTTATCTTTCTTACCTGTAGCCACTAACAGAGAAGAATCATTGGGCGAAGTATCACCATCTATTGTTAAGGCTTCGAAGCTTTGAGATAAAGCATCAGAGTGAATCTTTTCTAAGCTATTGGAATTTAATTTAGCATCTACAAAAACAAAACTAAGTAAGGTTGCAAAGTCAGGTCTAATCATTCCAGAGCCTTTCGCGAAGCCAGTGATGGAAAAAATTCGTTTTCCTATTTTTATTTCTTTTGAAATTAGTTTTTGCTTTGTATCAGTTGTAAGAATTGATTGAGCGGCATCTTTCCAATTTTTTTTATCTAACAGAGGTAAGGCTTTTTTAAATGCACTTAGGTACTTATCAGCCGGTAAGGGCTCTCCTATAACCCCGGTAGAGAAAGGAATTACGTTGGAAGGGTTAATATTTAATAAAGACCCTATTTCTTTACAATAATTTTTAACATCCTTAATGCCTTTTGATCCGGTAGCTGCATTTGCATTTCCGGCGTTTATTACAAGGGCCTTTTCTCCTTTAATTAAAGATTGTAGGTTTTTAATAGCTATTTTTACAGGTGCAGCTTTAAATGAATTGGAAGTGAATTTACCACTTAATGTACTTTCTTTATTAAGCGTAATTACAAGTGAGTCATTTCTTTTTCCGTATCTTGTGTTACTTGAAGCACAACCAAGTTTAACCCCTTCTATATGACAGATTTTCCCCATTATTGTCTCTTCTTGTCTTTCTTTCTAGCCAATTTTGCTTCTGCTCTTCTTAGCCTTCTATTGCCACTAGGCTGGTCATCATCCTTTTCTGGTTTAGCAGGGTTAAGAGCCGACTCAGGGTTTTGATGGTTTAGGGTTTGCTTTTGGTTTTGTTTAGGTAAATTCAATTCACCTGAATCCTCTAATTCAATCTCTACTCTAGAAAGAAATCTAATACCTTCGAGCCTTATTTTATTAAGGAGGTTTTCAAACAAGTCAAATGACTCTCTTCTAAATTCTAACTTAGGGTTTTTATTGCCGTAACTTCTTAGACCAATGCCTTGTCTTAAGGCATCAACCTCAGCTAAATGATCTTTCCATGAAGTATCGATGATTTGTAAAAGTATTTGTTTTTCAAAGTCCCTCATTACGGGGCCAATGACTTGACTCTTGCTAGTGTAAGCATCTTGTGTAATTGAATTCACTCTCTTTTCAACCTCTTCAGAGGTGATACCTTGATTCTCCTTTACCCAGTCTTTAATAGGCACCTGTATTCCAAAGGTATTTAGAAGAGAGGTTTCAAGAGAGTCTATATCCCATTCATTTGGTTCAAGACCGTCTAGCACTACAGATCCTATTTCGTCGCTTATGACTGTTTCTCTCATCGAGTTTAATAAATCAGTTATTAAATCCGATTCTAGGATAGAGTTTCTTTGAGAATAGATGATCTGCCTTTGTTCATTTGCCATGTCATCGTATTCGAGTAACATTTTTCTTATATCAAAGTTTCTTCCTTCAACTCTCTTTTGGGCTCTTTCAATTGCTCCACTTAACATTCTGTGTTCTATATGCTCTCCGTCCTCTAAGCCCACTCTTTGCATAATGTTCTTAAATTGATCAGAGGCAAATATCCTCATTAGGTTGTCTTCTAGAGATATATAGAATCTGGAGGATCCTGGATCTCCTTGTCTACCTGAACGCCCTCTTAATTGATTGTCCATTCTCCTAGATTCATTTCTTTCTGTTCCAATAACATGCAAGCCCCCAGACGAAATCACTTTACTATTTAATTCTCCCCAATCGTTTTTTAGTTCTTTTTTTGTAGCTAAGTTACCTTGTCCAAACTTTTCATATTCTGCTTCCCAATTTCCTCCCAAAACTATATCCGTTCCTCTGCCGGCCATATTAGTAGCAATGGTCACAACGCCCGGCTTGCCGGCTTGAGAAATTATTTCAGCTTCTCTAGCATGATTTTTTGCATTCAATTCTTGGTGTTCTATATTTATTTGTTTTAGAAGTTTGGAAAGCATTTCAGAACTTTCCAATGAAGCGGTCCCAACAAGAACTGGATTACCTTTATCTTTGTAGGTTTGTATTTCTTCAACGACAGATTTATATTTTTCACTTTCCGTAAGATAGACAAGATCATTTTTGTCATCCCTGATCATCTTTTCATTAGTTGGAATCTCAACGACATTGAGCCCGTAAATTTCTGAGAATTCTTCTGCTTCAGTTGAAGCAGTACCAGTCATTCCTGATAGTTTTTCATACTGTCTAAAATAATTTTGGAAAGTACAGGAAGCGAGCGTTTGACTCTCCATTTGGATAGGTACATTTTCTTTTTGTTCAATAGCTTGATGAAGTCCATCTGCTAATCTTCTACCAGGCATTGCTCTTCCAGTATTTTCATCTATTAGAACGACTTGATTCTCTTGGATCATGTAGTCGACATCTTTATTAAAAAGAAAATGAGCCCTTAGAGAGGATTGAATGTAATGTAATAGTCTAAGGTTTCCGGAAGAATAAAGACTTTGATCTTGTTGCAGCATGTTGGATTCTTTTAACAGCTGTTCTATAAAATCATGTCCCGAATCAGTCAATTCAACTTGTTTAGATTTCTCATCAACAACGAAATGTCCTTCTTTAATAGTCTCTACCTCTCCTTCTTCATTCTCTTGGAGGACTTGTTCTTCTAACTTTGGAACGAACTGACTAATTTGTTGATAAATTTCAGCAGTATTTTCTGCTGGTCCGGATATCACCAAAGGAGTTCTAGCTTCATCAATCAGTATGGAGTCAACTTCATCTATTATTGCAAAATAATAATCATTCATGACCCTATCTTCAGTGCTGACAACCATATTGTTTCTTAAGAAATCAAATCCAATTTCATTATTGGTGGCGTAGATTACATCAGCTTTATAAGCCTCTTTTCTTGTAAAAGGGTCTTGTGCTGAAGTTATATAGGAAACTGTCATACCTAGATTTTCATAGATTGGCTTCATCCATTCGGCGTCTCTTTTTGCCAAGTAATCATTCACAGTTACAAGTACCACTTTTCTTTTCGTAAATGAATTTAAATAACTCGGAAGGGTGGCAACCAGTGTTTTGCCTTCTCCAGTAGCCATCTCAGCTATCTGACAGTTGTGAAGGGCTATACCGCCAATTAATTGACAATCATAATGACGGAGGCCAAGTTGCCTCTTACTGACTTCTCTGACTATTGAAAAAGCCTCAGGAAGAAGATCATCTAAAGACTCTCCTTCGTTATGTCTTAATATAAACTCACTTCTTTTTTCCTTTAGATCATTATCGTTTAGATGAGAAATATCATCCTCTAGTCCATTAATTGCATTAACTAAAGGTTGAACTTTCTTTAAAATCTTTTGGTTTTTTGAACCAAATATCTTATTTAATATACTCATAAAATTCTTGTAGGTTGGATTCTATCAATTTGTTTCATGATATTACTTAATAATGTAAAAAAATTATCCCGAACTAGGATCAATGATTGGATCCAAATACGTTATTGGGGAGTTGCCTGGATCATCATAAGTTATTACTTCCCACGTCTCAGGTCTTGCTAAAAGCTCTCTTAATAGCGCGTTATTAACTGTATGGCCTGACTTATAACCTTCAAATGACCCGACTAAATTGTGCCCAAGTAAGTAAAGATCGCCGATAGCATCTAGAACTTTGTGTTTTGTCATTTCATTCTCTAATCTCAACCCATCTTCATTAAGAATCTCATTTTCGCCTATAGCTACAGCATTTTTTTGGCTGGCACCAAGAGCTAAGTCATTCTCTTTAAGCGCCTCTAGGTCACTCATGAATCCAAAAGTTCTAGCTCTACTAACTTCTTTTACGAAAGAAGTGCTATTAAAATTGATAGAAGCTTTTGTGCCGTGTCGTTTGTGTACAGGGTGATCCCAAACACCAGTAAAGGCAACTTTAAATCCTTCAAAAGGTGAAACCTGGGCCCAGGCATCATTATAAGGAACCCTTACAGTTTCTTTAATTCTAATAAATTTCTTCGGAGCGTCTTGCTCATGCAACCCAGCTGATTGAATTAAAAACACAAAAGGCCCAGCACTTCCATCCATGATCGGAATTTCTGCTGCATTTACTTCAACATATGCATTATCAATCCCCAAACCTGCCATGGCAGAGAGTAAATGTTCAACAGTAGATATTTTTACATCTTTCCAGGTTAATGAAGTAGACATGGTTGTATCGCCCACATTCTCTGCTCTTGCCTTGATTTCTACTACCGGGTCTAGATCAACTCTTCTAAAAATTATTCCAGTATCAGGAGGGGCAGGTAATAATTTTAGGGTGATAGGATCGCCGCTATGGAGACCTATTCCAAAACCTTTTATTGAATTTGAGAGAGTTCTTTGAGCTAGCATCGTCGTATTCTAACTAAATAATTATTCAGGTGTTTGTTTTTGGCTAACCATCTGAAATAACATAATGCCTGCACTAACAGAAGCATTTAGACTTTCAATTCTTCCAGGCATCTTAACTTTGATAACTTCATCGCAATTCTCTTGAGTCAATCTTTTTAACCCTTTGTCTTCCGATCCAATTATTAAAGCAGATTTATCACTATAGGATATTTCATTATGAGATTTAGAGGCATTCATATCGCTACCGTAAATTGTTACCCCAGATGATTTTAATTTATTTATGGTTCTAACAATATTTGTGACAACAATGAAAGGAATAAGTTCCGATCCACCAGATGATATCTTTCTAACGGTTGGAGTTAAATGACATGCTCTATCTTTCGGAACTATTACGGCGTCAACTCCGGCCGCTGCAGCACTTCTGATACAAGCACCAACATTGTGTGGATCCGTTATGTGTTCAAGAATTAAGAGTAATAAGCTATCTCCTTCAATAATAGTTTCTAAAAAACTCTCATTTTCTTCCAGTCGTTTGTTACAAATAATAGCAACCCCTTGATGATTCATCTCTAAGAAATTCTTTTTAAAAAAAGACGGGCTCTGAACAATCACTTCAATACCATTCTTTTTAGCTAGCCGTTCTAATTCTTCTATTCTTTTTTTTCTCTTAGAGTCTTGGGTGAATATAGTTTTAACAGAGCCAGGTCTTATGGAAATGATTTCGTTTATGGCGTTGATTCCACAAACTAATTCTTGGTCATTAGTTAATTTCATTTTAGTATTCTAAGGTCTATTCTTTGAGAAAAAACATCTACCTTTTCAACCTTAACTTTTAGGTAATCGCCAAGCGAGTAGGAATGATTTGAACTATTACTTTGTAGCATTTGTGAAGATTCATCGTAGACATAGTACTCGTTTTTAGGCAGGTGCTTTATATGACACAAGCCTTCTATGTTAACTTCTTGAAGGTGAATAAATAACCCAAAGTTGGTCACTCCAGTTATCTGGCCCTTGAAAGAATTCCCTATCTTATCGGCCGCAAATTCGCACTTAAGATGGTTTAAGGCATCTCTTTCTGCTTTCTCAGCAGCTCTCTCTTTTGTAGAACATTCTAAAGCTAATTTTTCTAAGACATCTTGGGGGTAGGGGTTCTCGAAGTTAACACTACTATCGCTAGAAGAAATTTTCCCTTTGTTGGCCTTAATTAGTTTCTTTATTGCTCTATGTACAATCAAGTCTGGGTATCTTCTTATTGGAGAAGTAAAATGGGAATAAGCTTTATACCCTAATGCAAAATGCTCTGAAACCTTAGCTTTATATACAGCTAAACTTAAAGATTGAAGAACCTGCATATGTATTATTTTTTTATCCTTTCTATCTTTAACTAAATCTACCAGCTTAGATAATTGGTTGACTGTATTTCCTTCATTTAACTTTGCATTAATTTTTCTGCTTCTCACAAAATCTTTTAACTGGTTTATTTTAAGCAAGTCTGGCTTGGGGTGGATTCTATACATGGCAGGCATACCAAACTTAAGACATATCTCAGCTGTTGCTATGTTTGCTGCCAACATAAATTCTTCGATCATCATATGTGAAAGTGTTCTGGGTGAGTTGAAGAACTTTACTATCTTGTTATCGTTAAATTTAGGTACATAAAAAGGCACATCCAATTCCAGCGCTCCTCTGTCTTCTTTATTTGTTTTTAACCGGGCATAGATTTCAACGAGATTCTTGATTGATTCAGAGTAAATTTTGTTTAATTTATTTTTTTCTATCTCTTCTGAGAGTTTTTCATAAGTTAGTCTGGCTTTTGAATTTATTATTGCTTCAAAGAAAGTTGAGTGTTTTAAATCTCCATTTTTATCAACAATAGTCTTACATACCAAACAAAACCTATCCTCGTTAGGTCTTAATGAACACACGTCATTACTTATAACCTCTGGAAGCATGGGCACAACCTTTTGAGTGAAGTAAACGGAAGTTCCTCTATCTGCTGCCTCTTGATCAATTACACTTCCCTGCTTAACAAATCTAGCAACATCCGCTATTGCTACGTATAAAATATAGTTACCTTGTTTATCTTTTTCTCCTAAGACAGCATCGTCAAAGTCTTTAGCAGTTTTCCCATCTATGGTTACAAACTTCTTACTTCTTAAATCTTCATATTGATCTTCTTTTTCTTTTTCGTTCTTTAATTTCTTGGCTTCATTAATTACAGACGTAGGCCAATTTGTTTTAATGTTGTGATTTGAGATCGCAATCTCATAAGCTAACTCAAGGCCATTAGCTAGTACTTTTTCGATATAACCCTCCGCTAATTTACTTTCTTCAGGCTGTTTAATCATCTTTACCTTTACTAAGGAGTTAGAATTGATTCTTTTTGGAATTTCTCCAGATATGGCTACTCTTATGTCATTCTCAAAGCCTATAGGGCTGCAGAATATTCTTTTACCTCTAGTAAAAATAGAACCTACGAATTCCTTTGTATTGCTTTCTATTATCTCTTCAACAACGGCCCATTCTTTCTTTCCTAGAGAGAACTTGACTAAGTCACCAGGCATTACTTTATAAACCTCTTTTTTGCCTAATTTAAATTGTGATTCGTTGGTAGCGTCTTCTACAAAGAAACCTTTGGATTTCTTTGATTTTTTAACAATGCCTATAGAAGTCTTTATTCTAGGCTTTGATGACTCTCTCATATACGCATGATATAGCTCTTGGATAGCTTAAGCATTTTATTTCAATAAACATTTGAATTTAATCGGGAAATCAATACGGGTTGAGAACCTAGGCTTGCGGGCAAAGTATTTAGTCAGTAAAGTAAATATTATGCATATAGGTATTATTGTTTCACTTATATTCATCAGTGCTCTTTTCTTCTTATGGCAATACTCAAGAGGAGAGCAGGTGGGTAGAAGAATAGGTCTCTTATTAAATATTTGGGGAGCTGTGATACTTTTTTATTTAATTATGATTGTGTATCTATAGTTATAAAGAGAAGTAGAAATGACAGTACAACACTATGATTGGTCTGCTTATCATTCGAACGTTAGACCTAATAAGATTGCTATTAGGGATTTAAGCAATAATGTAACTCTTACTTATAAAGAATTAGATGATAGGGCTTCAAGGTTAGCTAATTGGTTGCAGGCTCGAGGAATAAAGAAGGGAGATAGAATCGCAATCTTGTCTCAGAATTGTGCCGAGTTTTTTGAACTAGAATTTGCTTGCGCTAAAGTTGGAGCAATTGAATTGCCTCTAAACTGGAGGCTCACTAAGCCGGAATTGGAATATATCTTAAACGACAGCACCCCTAGCGTCTTAATCTATGATGTTTCTTTTTCAGAGATAGGGATTGAATTACAGAAAGATTGCAAAATTAACCATTCCCTTCAGATAGATAAAACTGACAACTTAAGTGAATATGACCATGCTATAAATGATTCTGAACTAAATTATGAAAAAGTTGATTGCACTCAGGATGACTTGATTATGATCATGTATACATCAGGTACCACTGGGCACCCTAAGGGAGCAATGATTAACCATCAAATGCAACTTTATAACACTATCAATTTAGCCGCGCCTGCTTTCGTTGGGCCTGATAGCGTACAGCTGGTGGTGCTTCCTCTTTTCCACACTGGAGGTATGAATTGTTATGCTAATCCAGTTCTTCATGCTGGAGGTGAACTGATTCTAATAAGAGAATTTGATCCAGGGTTAGCGCTTTCTATTTTAGGAAGTTCTGAATATAAAGTAAGTCACTTTTTTGCGGTACCTGCTCCTTATCAATTTATGATGAACCATCCTGATTTTGATCAAACAGACCTTTCAAGTTTAAAGATTGCTGGAATAGGAGGAGCACCTTGTGCTGAAGCTATACTAAAGACATGGTCAAATAAGGGTGTATCTATGATACAAGGGTGGGGGATGACTGAAACTAGCCCTGGAGGCATAGGTTTGGCTGCAGAAGATGCAGAGAGAAAACTTGGATCTGCAGGAAAAGCCCTTCTTCACACTGAAATAAAGATAGTAGATGAAAAGAGTAATGAACTTGGTGCAGATAAAGTGGGGGAGTTGTACATAAAAGGCCCAAACATAACCCCGGGATACTGGAACAATCCAGAAGCAACAGAAAGCTCGTTTGAAGATGGATGGTTAAAGACAGGTGATGCAGCTAAATTTGATGAAGAAGGTTTTGTTTATATTGTTGATCGCTCAAAGGATATGTATATTTCGGGAGGAGAGAATGTATACCCAGCTGAAGTAGAGAATGTTCTTTATCAATTACCACAGATAGGTGAAGCTGCGATAATTGGAGTACCAGACGAAAGGTGGGGTGAAACTGGAGTTGCTTTCATATCTCTTAAACCAAATGAAAATTTAGAGGAAAAGGATCTGATTTCCCATTGCTTAGAAAATCTAGCTAAATTTAAGGTTCCTAGTAAGGTTGAATTTATTGATGCACTTCCTAGAAATGCTACTGGAAAGGTCCTAAAAAGGACCTTGAGAGAAGAGTACTTAGGAAGTGATGCTCCTGCTATCTCCTAAGCCTTATGAAACTCTATGATTTTTCTGGAGCACCCAATCCAAGGCGTGTAAAAATATTTGCTCACGAGAAAAACATAGACCTTGAACTAGTTAACTGCGACATGCTCAAGAGAGAGCATAAAACACCTGAATTTCTAAAAAAAAGCCCTAGCGGCAAGATACCTGTTCTTGAACTAGAAGATGGAAGATGTATATCTGAATCTATAGCTATCTGCAGGTACTTAGAATGTATTGCTCCGGAACCTAATTTATTTGGAGAAGACTCTTTTGAAATTTCTTATATCGAAAGTAGAAATAGGCACATTGAATTAGAATTATGGACACAAATTGGTATCTCTTGGGTAAATGGGCCCATTGTCGGGAGTATGAACATTATTGATCAAATCCCTGATGCCAAAAAAGCAAGTGATTTGAATGTAGCTGCATACTATAAGAGGCTGGATAGAGAATTTTCTTCTTCAGAGTATGTTGCTGGGAATAGATACACCGTAGCGGATATAACTTTATTGTCTGCAATAGATTTTGCTTCTAGCATGGTAGACCTTAAGCCTGCTGAAAGTCTTAAAAATCTAAATAGATGGCACGAGCAAATAAGCTCTAGACCAAGTTCTAAACTTTAAATTTATGAATAAAGAAAATACCGACAATTTAGAATTGAATGAAAGAGCTCAAGGCTGGCTAAATTTTCTTTATCAGAAGGCAACAACCCCTGACGATTGGACTGAAGATGGTGAACCTGAGGAGTGGTGGGATAAAACTTCTACTCCTCCCATGTGCTCTTTCCCTCGTTTTGATTTGCAAGAATCAACTTATGCTATAGGTCTTATGTCTGATAGAACTCCCGCCTGGAGGGAAGTTTATTCAGAAATTTTAGATGAAATAGCAGAGCGTTCTATAACTTATTGGGCAGCAGTAGATTGGTTGTCTCAATTTGGTCATGATCCTGATAGACCTAATTATCCTGAGCAATGGAAGGGCACCTTAATACCTGAGGAGTTTTGGGGGCATTACGATGCACCTGGTTGGACGGCTAATGGAGTTGCGCCTTGGGGATTACAAATGGATCCTATAGGAGCAGATGGAAATTTATTTTTTAAAGGATGGTTAAACCTAACGCAAGCTCTTCATACCTATGTTAGCGGATACGATAAATGGGCCTCTCCTTTTGATCTTGCAGGTGTTAATCGAACTAAATTTGAATGGACGCAACATCAATTAGTTGATCATCTATACGAGACCTGGACAAAAACTCCTATGGGACCACATTGTGAAAACACTAAATCCTGGCCTTTTTGTTTATCGGCAGCCGGGTTGGGATTAAAAATGTATGACAATGTATTTAATAAAGAAATGCACTCTGCCTATAAGTCTTGGCTTGATCACACTAAAGACAAATATTATGGCTTTGATAATAAAGGAACTTTGCAATGGGTAACTATGTATTACGATGCGTTAAAGAATCACCATCATAAAATACAGCCCTCACATGCTTTAGCTATAGCGTTCTATGCTAAACCCCAAGCCCCTGAGTTTGCCGAGCTACTTTATAGAGAAGGGGTTAGATTTTTAAAGTGGGATGATCCCGCAGAGCCGATTTCAGACCAAATAGGTCTTGCTGACAGAATGCTAGTCTTAGGATTGTCCTTATCAAAAGAATTTGATGATCAGTTAACACACGAAAGGTTAAGAAAATTTGCTGAAGAAAACTTTGAGCCTAAATATTTTGGACTAAACGATAGTCAGTTTGGTTTCTGGTTTAATCTAGGGGAGAATTGGCCAAGAGGACAGCTATCGGCTTTAGCTATGTGTTCCGAAGTTTGTGATCCAGGAGCTTGGGAGAAATTATTTAATGAACCGAATTTAACAAAGTATTATTCACCTTCAGTAGAAGGAATTGACTACCCGGCAGTTGCTGTACAAAAGGCCTTTCACGATGACACTAAGGGTAAATTATTTCTAAAAATAAATGACGGCAATAAAACAAAAACTAATAATAAAACAAGTTTTAAGATTACCAACTTGCCAGAGCCGGAAAAAGTGACCATATTAAAAAACGGTAAGGTTTTTAAAGACTTTAGTGTTCAATCTTCAGAAGTATTTATTAACACAAACGTTGGAAGCCATGAATTTGAAATTGATACTGGGTATTTCCTATCTAAAAAGGATTCAAGTAAGCTGAGTGCGAAAGCTAGTGAAGAAAATTTAAAAAATGTTTCAAATTCAAGAAAATCTAGCGGTTCTACGTCTAGACTGCTTATCTCTTCTTTGTATAAAAAACCTTGTAGTTGCTGTTAAGTTGATATGTCCTTAAGTAGTTTCTCCTTAGAAGGAAAAAAGGCATTAGTCGTTGGTGCTAGGAGAAATATGGGTAAAGGTTTTGCTTTAGGGTTGGCAGAAGCAGGAGCTGATGTAGCGGTAACTGATATAAATTTAGAGTCAGGTCAACTCCAAGCCGTAGCAGATGAGATCCAAAAAATGGGACGCAAATCATTAGCTTTAAAAGCAGATATATCGAACCAAGAAGAGGTAAAGAAATTAGTAGAAAACGTGGTTAAAGAGTTTGGAGCCATAGACATACTAATGAATGTGGCTGTCATGTATCACCCAAAGTCCGTAGTTGATTTAGACGAAGAGTCTTGGGATAAGTTAACTGACGTTAATCTAAAAGGTTACTGGTTAATGATTCAAGAAGTTTCACCGATAATGATGAAACAGAAAAGTGGAAGCATAATCAACTTAACTTCAAGGGGAGGTCTTAAAGCCCATGCAGATAAAATGATGGGAAACTACGCAATTGTTAAATCTGGAATTGCCATGATGACGCGACAATATTGCAGATATTTAGGACCTTATAATA